>DASSXN010000117.1:0-25118 GCA_035703785.1 Xanthobacteraceae bacterium
GAAGTCTGCCGTATCGCTTTTGAGGGCCTTGTCGAGGCACTTGATCAGACATCGATCTTCAAAAGGTTTGCTCAAAAAGCCCAAAGCGCCGGCTTGCAAGGCACGCGCCCGGACTTGTTCATTGAAAAATGCCGTCACGAAAATCATTGGAATGCGGTGTCCGTCGGCAATCAATCGCTTTTGTAGTTCAACTCCGCTCATGCCCGGCATCCTCAAGTCGCTGATCAGGCAAGACGTCGCCGAAACGTGGTCCGATGCTAAATATTCTTCCGCGGAGGCAAACGTTAGGACGGAATATCCAAGCGAGATAACCAGGAATTTGGTGGCCTCGCGCATCGATTCGTCATCATCGACAATAACTATCATGATAGAAAATCAAGGATCCTCTGGAGGCTGATTGCCCCAAGCAAAGACCTAGTCATAAAACCTTCGTTTGCGAATAGTCGATTCTTAGGATGACCTATACCTTCGTATAGGAGGTCACGCCGTTTCCCGGCGGACGCCCAATAGATCGGCCATGCGCACCAATTCAGCGACTGATTTTGCACCCATCTTTCGCATCATATTGCCACGGTGAAGTTTGACCGTTACTTCAGTCAATCCAACTTCGCCGGCGATTTGCTTATTCATCAGACCGGCAACTACCAAACTCATGATTTGTCGTTCGCGCGAGGTAAGCGTGCCGAAACTCGCCTTAAGCTGGCGGTTTGCGCTTTCATCTTTGCGCCGCCCACGATCCCGTTCGATTGCAAGCTGAGCCGCATCGAGCATGTCTTGATCGCGAAACGGCTTGGTCAGAAACTCCACCGCTCCCGCTTTCATGGCTCGCACGGTCATCGGAATGTCGCCGTGCCCAGTCATGAACACGATTGGAATTTGAATGTTGGCCTTAGCCAGATCAGCTTGAAACTCAAGCCCACTGAGCCCCGGAAGCCGGACATCGAGCACCAAGCAGCTCGGAGTTTCCGGCAGCTTAGCCTGCAGGAATTCTGGGGCCGAGGCGAATAGCCTGGTTTGCAATCCGACTGAACTAAAAAGGGCTGCAAGGCCTTCGCGCAAGCCTTCATCGTCGTCTATGATGAAAACAATCGCTTGCTCGTGGGGTCGCGGGTTCATCATTCGCCGGGCGATTGCTCGAGTTCGTGTTCAGCTTTCTGCAAATCAGGGGTTCCGATCGGTAAGACGACCTTAAAAACGCAGCCGTGAGGATCAGCTGGTACGACAAACATTTTTCCTGCATGGCGCTCCACGATCGTCCGGCAGATGGCTAATCCCAGTCCCATCCCGTGCTGCTTGGTCGTAACGAAGGCGTCAAATATGCTAGTCATCTTATTTGGATCGATGCCTGGTCCAGAGTCCTCCACTGTCAAAAGTACTGAATCGCCATCGAGCTGGGTTTTGACTTGCAGCACACGACGGTCAGCCTTAACCCCATCCATTGCTTCGATCGCATTGTGAATCAAATTTATGATGACCTCCAGCAATTGGCCTCTATTCCCCATGATTGGTAACAACTCGGAGGTAAGGTGAGTACGGGCAACGATTCTATGATTGCGCAACTCGTCGCGGAAAATGCGGAGTGCCTCTAGCACGATTTCATTTGCATTGATGGGTTCCATTCCTTGATCACGTTTTCCAAACAAAGCACGAAGACTGTCGAATACTTGTTCGACTCGATGACTGTCCCTTAATAGCCTCGTCAAAGCCGATCGAACCTCTTCGAGATTGGGCGGCGCATGGTCAAGAAACCGTAATGCCGCGCTGCCATTTGACACGATCGCTGCCAGAGGTTGGCGCACCTCATGTGAAATGGAGGCCGCCATCGCCTCCAAATTCATCATTTTATTTTGGCGTTCTCGTTGCAACATGACGTTCGATCGCGCAATCGTCGCATAAAGCTTTGCGTTCTCAGAAAGCAATACTGAGAGTACAAGTGTTCCGGCCACAGCCAAGTACGCGCGGATAAAATACGCCCCTAGGGCGTTTCGATCGACAATGAAAAACGTTACAAGCGACAGTTCCAGGACGATCGAGAGAACGACCAGTGATAGCCAGAGGTCAAGCACTGATACGCGACGCGACCACACTGCGGTTAGTGCCAAAACGCCAAGAAACAAAGCGACGCCGGGTATGTAATGCCCTGAAGGTGCTAGTTTGGCATCATCTGCAATAAAATTGGGAAGAAGGTCACCGTGCGCAATGATGATCCACACCAGAACGCAGATAAGGCCAACCACCAAAATAACGCTCCAACCTATCGGAGGTCGAGCTGCCGTCGGCGGCAGGTGTCTGGTCAATGCGTAGCAGGTCACAGCGGTTAGAAAGCCAAAATGCCATATGTTGAATAAAAATGGTGAGGTTTGAATACTTGAACCAATGACTGCTTCGGGCCCCAACGTCCCTGTAAAAGTAAGCACATAAGGAATCATGATTAGTGACGAAAAAAGATAGCCGCTTGCGAGCACCAGAAGTGCGCGCGACCCATTGATGGAAGATTGACTGAAAATTAGGACAGCCGTTATGAGGTTTGTTGCAAATATAAGCGTCAATACCGCTGAAAGAATACCTCTCGAAGGCGGTAGCGGCACGTTGGCGAACGGTACGCTCGCGCCATAACTCACAACTAAAACAACAGCAATCGACAACGCAGAGCGGATTTGCCGTGATGTCGGCGGCAGGTTCGAAATCGACTTCACAGGTGTGTTCGCCCTCTCGTGGTGCGCCAACGCCGTCTCGGCGGCCTTAAGATCTGACGTCTCGAGAGGCTTCATAGCTTCTACTTTTCGTGAAATTGATTGAGATCATCTCGATTGCACCGCGCGAGGAGACCTAGCGCCAATGGCGGCGCTGCGATTCCGATCAGCGTGAGCCTAACAGAGAACCTGTTCCGCGTGGGCATCGCTAAAACTCGTATATTAATTCCTCAAACATAAGCCCATTCCATCGCGGCCAATTAGTTGTTTCACGATGGTTCTTTGATCGCAACGTTAATCGTGGGCTCGGGTAAATCGGATTGAGGCAGCTTGTTTTTCTGATGTATGCAGTGCCGGTGCGACAGAAAATTGACTTAGATCAAAAACATCGAACCAAGCCAGCAAAAACCCTTTTCTGTCGGGCACTTGATGGCTGACCAGGTTCCGCAAATTCGCTTCACTGGGCACGTCGCTGCCTGTGGCTAGGTGGTCTCATTTTTCGCTGGCGAAGACTGTGAGCAGGGCCACCTGCGATCGTCGCTTTCATTTCAGCGTTGACCTAGGGCGCCCCTATACGGATGGATAGTGGGAACAGACCAAGTGCTAGATGTGTGTACGCTAGAAAGGTGCCAGTAAGGCTAAGCTGAGCGGCTACCCCATCCCCCGAACCCCAAGCCGTTCGGCTCCTAAAGAAGAGGCCGCCTCTCTGAGGCGGCCTCTATCGTTGGGAATTTCCTCGTAGCGCGCGCCTGCCCCATCACCCGCCATGTTGCGTATGAGGCTCATTACGGACATCAAGCGAGGTCCGGCATGGGTCAAAACCAGACATCGAGGCGGGTTCGCCGATCTTAGCTAGAAAGCGGACGTTGGCGCCGCGTGGTCTATGAGTAGACGCCCTAAGCGCGCTTGAATGCCGGCATCACGTCTTTGGCGAACCAGCGCAGCTGCTCTTTAAATTCCGCCGGCGGCAGTCCCTCGGCCCAATGAATCATAAAGCTATCAAGCCCGGGATATTTCGCTTCGATTGACTTGATGCCTGCAATCACCTCGCTCGGCATTCCGCAGAACCAAGCCTTCTGATCAACGCCATCGCGCAGCGACGGAGTGCGGGCAGGCGCGCCGGGTGAGCCCCAGGTGCGGCCCTGTTCGTCCGCGTAACGCACGAAGCCGAACGGCGCAAACCATTTGAATCGTTCGTCGTGCGCGGGTTCAAGCCGGCGAATGGCTTCTTCGCGGCTGCCGGCCAGGTAGACGCCGGCGCCCCAAATCATGTCTTGGCCGAGTTGTTTGTTTTGGCCGCGCTTGAGACAGGCAGCATGATAAGCGCGGACAACGTCATCTAGAATTTTTTCGCCATTGAGCGTGACCATGGCTTTGAGACCGTATTGCGCCATGAGCTCGATGGTTTTGCCGCTGGCGATCGGCATCCAAATCTCGACCGGCAGATGCTTTGGCCGCGGCACCAGCGTAATGTCCTTGAGCTGATAACCGCGATAATCGACCGGCGGCGGACACTCGTAGTACTTACCCTTGAAGTGAAACGATTGCTCGTTGAAACAGCTCAGCAGCAGTCGAAGCTGTTCTTCAAACAGTTCGCGGTTTTTCTCGGCGTCGAGAAGCGGCGCGCCGAATGTCTCGACCTCGCGCGTATGGTAGCCGCGGCCGACGCCCATGATGATGCGGCCGTCGGTGACGATGTCCGCCATGGCGTAATCTTCGGCGAGCCGGATCGGATGCCACATCGGCAGGACGTTAAAGGCACAACCGAATTTCAGGCGTTTGGTCTGGGTGGCGAGCCACAGGCCGAGTTGGATCAGGTTGGGGAAGACCTCATAGCCTTCACGCTGAAAATGATGCTCGGCGGTCCACAGCACGTCGAATCCAAGCTCGTCCATGAGCTGCGCGACGTCACGCGCCGTATTGAAAGCTTCGCGCAGGCGCTCGTCCGAATAGCGACGGTCATTCGCCGGCGTTCCGTTGAGGCCAATGTTTTCGAGTTCGATTTGACCAACGTATAAAACGTGAAACTTTCGGATCATGCGGGTCCCCGCCGCGGCGTTGATCGAATGACTGTTACCTTAAAGGCCGCACCGGGCAGTGTCTCTTGGCGGCCGCTGCGACACAATCGTTAAAGTGGCGTCCAGGCTCATGCGATGAACGACATGGCGTGCCGGCGATCTGTCGCCGATAAAACCTTGGACCCAAGGAATGATAAGGAATTTTCAGTCCTGCTGAAGCACGCCGTCGATGATGCGGCGGCAGGCAATCAGTTCATCGAGCGCCATCTCCAGCTTTCGCCGGTTCTCGCCGCTACCGATGCTGTCCTCAGCGGTCGGGACCTTCTCGCCAAGTTCTGAAAACAAACCCGGTTCGGCGTGTTCCTCCGCCGATCCCGATGCAGCGTCTTGAGCATCCTCCTCAAGCGGCGGCGGCGCCGGTTCGGCGCCCACGCGCCAGACGTTTTGTACGAAGGCGCCGCCATGCTCGCGCAAAATGCGTTGAACGCCGCGGATTGTGTAGCCTTCGCCGTAAAGCAGATGACGGATGCCGCGCAACAGATCGACATCGTCAGGCCGGTAATAGCGGCGGCCGCCGCCGCGTTTCATCGGCCGGATGTGGGAGAAGCGGCTTTCCCAAAACCGCAGAACGTGCTGCGGCACGTCGATTTCGTCGGCAACTTCGCTGATGGTGCGGAACGCGTCCGGCGCTTTTTCCACGTCCAACGACCTCGCGCTTATGGCGCCTCGGCGCCATCCGTCCCGGAATTGATACGCTGTTTGAGGATGGCCGACGGCTTGAACACCATGACGCGGCGCGGCGAAATCGGTACTTCCTTGCCGGTCTTGGGATTGCGGCCGATACGTTGGCCTTTTTTGCGCACGACGAACGAGCCGAAAGACGACAATTTCACGGTCTCGCCGCGCTCGAGACAGTCGGTAATTTCTTTGAGCACGAGTTCGACGAGCGTCGCGGACTCGGTGCGCGACAAGCCGACCTTTTGATAGACCGCCTCACACAAGTCTGCACGCGTGACCGTCTTTCCCGTCATGGCCAGCCCCGAGCACTGTAGATCGAGCGATGGATCGAGCGAATGTCGATCGCATATCGTGCTGAATTATCAACGATATTAGCTTGTTGCCGCAGGGTCAACGGGGCTTCCGCGCGGCGGTCGGCGCAAATCGAGATATCGAGCGGTCTACCAGCGCACCAGCGCCGCCCCCCACGTGAAGCCACCGCCCATGGCTTCGAATAACAACAGATCACCGCGTTTGATGCGGCGGTCGGCCACCGCGTCAGCGAGAGCGAGCGGGATCGATGCCGCTGACGTATTACCGTGGCGGTCGACCGTGGTGACGATCTTTCCGGGCGCGATCCCGAGCTTATGGGCCGACCCGTCAATGATTCGCTTATTCGCCTGATGCGGAATAAACCAATCGATGTCATTGGCCGTGTAGCCGGTCACTTTGAAAGCGTCCTCGACCACATCGGTGATCATTGCCACCGCATGCCGGAACACCTCGCGGCCCTCCATGCGCAGGTGGCCGACGGTGCCAGTGGCAGAGGGGCCGCCGTCCACATAGAGTTTCGATTTGTGGCGGCCGTCGGAGCGCAGCCGCACTGTGAGTACGCCTCGATCATCGCGCAATCCCGGCTGCTGCTGGGCATCGAGGACCACCGCGCCGGCGCCATCGCCGAACAGCACGCAGGTAGAGCGGTCGGTCCAATCAAGAATCCGCGAGAAAGTCTCCGCTCCGATCACCAAGGCCCGCGAGAACGAACCGGTTCGCAGCAGCGAGTCCGCCGTAGCCAGGCCATAAACGAAACCCGAGCACACTGCTTGCAAGTCGAACGCGGCGCCGTGAGTGATGCCGAGGCCGGCCTGAACCGAAACCGCGCTTGCGGGGAACGTATTATCGGGCGTGGAGGTGGCGAGGACGATCAGATCGATCGATTGCGCGTCGACGTGAGCATGCACAAGCGCTGCCTGCGCCGCTCGTATCGCCATGTGCGACGTATGTTCGCCCGGCGCCGCGATACGGCGTTCGTGGATGCCGGTGCGCTGAACAATCCAGTCATCGGAGGTGTCGACCTTGCGAGCGAGTTCCTCGTTAGTGAGGATCTGACTTGGCAAATAGCTGCCGCAGCCGAGCATCACCGAGCGAAGCACAGTCACGAAGCCGCTCCGCCGAGCATTTGGCCCACCGGCTCCGGCCGTGACCTCACATGCCGAGCAAGCGCAGCGCGTATTCGCGCCAAGAGTTCGTCCCGCACTACGCCATGGCCAAGCTCGATCGCGGCAGCAAAGCCTTCGGCATCGGTCCCGCCGTGGCTCTTGATCACAATGCCATTCAATCCAAGGAAGACCCCGCCATTGGCGCGGCGCGGATCCATCCGCTCTCGCAACTGCCGAAAGGCGGATTGCGCGAACAAATAGCCGATGCGTGCGCTTAGCGACCGGCTCATCGCGCCTTTGAGATATTCGCCAATTTGACGAGCGGTACCTTCGGCGGTTTTCAACGCAATATTCCCGGCAAAGCCTTCTGTGACGACCACGTCAACCTTGCCGCGGCCGATATCGTCACCCTCCACGAAGCCCTTGTATTCGACATCGGCGAAGTTTTCCTCACGCAGGATGCGCCCCGCCTCGCGCACTTGTTCAAGCCCTTTCGCCTCCTCCACGCCGATATTGAGAAGACCGACCGTGGGCCGCGGCAAACCAAACAGAATTCGTGCGGTGGCTGCACCCATCAAAGCCAGATCGACGAGGTGATCGGCGTCCGCGCCGATTGACGCGCCCACGTCGAGCACGATCGACTCGCCTCGGAGCGTCGGCCACAGCGCCGCTATGGCCGGCCGTTCGATCCCCGGCAGGGTTTTGAGGTTGAATTTCGACATGGCCATGAGCGCGCCGGTATTGCCCGCGGAGACAACCATGTCGGCGTCGCCCTTTTTCACCGCGTCGATCGCGAGCCACATCGACGATTTCCAGCGGCCGTAACGCAATGCTTGGCTCGGCTTGTCCTCCATTCGCACCGCCACTTCGCTGTGGGTGAGCCGCGAGCGCGCCTTAAGTTCCGGTCGGGCGTCGAGGAACGGAGCAATTAGGGACGAGTTCCCGAACAAAAGGAATTCACTGTCGGGATGACGCGAGAGCGCAAGCTCGGCGCCGGCAACGACCACGCCGGGACCGTGATCCCCTCCCATCGCATCAAGCGCAATACGGACCTTATCTGCCATTGGACGACCGTGCGGTCACGACTGTGCCGGAGCCGAAATTCGCAAGCGGGCGTGACCTGCTTTCATGCGAATTTTCGACTCAAAGTGACAGCTGCAAACCCATGGTTGTGAAGCGATTTTTGTCCCTGACGTTCACAGCTCTCGCGCACCGACGCGCTGGCACTGGGAACATCTTTGCAACAACTCGACGTCCGCACTGCAAAGCACCCAGCTGCGAGAATAGCGGTTCGAGGCCGGGACACAACACCCATGGGAAGAGCGGCCGTCAGCCATTGTCCTGGCGCTTTGCCAAACCGCCAAGCGCGGCAAAGGGTCCCTGGTCACGCTTGGCATCCTGCGGCGGTTCGAAAACCGCACCAGGTTTGCGCGGATAGGGATTAAGACCAAGAATCAGGAACTCGGTCGCCAGCGCTCCCAAATCGACGGCGCCGCCTACGAGCGGTTCCGGGTCATTCCATTTCACGCCATGGTGCTGGCCTTCGTTCTCGGCCGATTCCGCAAGCCGCTGTGGCGGTTCGAATACGAGATCGATCGTCTCTTCGACCTCATTGGCCAGCGGCTCGAGCGTGACGACACAATTCTGTCCGACGGTCGCGGAGATCGATCCGACGACATGCAGGCCGCCGCCGCCGCGGGTGACATCGAAATTGGCTTCAAATCGCGGCAGGTCCCGCAGCCCCGCGATTTTCGCAACCGCGGCGCGTATTGGCGCATCGGCGACAAGATCGAAATGCTGGCCGGTCTCGGGAACCTCCTCCACCGCCACCAGGATGTGCCATGGTGCGGCCGAATCTGGCGCTTTGGGGTCGGGCATCGGAACAGACTCCGGGTCGGGAAAAGCCACAGCGCCGCGCAATAGGGCCGCTTGATCGTGGACCTCAAGCTGGCGCGCTAAAGCGCGCACGTAACGCGCCATACGGCGCGCTCCAGTCCCTTTCACGTCCCCGAAGATATTACGCGCCAGCGCCTTCTCAAGCTCCTGCCCGTCCGGCGCATCAAAGGCGGCAAGATAGGCCGCCTGTCTTCCGTAGAACGCTTCGCCAAACTGCCGCATTCGCTTTGGAACGGCTAGATCGCCGACGCCCATTTCCCGCAGATTGGCATCGAGATCTCGGCAAAAAAGATCGAACAGGTTCTGGCCAACGCCGCGTGCCGATGGCCCCGCCCGATCCAAGCGCGCCAGCAGCAGGACGATATGAAGGACAACGAGGTCAAAGCGCCCATCCATGGTGTCGGGTACGCCGTAGCCGGTGTAAAAGGCCGCACAGCGCGACTGCGCCACGATCGCGCCATAGAGGTCGTCGATCTTGCGGCTACGGGGATTTAAGCGAAAGCGCTTCAGGATCATTAGCTTACGGGGCGTCGCGGCGCCCAAATTGGGCGTCGGCCAAGGCCGATAGTTTGCTAAGCCCCGGTTTTGAGGTAACGCCAGCTTTCGGTCGGGTGCAAGTTAGGGATGTGGATGCGGGGTAGTCGAGGTCGTAATCGATACCGGGGCGCGGCTCTGGCCTGTGCCATTGCGGCTGCGATGAGCGTGTCAGGCTGCGGTAGTGAGACCTTCCAGCGCGGTTACGTGCTGCCGGAAGGTGCGCTTGAACAAATTCCCCTCGGGGCATCGCAGGAACAGGTTCTGCTGGTTCTCGGTACACCGTCAACGGTGGCTACGGTGAGCGGTGAAGCGTTCTATTACATCTCGCAGAAGGCCGAACGAGAGATTTCGTTTATGCGAACAAAGGTCACCGATCAGCGGGTGATAGCGGTCTATTTCGACAGGGATAGAAAAGTTCAGCGCCTCGCCGAGTACGGGCTGAAAGACGGCAAGATCTTTGACTTCGTGAGTCGCACAACGCCCACAAGCGGCAACGACCTCAATCTGATATCGACGATCGTCCATAACCTGCAGGGTAAGGGAAGCTGATCTACCCTGTGCTGGAGCGGATCTGGCGGGCGGGCTAATGCTGGCTAGTGGGCGAGCACCGCGAGCAGCAATAGCGCCACGATATTGGTGATCTTGATCATCGGATTGACCGCCGGCCCGGCAGTATCCTTGTAAGGATCCCCGACAGTGTCGCCGGTCACCGCCGCCTTGTGGGCATCGGAGCCCTTGCCGCCGTAATGGCCATCTTCGATGTATTTTTTGGCGTTGTCCCAGGCGCCGCCGCCCGATGTCATCGATATGGCAACGAACAGTCCGGTTACGATGACGCCTAGCAACATGGCGCCAAGCGCCGAGAACGCTGCCGATTTGCCCTGTGTCCCGCCTCCGGCAACGAAATAGATGATGAAATAGCCGACGATCGGCGACAGAACCGGCAGCAGCGACGGAACGATCATTTCTTTGATCGCGGCTCGGGTCAGCATATCGACCGCGCGCCCATAATCAGGCTTGTCCCTACCCTGCATAATTCCGGGCCGTTCACGGAACTGGCGTCGGACTTCCTCGACGATTGAGGAAGCCGCACGTCCCACCGCCGTCATACCGAGAGCGCCGAACAGATAGGGCAGCATGCCGCCGAACAAGAGCCCGGCCACGACGTAAGGATTGTTCAGCGAGAAATCCGGCGCGACGCCCTTGAAGTATGAATTTGCCCCTGCATTGGCCACGAAGTATTTCAAGTCCTCGTTATAGGCCGCAAACAAAACCAAGGCGCCGAGTCCGGCCGAGCCGATCGCGTAGCCCTTCGTTACCGCCTTCGTGGTATTGCCAACCGCGTCCAGTGCATCGGTCGATTTGCGAACTTCTTTGGGCAATCCCGCCATTTCGGCAATGCCACCGGCATTGTCAGTGACCGGACCGAAGGCGTCGAGCGCCACCACGATGCCGGCAAGCGCCAGCATCGTGGTCACCGCGATTGCGATGCCGAACAAGCCGGCGAGGTTATAGCTGATCAGGATTCCGGCGATGATGACCAGCGCCGGCAGTGCGGTCGCTTCGAGCGATACCGCGAGCCCCTGAATGACGTTGGTGCCGTGTCCGGTCAAGGAAGCCAGCGCAATCGAGCGCACCGGTCGGAAATTGGTGCCGGTGTAGAACTCCGTGATCCAAATGATGAATCCCGTTACCGCAAGTCCAACGATGCCGCAAACGAACAGTGTCAGACCGGAATAATTGGCGCCCGGCAGCGGACCGAAGCCGATCAGCAGATAAGTGACCAGCGCGATGCCGATCAACGACAAAATCGCCGTCGCGATCATGCCCTTATACAGCGCGCCCATGATCGATTGGGAGGGACCGAGCTTGACGAAGAAGGTCCCGATGATCGATGCGATGATGCAGGCACCGCCAATCGTAAGCGGGAATGTCATCATGCGCATCAACACGTCACCGCCGGCGGGGCTGAAGAAGATTGCCGCGAGAATCATCGTCGCCACGGTAGTCACCGCATAGGTCTCGAAAAGATCGGCTGCCATGCCCGCGCAGTCGCCAACGTTGTCGCCGACATTGTCGGCAATGGTTGCGGGATTGCGCGGATCGTCCTCGGGGATGCCGGCTTCAACTTTGCCGACGAGATCGCCGCCGACATCCGCACCCTTGGTGAAAATGCCACCACCGAGACGAGCGAAGATGGAAATCAATGAGGCGCCAAAACCGAGCGCTACGAGTGAGTCGATGACCTCACGGTCATTGGGGGCCATATGCAGCGTGCCGGTGAGAAAACCAAAATAAAGCGTGACGCCAAGAAGCGCGAGCCCCGCGACCAGTAGTCCGGTGATCGCGCCGGAGCGAAATGCAATTTCGAGTCCGGCAGCAAGCGAGCTGATCGCCGCTTGGGCAGTGCGCACATTGGCGCGCACGGAAACGTTCATGCCGATAAAGCCGGCGGAACCGGACAGAACGGCGCCAACGGCAAAGCCGACAGCGACCAGCCAGCCAAGAAAATATCCGACGATCAGGAAGATGACGATTCCGACGAGCGCGATCGTCGAATACTGGCGCTTAAGATAGGCCTGAGCGCCCTCGCGCACCGCGGCCGATATTTCCTGCATCCGAGCGCTGCCGGCATCGGACTGCAGCACTGAACGGGTGGCCCAGATAGCGTAAATGATGGCCAATACGCCGCACAGAACAATGAGCCACAAAGTCGTCATCAGAAATCCCCGGTGTTCTGGAGGGCCAGCGCCCGGACTGGCCCAGTAAAGAAGGCGCCTCGCATACAATGGCTATGCGGGCGGCGCAAATCGGCGCGGACATTGCCAAACTTGCCCCCGCCGCGCAACGGCAGGTGATAGCCGTTCCGAAGGTTTTATGCTGCTCCGAGGTAGCGGATCGGACGGCCGGGCGCGATTACCTGCGCGGCGGCAATGATGGCATTGGCGTCAATGCCATAATGCCGGTACAGCTCATCGATTGAACCGGTCTGACCAAAGTGCTCCACACCCAATGGGCGAACGCGGTGGCCACTAACGGCGCCGAGCCAGGCCAGCGTCGCCGGGTGTCCATCCAAGACCGTGACGATGCCGCAATGCCGCGGCAGGCCAGCAAACAGTCTTTCGATATGCGAACGCGCGTGGATGAGCCCGCGCTCGCGCGCCCGACACGCCGCAGTCCAGCCGGCATTAAGGCGGTCCGCCGAGGTTATCGCGAGTAAGCCGATATCGCGTCGATCCTCCGCCATCAATCCGACAGCCTGAATCGCTTCGGGCGCGACTGCACCGGTATACGCCACCACAAGTTGGCAGTTGGGGCCGGGGGTTCGCAGCCAATAGGCCCCGTCCACAATGGATTGCCGCAGGGCCGGCGTCACGTCGCGCTTGATCTGTTCGATCGGCCTGGTGGAGAGCCGCAGGTAGACGGATCCGCCGGTCTCGTCGCGCAGCCAATTTCGTTCGGAAGGCTCGGCGCCACCCTCGCGCTGAATGTAATCCAGCGCGAAGGCCACAATCATCGCCAGCTCATCGACGAAGGCAGGTTCAAAGGCCGCAAGCCCGTCCTGCGCCATGCCGATAAGCGGCTCCGCGATCGATTGGTGCGCGCCGCCTTCAGGCGCCAAAGTGATTCCGGACGGCGTGGCGACCAGGATGAAGCGCGCGTCCTGATAACAGGCGTAGTTCAGGGCATCGAGTCCGCGGGCGATGAACGGATCGTACAATGTGCCGATCGGCAAGAGCCGCTCGCCATTGATGACATGCGACAGACCGAGCGCGGCCAGCACAGAGAACAAGTTCATCTCGGCAATGCCGAGTTCGATGTGCTGTCCCTTCGGGGAGAATTCCCAATTGAAAGTCGATGGGATGCGCTCGCTTTTAAAGGTGTCCGCCAAAGCCTCGCGGGCAAACAGACCGCGGCGGTTCACCCACGGTCCGAGGCTCGTCGACACGGTGACGTCCGGAGACGCGGTGACAATGCGCGCCGTCACAGCTGTGTCGCCGCGACCGAGCTCGTTGAGCAGTGCGCCAAAACCGAGTTGCGTCGAGGTTCGCGGTTGGATTGTCACCGCGAGGCTCTCCGGCACGGCGATTCGCTCCGCTTGCAAGTTGCGGTTGCCGGCGCTCGCAAATGGGACGCGATCGAGAAAGGTCTGAATTTCAGCCGCGGAATGTTCGAGCCCCTCGAAGCGCGACCATTCCTCGCCACGACGGATATTCATTGACTTTCGAAACGTCTCCATTTGCGCCGGTGTCATCAACCCGGCGTGATTGTCTTTGTGTCCGGCGAACGGCAGCCCATAGCCTTTGATCGTATAAGCAATAAAACAAACCGGCCGGTCGTGATCGACTGCGTCGAAAGCGGCAGTAATTGAACCAAGATCGTGGCCGCCCAGATTGTTCATCAGCTGCGCCAGCTCGTCGTCGCTACGGCGCTCCAGCAGCGCGGTGACCGGCCCCTGATCGCCAATTTCATCATTGAGCCGCCTGCGCCATGCCGCTCCGCCTTGAAACACCAAGGCGGAATAGAGCTGGTTCGGACAATTATCGATCCAGCGGCGTAAAACCTCGCCGCCTGGTTCGGCGAACGCCGCCTGCTGAAGCGCGCCATATTTGAGCAGCACCACGTCCCAGCCGAAATTGCGGAACAGGTTTTGATAGCGCTCCCACAGTCCCTCGCGGACGACGGCATCCAAGCTTTGCCGGTTGTAATCGACAATCCACCAGCAATTGCGCAGCCCCTGCTTCCAGCCCTCGAGCATGGCCTCGAAGATGTTGCCTTCATCGAGCTCGGCATCGCCGAGAAGCGCAATCATGCGGCCTTCCGGCCGCGCAAGACCCCAGCCGTGGGAGCGCACATAATCTTGGGCCAGAGCCGAAAAGAGAGTCTGGGCGACGCCGAGTCCGACCGATCCGGTGGAAAAGTCGACGTCGTCGGTGTCCTTGGTGCGTGACGGATAGGACTGCGCGCCCTTAAAGCCACGAAAAGCCTCGAGCTTATCCCGGGTTTGCCGGCCCAGCAGATATTGGATCGCGTGGAAGTTGGGCGAAGCGTGCGGCTTCACGGCGACGCGATCCTGCGGCCGCAAGGTATGGAAATAGAGCGCCGTCATAATGGTCGCGAGCGATGCGCACGAGGCCTGATGACCGCCGACTTTCAGCCCATCAGCGTTGTCGCGTACATGGTTGGCGTGGTGAATCGTCCAGGTCGCGAGCCACAACACTTTGCGTTCAAGCTCGGCGAGTATGGAGAAATCCTGCGGCGAGCCTGACGACTTCATGAGAACGACCCAATCTCAGCCTGATTCACGCCGATCCGATCATTCCAATTCGACGGTTGCGAAATCCGCGGGCATGATGATCTCGAGGAGTTCGCAATCGTCGGAATAGTCGAGCACAGAGTGCTTGATCTTTGGCGGCTGCAACCAGCACGAACCTTCGCGCATGGTAACCACGCCGGCGCCTTCGTATTCGCCTTTGATCCAGCCTTTGAGAACATAGACCATCTGAAACTCGACATCGTGGAAGTGGCGTTTGGAAACTTCCGCTGGATCGCAGGGTGGAATCATTTTGATCACATGCGCCCGCACCATGCCTCCGGTCGCTCCGGCAATTCCGAGATCCCGGTAATGCGCATAGCGACGCAGCCCTTGCTCGAAGGCGTCGGGCCGATGATGCGAGGCAATGAAGGTGTGCGGGCGCGCACGCGATTTGCTCTTGGCGCGAGTTCTCGCTGGGCTGGCGCTTCGGCGCGGCGGCTTTTTGCCGGCCGATCTGCGCCCGCGGCTAACCGCGTCCAGTTTTCGCGCGGCGCGCTGACCTTTTCGCGCATGCTTTGCTCTCTGCGTTACGCGAGCCATGGGCTTGTCCTTTTTGATGCCAGAAAACCACAACCGTGCCAGTGGGGGATCCACCACCGATTATAGCGGACGGTAGGATCGCCGGTAGCGCTGCTTCGTCGCTCAGAAGTGACTATAGGACGGCCGGGCGAAGGAAAGGACTTTTCCTTCGCGCAGGAAACGAACCCCCTGCCCGCTCATAACCCGACCGATCTTGGCCAGTGGAACACTGGCGTTGCCGGCGGCGGCCCGAAGAGCTCCGAACTTGGCCGCAGACAGCGTCAAAACGATCTCGTAATCGTCGCCGCCGGTAAGGATGCGCTCGATCAGCTTGGCATCGGCGGAAAGCACCGCGCGCGCCGCATCGGACAACGGCACGGCGTCAACATCAACTTCCGCCGCGAGCCTGGAGGCCCGGCATAGCTTCGCCAGGTCCCCGGCGAGGCCATCGGACACGTCCATTGCCGCCGACGCATGCGCACGAAGCGCGTCAGCCAGTGCATTGCGCGGCTGCGGGAGCAGATAGCGCTGCTGCAGATGATCCTTCGCCGCGCTCGATAAGCGCCACCGTTTGGCTAAATCTGCATCGCGATGCAAGAGAACGCCAAGGGCGGCGTCACCTATGGTGCCAGTGACAGCGATGATGTCGCCAAGCTTGGCGGTGGCGCGGCGCACCATCCCACCACGCGGTACCGTGCCAAACGCGGTGATGGAAATCGAAAGCGGTCCTGGCGTGTGATCGGTATCGCCGCCGAGTAACGGGCAGTCATAGTGGCTGATGTCTTGGCCAAGACCTTCGGCGAAGGCCGCGACCCACGACTCCTGTGTGTTGGTCGGCAACGCAATCGACAACAGAAATCCAGCCGGCGTCGCGCCCTTCGCGGCGAGATCGGAGAGGTTCATCCGCAGCGCCTTGCGCGCGATGCTTTGCGGCGGATCTTCGGGAAGAAAATGCACTCCGGCAATCACCCCATCGGTGGTCAGAACCAAATCGCAACCGGCGGGCGGCGTGAGCACGGCTGCATCGTCGCCGAGACCGAACGCGTTCGGAGCGGTAGCCAGGGGCCGAAAGTAGCGCTCAACGAGGCGCTCCTCGCCGGAGAGGCCGTTGCGAATTTCGTCTTGATTCGAAGGCATATCCTGCCTCCGCCTATTCGCCGCCGAATTCGGCCGCACGGAGCTGGTGCGCCAGTTGATCGAGTACCGCGTTGACCATCCCGGTCTCTTCCTGGTCGACAAAGGCGCTGGCCACGTCGACATATTCGGAAGTGACCACCCGTGCGGGTACATCCTTGCGGCAGGCAAGCTCGTAGGCGCCTGCCCGCAGCACTGCGCGAAGCACCATTTCAATGCGCTTAAGCGGCCAGCCGCGGGTCAACGCCGCATCGATTTTGGGATCCAGATGACTTTGCTCGCGCACCACGCCGCCGACAATGTCGCGGAAATAAGCAGCCTCCGCGGGACGATATTGCACCCCTTCCAAATCGCCCCCGAGCCAATGATTTTCGAATTGAGCCAAAATCTCATTCAAGCCGGTGCCGGCAAGCTCCATCTGATAAAGTGCCTGGACGGCCGCCAGCCGGGCAGCGCCACGCTGATTGGCCTTGCGGCCAGTGCCGCTGCGGTCAGAGCCATCTAGATCGTTGCCCGCCATCGCGCTATTTCCCGGCCTGCCGCTTCAATCCAACCATCGCGAGCGCAGCACGCGCCGCATCGCCGCCTTTGTCCTGCTCCTCCGGGCGGGCCCGCACCCATGCCTGCGCCTCGTTGTCCACCGTGATAATGCCGTTGCCGATCGGCAGTTGGCGCGCCACCGCAAGATCCATCAATCCGCGGGCGGATTGATGCGCAACAATATCGAAATGGATGGTGTCGCCGCGAATGACGCAGCCAAGCGCGACCACGCCATCATAGGGACGCCGACGTGCTCTCGCCGCGTCCACGGCAATCGCGATCGCGGCCGGGATTTCCAGCGAGCCGGGCACGGTGACACAATCGAATTCAGCGTCAGCCTCTTTGAGGACTTTGCTCGCGCCCGCCAGCAGCGCATCGGCAATATCGTCATAGAAACGCGCTTCGACGATGAGTATGCGCGTACCCCTACCGCTATTCCTCTTAAGCTTGCTTCGCCGCGCTCCGGCCATGACTGCGCTCCGGCTTGTTCGAGCACGCGTGGTCGTACCAAGCCCAGCAGGCGCTCACAAGCGCGTCTCAGCGCGGCAACGTTTCCTGTAAGCGCGCCACATAACGCGCCAGCTGGTCGACTTCGAGATTAAGGCGCGCGCCGGGATCGAGCTTGCCGAATGTGGTGACGTCCAGAGTGTGCGGAATGATCAAGACCGAGAACATGTCGTCCTCGACCTTGTTCACGGTCAGCGCGACGCCATCGAGCGCGACCGAGCCTTTGACGGCGATAAAGCGTGACAGTGAGGTTGGCACGCGTAACGTAAACGAGGCACTGTCAAGGAAATCGTCACGGGTGACGAGTTCGGCGATCCCATCGACGTGACCGCTGACCAAGTGCCCGCCCATCTCGTCGCCGAGCCGAAGCGAGCGCTCCAGATTGATGCGCGTTCCGCGCCGCCAATGACCGGCGGTGGTCAAGCGCAGCGTTTCCGCGGCTGCATCGACGGCGAAGAACGGCCGATTGCCTGTGGCGCCGCGCTCGACGACTGTGAGGCAAATTCCGGAACAGGCGATTGACGCGCCGACCGCGATCGAATCGGGATCGTAGTTGCAGGCGACGACGAGCCGGCGTAGGCCGTCGGATTTTTCGTCGACCTCGAGAATTTCGCCCAATGCGGTGACGATGCCGCTAAACATGGTTCGACCCGCGTTCGTACATTTCCTGGCGATCCGGCCCGACCGGCTCGCGGGAAACCCGGTTGAGGTACTGATCAAGCAATTTAGCTGCACGTGGCTCCAGCGCCGGCACGCCCTCCTCCCCTATCACTATCGGAGAATGGAAGAATACCGCTTCATCAATAAGATCGGCCTCGAGTAAAGCCGACGCGGCCGCCTGGCCGCCTTCGACCATCAAGCGTGTGATGCCGCGTTCTGCGAGGAGCTTGAGCACCTCGCCCAGATCGAGCCGCCCGGCTTTTTCGGCAACGCGCAGAACTTCGGCGCCGCGTTGGCGCGCCGCTGTTTCGGATGCGGCTGGCGCATGCTTGCCGGTAATGATCCACAGCGGCGTCTCGCCAGCCGTCGCCAAAAGCCGCGATTGCATCGGCAGGCGAAGGCCAGTGTCGAGCACCACACGGGTCGGCGACATCTTCGCCATTCCTGGCAAACGGCACGTCAAAACCGGATCGTCAGCCAAGGCGGTGCCGACGCCGATCATGATGGCGTCGCTGTGCGCGCGCATCAGGTGCACCCGGTCTCGTACGGCATTGCCGGTGATCGCGACCCGCTGCCGTCGAGCCCCCGCCACTTTGCCGTCCGCTGAAATTGCAAGCTTGAGCGTGACATGCGGCCGGCCGTCTCGCATACGGCGAATATGCCCGGCGTGATCGCGCCGGGCCGTCGTAGCTTCTATGCCGACATCAACGGCGATGCCCGCGCTGCGCAGGCGAGCATGGCCGCGGCCAGCGACTTCCGGGTTGGGATCGTCCATGGTCGAGACCACGCGCGCAATGCCGGACGCGATTACGGCGTCGGCGCAAGGGGGCGACTTGCCGTGATGGGAGCACGGTTCGAGTGACACATAGAGCGTGGCGGCGCGCGCCATCCCGCCGGAGCGGCGCAGCGCCTCGATCTCGGCGTGCGGCCTGCCTCCGGGCTGGGTCCAGCCGCGCCCGACGATTTCGCCGTTCTTGACGATCACCGCGCCGACGGCGGGATTCGGCCATGTTCTGCCAAGTCCGCGCCGGCCTAGCGATAGTGCAAGCCCCATAAATCGGAGGTCGTCGGCGACGTCGGACGCTGCAACGCTGCCGGACGCGCTCACTCAGCGGCCTCGTCCCCCGACAACTCGGCGAGCGCGGCTTCGAAATCCTTCGCCTCGCGAAAATTGCGATATACCGAGGCGAATCGCACGTAAGCGACATCGTCGAGATCGCGCAAATGCGCCATCACCGTCTCGCCAATTGTTTCGGAGGAGACCTCGCTCTCGCCGATGCTTTCAAGCTCGCGCACGATCTTAGACACCATCTGATCGATGCGCTCCGGATCGACCGGCCGTTTGCGGACCGCGATCTGCACTGAGCGCAAGAGCTTATCGCGGTCGAATGGCACGCGGCGGCCATTTCGTTTGATCACGATCAATTCGCGCAGTTGCACCCGCTCGAAGGTTGTGAAACGGAAATTGCAGCTCAGACAGACCCGGCGGCGGCGGATGACGGACGAATCCTCGGTCGGCCGCGAATCCTTCACCTGGGTATCGAGGCTTGCACAACTCGGACAGCGCATGCCTTAACCTTCGTAGATCGGGAATCGGCTGACCAGACGTTCAACCTGTTCGGCTACCCGCTGCTCGGCTTGGACGTCTTGTTCAAGGCCGCTGCGCGCCAGCGCGTCGAGCACTTCGGCAATCATGTCGCCGATTTGCCGGAATTCGGCGATGCCGAAGCCCCGCGTCGTGCCGGCCGGCGTGCCGAGCCGCACGCCCGACGTGACCGTGGGCTTTTCCGGATCGAATGGGATGCCGTTCTTGTTGCAGGTGATGCGAGCGCGCCCCAGCGCCGCTTCCGCTACCTTGCCGGTCAAGCGCTTCTTGCGCAGATCGACCAGTATGAGATGCGTATCGGTGCCGCCGGAAACGATGTCAAAGCCGCAAGCTTTCAACGTTTCAGCAAGCGCTTTAGCGTTCTCGACCACGTTCTTGGCGTACAGCCGAAACGAGGGATGCAACGCTTCGCCGAAGGCGACCGCCTTGGCTGCGATCACATGCATGAGCGGTCCGCCCTGCATTCCGGGGAACACCGCCGCATTGAGCTTCTTCGCAAGCTCCTCGTCATTGCTGAGGATTGCACCGCCGCGCGGCCCGCGCAGCGTCTTGTGCGTCGTCGTGGTCACAACATGCGCATAAGGCAGCGGGCTCGGGTGCACGCCGCCGGCGACCAAGCCAGCAAAATGCGCCATATCCACCACCAGATAAGCGCCGACCTCGTCGGCAATCTCGCGGAAGCGGCGAAAGTCGATGATGCGCGGATAGGCCGAGCCGCCGGCGACGATCACTTTGGGACGATGCTCTTTGGCGAGTTTCTCAACCTCGTCCATGTCGATGAGGTGATCGTCGCGCCGCACGCCATACGGCACCACTTTGAACCAGCGGCCGGAAAGGTTGACCGGCGAGCCGTGCGTGAGATGGCCGCCGGCGGCGAGGTTCAGTCCCATGAAGGTGTCGCCCGGCTGCATCAGCGCCATGAAGACTTCGGCATTGGCGGAAGCGCCGGAATGCGGCTGCACATTGGCGAAACTGCACCCAAACAGCCGGGTCGCGCGCTCGATCGCCAGCCGCTCGGCAATATCGACAAACTGGCAGCCGCCGTAATAGCGCTTCCCCGGCAGGCCTTCCGCGTATTTGTTGGTCAGCACGGAGCCTTGCGCCTCAAGGACGGCGCGGCTGACGATATTCTCCGATGCAATCAGTTCGATATCGTCGCGCTGGCGGCCGAGTTCGAGCTTTATCGCCTCGGCAATTTCCGGATCGCTTTCGGCAAGCGTAGCGGAGAAGAAATCTTCGCCGGTCGCCCTGATCTTGTGACTAGCTGGCATGTTCCGTTCTTGGCTTTCCGTCTTTCCGTCTTTCCGTCTTTCCGTCGCTGCCTCGCCGCCTTTCGCGACTGCAAATGGCTAAATCGGCGCGGTTTTCGCCGCCAAGCCTCCGGCCCGGTGATACACCGGGCGGCGTGGCGATTCCAGCCGAACCCGCAAGAGCTTGCGATATTTCAGCGGATAACGCCGCTATATTTAGGGATCAAACGTCGCCGGCCGCAACCCGGCAGGCGGGTCAAACGCTTGGGTCAAAGCCGAGGTCAAAGCTTGGTCGTGGCTGGAATGGCGGGAGCGCCCAATCCGTCCCGGCCATAAATGTCTTCGCGGAACTGCACCACCCCGTCCGCTCCGGACCATGCCGTGACATAGACCCAATGCAAGGGGACCGGCTTGGTAAGGTGCGCGGTTTTCTGCTCGCCGGACTTGATCACCCGATCAATGTCGCTAGGCGACCAGCCTTTGGTTTCGGCAAGCAGCCACCCAACCAGTTGGCGAACGTTCTGCACCCGCACGCAGCCCGACGAATGGAAGCGAAAATCGTCGCCAAACAGGTTCTTCAGCGGCGTGTCGTGCATGTACACGCCGTATGCGCTTGGGAAATTGATGCGAATCGAACCCAGCGAATTCTGGCTGCCGGGATCCTGTTTGAAGGTGTAGTTGGTCGCATCCTCGGAATACCAGTTGATCTGCGAAGGCTGCAGCTCGCGATGCGCCGCATCGAGGATGCGAATGTGGTTCTTGGTCAGATAATCGGGTTGGTCCTGCATTCGCGGAATGAGGTCCTTGCGCACGATCGAAGCCGGCACTGTCCAATAGGGATTGAAATTGATTTCGATGACCTTGCTGTCGATCTCAGGCGACGGCCGGTCGGGCTTGCCGACCACACCGGTGTGACGCGACACCGCGACATCGTGTTCGATCGCCTCGATGCGGGCGGCCGGAATGTTGCAGACCACGTAGCGCGGACCGAGATTGCCGGTCAGCGTCTTTAGCCGCTCGATATTCACCTTGAGCTGATCGCGCCGTGTCGCCGCCGGAACGTTCATGGCGTCGAAAGTCGCCTCATGCACGATGCCGTCGACTGTCAAGCCATGACGCGCCTGGAAGCGGCGCACCGCCTCCTCGAGGTAGGAATCATAGATATCATTCTCGACCGCGCTCGCATGGGGATCGAGATCGCCCGAAATCGTCAGCCGCGCACGCAATTCGCCCACGCTCGAATGATTCGTGCCGAGCCGCAATTCCAGCACTTTCGAAACGTCCGGCCAGCCGCCGCGGGCGACGATGCCGTCGTAGACCTCGACCGCGCGCCGCGTGGCTTCCGCCGTCCCTGGCGACAACATCGGGATCGTCGCTTTCGGCATATGCACCGTGCGCGACGCCTGATCGAATCCTTGTCCGAAGCCGCCGCGATCGACGTCGCCGATCAGTGCATCGAGCGGCCGATCGTCCGCTAAAGCCGAGCTAGTGCCCGCGGCCAATGTCGCGATTCCGGCGAGGTGGCGCAGCATCATGCGGCGGGAAAGTCCCGCGTCGTGCCGTGGGCGCATGGAGCGAGAGCGTCTAAACATGGACGGGCATCTGTGCGAGCAATACGGCTGAATTCGGCCAGCACCCCAAAACCGCCGCTAGTGTCCCGATTCCGAAGTTCGTCAGCATTTGCGGCACACTCGTACGAACGCGGAATCGATAAGGACACTAGCAGGTCTATCCTCGTAGTGCCGCTTGTGAACCCGAAGTTCGCATCGACGTGCTCGGTAAACTCGTGCGAACTTCGGGTTCGCGGCACTATCATAACGGCGCCACCGCTAACAGCGCAAACCGCGCACGCGAAAAGGCCCCGGCAATGGCCGGGGCCTTATTACGAATACGTTCGCCGGCAATTAGAGCCGGTAAAGAATCTGGTCGGTCCAGAACCGCTCAAGGCGGTGCAGCGCCTTGTTCAGCGTACCGAAATCATCGGCATTGATGCCGCCGACCTGCTCTACGGTGCGCATGTGTTTTTCGTAGAGCGCGTCCACCGTGTCGCGCACTTCACGGCCCTTGTCGGTTAATTTGATGCGGACCGAACGCCGATCGATGCGTGAGCGCTGATGGTCGAGAAAGCCCATCTCGACGAGCTTCTTCAGATTGTATGAGACGTTGGAGCCGAGATAATAACCGCGCGTGCGCAGCTCGCCGGCAGTCAGCTCTCTGTCGCCGATATTGTACAACAGCAGCGCCTGAACCGAATTGATGTCGGCGCGGCCACGGCGGTCGAATTCGTCCTTGATGACGTCAAGCAGACGCCGATGCAGCCGTTCGACCAGCGTGAGCGCTTCGAGATAGTTCGGGCGAATATGGTCGAAGCGCGCCTCGTGCACGGCGGGCTCGACCGCCTTGACGACGGTTTTCATAGTGACGCCTTTCCCAACACAATTTCTTTTTCGCGACGGGCCCTGTTCCCGTCGTCGGCGTCACCCTAGCGGCAAGGGTCTAAGAGCAGTTTAAATAACACGCTAAAAAGAACGTATATTCGCGGCTTTTCTATCCTAATTACTGTTAAATATACCGGGACTTGCGAAACGTTTTGTTCACCGCAAAAACTGGCGATCTACTCGGCCTTGATATTGGCCTCCGCAATAATGCGGCTGTAGACGTCATTTTGCTTGATGAGATAAGCGGCGAAGTCGTTATCGCATGCCACAGTCGGAAACAGACCCTGAATCGATAGTTTTTCTTCAACCGCCGAGTCCTGCAGCGCCGCCGTGAATAGGCGCTCGACTTCACTGATCGCGGGTTCGGGCGTAGTCGCCGGCGCGAAGGCGCCGAACCAGGCATCGATGTCGAAATCGCCGTAGCCCGACTCGACGACGGTGGGAATGTCCGGCAGCGGCTGCGCGCGGGTGCGGTTGCCGACCGCGAGTGCGCGCAATTTTCCTGCTTTCAAATATTCCGACACGTTCGGAAGCGTGGCGAACATCGAGGTCACCTGCTGGCCCAGGACTGCATTGAGCGCCGGCGCGTTGCCGGGATATGGCACGAAAGTCATATCCACCTTCGCCGCGCGTTTGAGCATTTCGAAGCCGAGCTGAAAGCTAGAGGCCGGACCGATGCTCGCCATCGTGATCTGCCCCGGCTTTCGGCGGGCATCGTCGAGCAATTCGGCGAGCGTGCGGTAGGGCGAAGCGCTGTTGACGACAATGAGAGTTGGCGCACTGACCAAATTACAGATCGGCGCGAAGCTGTGCAGCGGGTCGTAGTTCAGCTTTCGCAACAGCGGATCGATCAGAAACGGCGTCGAGACGACAAGGAGCGTCGTGCCATCCGGCGTGGCGCGGGCGACCGTCTCGGTGCCGACCGCTCCGCCGGCTCCAGGCCGGTTTTCGACGACCATGGTCGGCCCGCCGGTACGCCCGGCCTGGTCGGCCAAGAGCCGCGCGACGATATCGGCGGTGCCGCCCGGCGCGTAAGGAACGACGATCCGAATGGTTCTCGCGATCTGCGCACGTGCCGAATGATCGGTAGCAAGGACGATGCATGCGCCCGCCCCTGCCGCGAGCAGCGCCAAAAGCAAGAAAAACCGCTGCCAAAGTCTCATCGCCGACCTTTCGCGCCAGAACTGCTCAAATCACATATCCAAATCACATATCAAGGACAAAAACTTACGGTGCAAAGCAGATCGGAGAAAGCGTCTCGGCGCGCGATATTCGATTGACTAGACCTTGCCGCCCAACCATATAGCGCCGGCGCGTATCATTCCCGCACCCCGGTTGCGGGGGAGTGTCCCGAGCGGCAAAGGGGGCGGACTGTAAATCCGCTGGCTTACGCCTTCGTAGGTTCGAGTCCTACCTCCCCCACCATCCTGCTTCGCGCTGCGCGCTTCGCAGGATTTGCCTCGGCGCAATACGCGAAGCAGGATGCCCTCCGAAGCCTTGGCGTAGGAGGGCCTTCGCGCCGCTCGCTTCGCAAGCTACGGCTCGGCAAGCCATACTCGTCGCTGGCAGCGAAGCGAGCGAAGGCTGCCGCGCCGGAGCCCGCAGGGCGAAGGCGGGCCAATGCATCCACGCGGTGCGGATCAAGACGTGATCTCGACTCCAAGACGCTTGGCCAAACTTATCACATAGGCCGGATGACCCGGATTGCGTGTGTGCTCGCGGGCCTGAGCCGCCAAAAGGTCGCGTGCTTGTTCTCGCTCGCCGCGGTTCAGGAGAATGACCGCACAGACGATTCTCGGTACTGTCATCAGCTCCGTGTTGTCGGTTGCAGTTCGAAATTCACTCAG
>DASSXN010000208.1:0-2128 GCA_035703785.1 Xanthobacteraceae bacterium
TCATTTCGAATTTGAGGGTGGCGCCGCAGATTTTGTGACGATGTGCGCCCATCCGTTGAAGCAACTCGGCGGCTATGATTTCGACGTTCCGCTACTACCGGGCGAGTATGTCACTGAGGAAGCCGGTACAGGCTTCGTGCATACCGCGCCCGGTCATGGTCGCGAAGATTTTGATGTGTGGGTTGAAAATAGAAATTTCTTAGAAAGACATCGCATCAATACTCACATTCCCTACGCTGTCGATGCCGACGGCCGCTTCACCGAGCAAGCGCCAGGATTCGCCGGTAAGCAGGTGCTGACCGACACCGGCGAGAGAGGCGACGCCAACGAGGCGGTGATCAAGGCTCTGCTCGCCGCCGGCATGCTGATCGCGCGTGGCCGGCTCAAGCATCAATATCCGCATTCGTGGCGATCGAAGAAGCCGGTGATCTTTCGTAATACGCCGCAATGGTTCATCGCGATGGATAAGGATATCGATCGCCATCGCGACACATTGCGCCATCGGGCGCTGTCCGCGATCAAGGCGACTCGTTGGGTGCCCGCTCAGGGCGAGAACCGCATTACCGGCATGATCGAAGGCCGCCCCGACTGGGTGATCTCGCGCCAACGCGCCTGGGGCGTGCCGATCACGCTCTTCATCAAAGAAAAGCCCGACGGATCGGTCGACATGCTCAGCGATCCCGACGTGAATGTCCGTATCATCGAAGCCTTCGAGCAAGAAGGCGCGGACGCCTGGTACAAATCCGGTGCGCGCGAGCGCTTTCTCGGCAAGCGTGCCAACGAAGGCTGGCAGAAGGTCGACGACATTCTCGATGTCTGGTTCGACTCCGGCTCGACGCACGCGTTCGTGCTCGAGGACCCGCAGCATTTTCCGGCGCTTGCCCACATCAAGCGCAAGGCGGACGGCGGTGCCGAAGCGGTGATGTACCTGGAAGGCTCGGACCAGCATCGCGGCTGGTTTCAATCTTCGCTGCTCGAAAGCTGCGGCACGCGCGGGCGCGCCCCGTTCGATATCGTGCTCACCCATGGCTTCGTGCTCGACGAGGACGGGCGCAAAATGTCGAAGTCGCTGGGCAACGTCACCGCGCCGCAAGACGTCATGCGCGATGCGGGTGCCGACATTCTGCGCATGTGGGTCTGCGCCGCCGACTATGCCGATGATCTGCGCATCGGCTCGGAAATCCTAAAAACGACGGTCGACACCTATCGCAAACTGCGGAACACGCTGCGCTGGATGCTGGGCAATCTGGCGCATTTTCATGCCGCCGACCGCGTCGCGCCCGAGGCCATGCCTGAACTCGAAAGATTGATGCTGCACCGGCTGGTCGAGCTCGACCGGCTGGTCCGTGCGGCCTATGCGGATTTCGACTACAAGCGGATTTTTGCCACGCTCAACGCGTTTATGACCGCCGATCTATCGGCGTTCTATTTCGACATCCGCAAAGATGCACTTTATTGCGATCCGTATTCGTCGGTTACGCGCAAATCCTGCCTCACGGTTCTCGATCATCTGTTCCGCACTACGGTATGCTGGCTGGCGCCGATGCTCTGTTTCACGGCGGAGGAAGCGTGGCTCGCGCGCGATCCGGCCGCGCCGTCAGTGCATCTCGAATTGTTTCCGCCGGTGCCCGCCGCTTGGCGCGACGATGCGCTCGCCGAGAAATGGCGCAAGCTGCGCACCATTCGCCGCGTTGTGACCGGCGCATTGGAAATCGAGCGCGCGCATAAGCGCATCGGCTCCGCGCTCGAGGCAAATCCGATCATTCATGTCGCCGATCCGGACCTGTTCGCCGCGGCGGTGGACGTCGATCTCGCCGAATTGTGCATCACTTCGGGCGCGGTTCTGGTTGAGGGCGACGGTCCGGCCGAGGCTTTCCGGTTGCCCGACGTGCCGGGGGTCGCGGTCGTTCCGCGCCTAGCCGAGGGCCGTAAATGCGCGCGCTCGTGGAAGATTTCTCCCGCGGTCGGCCTCGATCCGCAATTCCCCGATGTCACCCCACGCGATGCCCAGGCGCTGCGCGAGTGGGAAGCGATGCGCCGCGCGGCCGAGTAGGGGGTGTGACGTTGAGCGATGCAGTGCCCCAACCGTGGGCAAATTCCTATGTGTGGGGACGATTGAGCGCACTTG
>DASSXN010000012.1:0-10261 GCA_035703785.1 Xanthobacteraceae bacterium
AAGTTGCCAGACTGTTCACTGCCCCTGTATCTCTAAGTCATTGATGTTTCTGGATTGGAAGGGTGGCCTAGCCGCCGCCGTCCCCGATCACCGAATACGGCGCCCAGAACAGGGGATGCGCGTAACTATAGATGGTGCGCCCCGAGCCGTCGACGGCACCAGGTCCGTCGAGCAGCGCCATCATGGCTTGGCGCAGGGCCTCGCCGCGGGTGAGCGCCGGATCGGCGCGCTGACGCCGGAACAGGTCGGTGATCAATTCGCGCGCCGAAGCCGAATGCACCGACCAGTTGGTGACGAGCAGCGCGCGGGTGCCGGCATAGAAGAACGCGCTGCCAAGGCCGGAGGCCGCTTCCGCGCCCGCGCCGGCGCCGGCGGCGGTGTTGCACGCCGACAGAACCACCCAGTCAGCATCGAGCTTGAGCGCGAGAATCTTCTCCATGGTCAACAGCCCGTCGCCCTTCACGCCGGCGACTTCCGGCGCGGTGAGCGCCAAAGCCGGCTGAGTGAGCCCGTCGAGATCGCCGGGCACCAGCCCGTGCGTGGAGAAAGCGACGATCCGGTAATGCGCAAGATCGAGGGTCTCGACGTTCTGCTCGTTGGCGGCCTTGCCGAGGTAAAGCGCTTTGGCTGGATCGGCCTCGAGAGCCTCCGCCATCGAGATCAATTCAAAACGGGTGTCGGGCAATCGCGGCAGTATGCCTAATGTGGCGGCGTCGTTCTCTTCGGTGTGCGGCGAGGCGCGCAGCCGCAGCGGAATGCCGCGCGTCACGTTTTCGGCGTCCGCACCCGCGGCCGAAGCGACAAGCATCGGCGCCGCCTGTTCGCGCTCCGCTTCGGCGGCTTGATCGGCGTTGAAATAGGGATCGCCGAAGCCGATCAGCTTGTCGCGCGCCGGCGAGCCACGCGGCAGCCGCCGCAACGTGACGATTGCCGAAGCCGAGGGTACGACGGTGACGGCATGGCTGCGCGCAAGCCAGGCGACATTGCGGTAGTTGGCAAACAGCGGCCTGGCGGTGGGATCGATCTGCGTAGGCGCGGTCGGCAATAGACTGAGCGGCAGTTCTCCCAGTGCCCCGTTGGTTACGACGATCAAGCTCTTGGCCGGTTGCCACGCCGCTTCGACCGGTTTTAACAACAGCGTGTAAAGCTCGTAACCCAGCGCCACGTCGAACGCCGGAATTTCCGAGACCATGCTGACTTGCGGCTCGAGCGCCTGGCGCAGCCGGCGGACTTTGGCTTCAAGGTCGAGCGCAGTCGCCGGCACGCTGGCAAAGGCCACCTCACCGTCCCTGGGCACCGCCCAGACGAAGCTCGCGTTCTGTCCGAAATAATAAGACAAGAGCGCCTCGCCGGGCCGCAGCGCGTTCTTTATTTCATCGACGCTTGGCGGCTTCGGATCGATCAGGTCGGCATAGGATGGAAAGCGCCGCTTGATATCCTGCTGCGCGGTTTTACGGTCGGCACGGAGCTTTTCGATGGCTGCGGCAGTTGCGCGCACCGTCTGCTCGTCGCGCTGATCGGACGGCAACGCCAACAGATTGTTGAGCGTGCCGAGCGCCGCGCTGATCTGTTTGCCCAGATTCTGCTCGTTGCGCACCAGCTCGGCCAACGCGGAATCCTTCGCCACCATGCGCGCGCTGGCATCAGCCAAGGCCTTCTGCACGGAGCGGCCGCGGATGGCGTCAGCAAGCGCAAATGTCTCGATGGCGACGTCGTTCGACTTGGCATTCGAACTCGAGCTGGCCGCACCGCGAGCGAGCACGCCGATATAGGATTCGACAATCCGCTGCAGCCGAGCGCTGCGCGCGGCGACAACCGTCGGGTCGTCTTCATCGGCGTTTTCCCGCGTCGCCGCCATCAGAACCGGAATCGCAGCCTTGAATTCGCGGATTGCGTCGGCGTCGCGGCCGGCGCGGGCATAGCCGATCGCCAGGGTTCCATGCGCCGCGGCGGTGTCGAAACTGTTGGCGCCGGTGCGCGCGGCTTGCTGCTTGACGAGCGCTGTGGCCGCGGCGATTCCGGCTTCGACCTGGCCCGATGCATAGAGCGCCGCGATGCGCGAGCCGTTCAGCTCGAAGACTTCGCGCTGCTGTGGCGGCCATTGCGCCATCGCCTTGTCGAGCTGCGCGTAGACCTCGCCGGCCTCTTTCATCTTGCGCTGCAGCACCAGAATATTGCCGAGGTTGGAAAGAATCGCCGCGCTCTGCGGCGCCTCGTCGGCGACGCCGATCGTGCGCAGCACCTCGAGCGCGGAACGGCCGAGTTGTTCGGCCTCTTTGTAACGGCCCTGTTCGACCAGGATGCCGGCGAGCCCAATGATAAAATTCGGCGTCGGCGGGGTGTATTTGCCTTGCGCTTTGAGGATGCCGAGCAGCGCGCGGCGCGCATCCGCTTCGGCGGCGGCGAGCTTGCCCTGCTTCATCTCATTGCGCGCGATTGACAACAGATAGTCGTCGGCAATCTGCAGCACCTGCTCCCGCGGCGGCACCGGCGGATCGTAACGCGCAAGATCTTTGACCACCGCGCGCTCGAACGCCTCGGCGCGGCGATAGGCGCCCTCGGCCTCGGCATATTGACCGCGTGCCTCGAAGATCAGTCCGCGGGCGGCGTCGGCGTCCGCTTCCCAGCCGTGGCCGTAGATCGGATAGGCGGCGCGCCATTTGGGATTAGGGCTGCCGCGCGCCTCCGACACCATCGCCTCGGCGCGGCCGACATAAGCGTTTGCCTGGCTGATGTCGCCGATCGAGATCAGGATCTGCGCGATCGCTCGCAGCGATGAGATGATGGTACCGCGGCGACCGGGCACCGCGCCTTCGCTGACCTGCACTTGCAGGATCGTTATCGCGTCCTTCGGATTGCCGGTTGCCTTGTATTGCATCGCGACCAGCCGCCGGGTGCGCGCCAGAAAGCGCAGATCCATGCCGTGCTTGCCGAGTTCGAGCGCCTGCAAGCCGTCGGCGAGCGCGTCCTTGTTGCGGGCGAGCAAAGCGCGCGCGGCGGCGCGATCAAATAAAAACTGGGCAAGCTTTGGGCCCGTCAAACCGCCTGGCGACGCGTCTGCCGTAGCCTTGCGCTTGGCGATCTGCGCCTCGTCCGGCTTCTCGCTGTCGAGGATTGCGGTGATGTCGGCAATCGTGCGCGGCGGCGCGACGAAAGAGGTGCGAATTTCGAGTGGCACGTCAGGCGCCGCGGCTGCATCTTTGGGCGCCGCGGGCGCGGCGACGCCGGCGGCTTGCTTCTGCTCTTCACGAAGAACACAGGGGCGCACGTACACCGCGCCGCAGGCTTGTCGCGCCTTTTCCAGCTCCGGCCCAACCGCGTCGCGCGGATTGCCGATTTTGCCGCGCACGCAGGCGCGCAATTCCTCCATATGCGCTTGCCGGCACGATTCGATGATTTGCTCGTGCGAAGCGGCAAACGCGTTTGGCAACGAAGCGACGATAGCTAATGCGGCGCAGAGCGCCGTCGCGAGACCGCGGCACGCGTTGAGCCGGTCGGGCATGCGTTTTCCCAGCACAGGGGCCAAGAGAACAGGGGCCAAGGGATGCGTGTCACCGCAGGCTGATTTTAGATGATCGTAGCGTCGCCAACAAGGCCGACAAATTGCGAGCGGTGAACGGTGAAGTAGCGAACGGCGGATGCGGTGCTTCCATTCGCTATTCGCCACTCACTATTCGCGACTTTTGATCATTCAATCACTTCATCGGCAAGAGACAGTACGTTGTTTGGCACGGCAAAATTCATCGCCTTAGCGGTCTTCATGTTGATCACGAACAGATAGCGAGTCGGGATCTCGACCGGCAGGTCAGCGGGCCTAGCGCCTTGAAAGATTCGGGCCGCGAGTGCGGCAGCGCGGTCGAACGATTCCATCGCGTCCGCACCGTAAGACATAAAGCCACCGTCTCGCGCTATAAAGTCCTGCTCATATATCGCCGGTAGTTTGTGCTCGAGTGCGAAATCGAAGACCCGCTTGCGATTGAGAAGGGTGAGCGCGTCAGTGACCATCAAAATGGCATCGGGCGTGTCGTTGTTCATCGCCGCAAACGCTCGGTTGAAGTCGTCCGGTTCACGAACGCCAAGCGGTTGCACGGTCAGTCCAAGCTCTTGCGCGGCCTTTGCCGATGCGTCATAGCGCTGCGTCATTCCGCGGTCGTCTTTGTTCCAGAGCATCGCGACGCGGCGAAGCTCAGGCGACACCGCCTTCAACAATCCAAGGCGCTTGGTTGACAGAGCGGCGGCGTCATCGGCTATTCCCGTCACATTGCCACCGGGATGCGCCAAGCTGTCGACAAGCCCGGTGGCAACAGGGTCACCCGAGCCGCTCGCGATCACCGTCGGAACACCGGACGCCTTGGCGGCTGCCGCGGCGGGATAGCTGACCGTGACCACAACATCAACGTTAGCGGCTTTCAATTCCTGCATCAGGTTCGGAACTTGGCTGACCTTGCCAGCCGCGCCCCGCGATTCATAAACGAGGTTGTCGCCCAGTTTGAACCCGCGCTTTTCGAGGCCCTCGATGAGTATCTTTCCCGTGCCGGCGGTCGGCGGGATCGGGACGCCAACAGTCAGTGTACCAATACGATACGTTTTTGCGTTAGTCTGTGCTAATGCGCCAAAAGGCATTCCTCCCAGCACACTTGCAAAAACCTGTAAAAAAAGACGCCGTTTCATGGGTTTTCGCCTTGGCTGTGTCTCGAAGCCGGTCAGTTCAAGATAACACCAAAAGTGGCGACGAATTCCGGGCTTCCAGTTTCCATAACCGCAATCCGAACTCCCGCTAAGTGCCAACAACAGGCGCAACCGTGCCGCTTGACTTCCTTTGTATCTGTGCCGCGCGTCACAAAGAATTTTCTCACGCTTTGAGGCGAGAATCCTAGGACCCAACCTTGATCTCCGCCACAAGCCCGCGCAGCGCCGCGATCACGCTCAACGGCACGATGCGCCCGGTGCGCGGATTCTCGGACGGAATGCCTTCGATTGCCATCGAGAAGCGCGCGGTGTCGGCATCGACCTCGATGCGGTGCGTGTTGCGGGACAGCGCGGGATCGGCCCAGATTTCGAGCCTCGTCTTGTCCGGCCCGATGCCGGCGAGGCTCAGCGCCGCGGCGACATTGACATTGGCCGGAAAGCCGCGCGCGCCTTCCCGTGCGCTGCCGTCGAAGATTTTCTTCGGCGCTTTGAGGTCTTTGAGCGAAATGCCGCGCTCGACCAGATAGGGCGCGCCATCAAGGCCGCTCGGCGGCTTGCGCGTTACCATGGTCACCGAATGGATCGCGCCTTCGGCGGCGGCGCGCACCGCGTCGAGGCCAAGGAGCGCGCCGGTCGGAGCAAGAATGCGCGCGCCAGTTTGTTGGGCGCGCTCCACGAGGTCCCAATTCTCAAATAGTTGACCGACGCTGAGCGGCATGAAGATTTTGCCGCGGTCGATCACCGACAGGCCAACGCTGCGGAACAGCTGCGGCGGCAGACATTCGATGACGATGTCGCAAGTTTCCGCCAAAGCCTCGGCGGGAAGAATCGGGATGCGCTCGCCGGCGCCCGGCAAATTGCGCCGCGCTTTGTCGCGATCGCGCACCGCGACCGCGGCGAGGACGAGCCCGGGAATGCCCTCCTCCAGCCGGCGCGCCACGTTAAGCCCGATAGCGCCCAGGCCCGCTATCCCGACCTTTAATGCATCGCGCGGCACGGGTCTTCTCCAGGCTAGTGTCCCGATTCCGAAGTTCGCAAATGTTTGCGGCGCCTTTCATGCGAACTTCGGAATCTAAGGGACACTAGTAAATTTATGACTCTAGTGTGGTTCTTGGATTTGAAGTTCCTATCCGAGTTACCCGCTTAATTGTAGGAACTTCAAATCCACCACACTAGCAGCCGGGCATCTAGCCGGATAAAGTCGGCGCCCCACATTAACTCCTACCGCGTGTTTTATGACACGTAACAGAGCTAAACGGTACGCCGCATGACCGAAGGCAACAAACGCATTTTCATGACCAATATCAATCCGAACCCGTTCACCACCCGTCCCGAGATCGAAGGCACATTCGGGGTCGTCACCTCGACCCATTGGATCGCCACCGCGGTCGGCGTGGCGGTCCTGGAAAAGGGCGGCAACGCTTTCGACGCCGCGGTGGCCACCGCGTTTACGCTGCAAGTAGTCGAACCGCATCTAAACGGCCCCGGCGGCGACGTTCCGGCGATCGTTCACGACGTGCGGCGCGGCAAGACCGAAGTGATCTGCGGCCAGGGCGTGGCGCCAGCCGGCGCTACCATCGCCCATTACCGTAGCGAGGGACTTGATCTTGTTCCCGGTACCGGCCTTCTCGCCGCGGTGGTGCCTGGCACGTTCGAGACCTGGATGCTGCTCCTGCGCGATTACGGCACCATGTCCGTTGCCGAGGCGCTCGCCCCTGCAATCGGCTACGCCGAGAACGGTCATCCGCTGCTCGAACGCACCAATGCCACGATCGCGACCGTCGGAGCCATGTTCCGCGAACATTGGCCGACCTCGGCCGCCGTTTATCTGCCCAACAATGAAGTGCCGGCGGCCGGCTCGCTATTTACCAACAAGACGCTGGCGGCAACCTATCGCCGTATCATCAAAGAAGCCGAAAGCGCCGGCGGCGACCGTGTCGCGCAAATCGAGCGCGCCCGCCGTTGTTGGAGTCACGGCTTTGTTGCCGAAGCGATCGACCGTTTCTGCCGTACGCAAGAAGTCATGGACAGTAGCGGCAAGCGCCACCGCGGCGTGCTCACCGCCGACGACATGGCGCGCTGGACGCCCCATATCGAAGCGCCGTTGACTTACAATTACAACCGCTACACCGTGTGCAAGACCGGTCCATGGGGCCAAGGACCGGTAACCCTGCAGCAGCTCGCGCTGCTCAAGGGATTCAAACTCGACGGCCTCGATCCGACCGGCCCGGATTTCATTCATCTCATCGTCGAAGCCTCGAAGCTTGCTTATGCCGATCGCGAGGCGTTCTACGGCGATCCTGACTTCGTCAAAGTCCCGATGCCGACACTGCTGTCGGACGCGTACAATTCAGAGCGCCGCAAGCTGATCGGCGACACCGCCTCGCGCGAACTGCGCCCGGGATCGATCGAAGGGTTCGGCGCCGTGGTCAAGCTACGGCGGGCGCCGGCGGAAATGGCGGCCGGCGTCGGCGAGCCGACCGTCGGCCGCATGGGCGCGAGCCGCGGCGACACCGTGCATTTCGACATTATCGATAAAGCCGGCAACATGATCTCGGCGACGCCGTCGGGCGGCTGGCTGCATTCGTCGCCGGTCATTCCCGAGCTCGGCTTCTGCCTCGGCACCCGCGCGCAAATGTTCTGGCTCGAAGAGGGCCATCCCGCGGCGCTCGCGCCGGGTAAGCGGCCGCGCACCACGCTGTCGCCGACGCTGGCGTTGCGCGACGGCGAGCCGTACCTCGCCTGGGGATCGCCAGGCGGCGACGGGCAAGATCAATGGATCACGCAGATGTTCTTGCGGCACGTGCATTGCGACATGAATTTGCAAGAATCGATCGACGCGCCGGCCTGGCACTCCGAACATTTTCCGAGCTCGTTCTGGCCGCGCACGGCGCGGCCGGGCGTGCTGGTGGTCGAAGGCCGCGTGCCGAAAGCGACCATCGCCGAACTCGAGCGCCGCGGCCACACCGTCGAAACCGGGCCGGATTGGTCGGAAGGCCGGCTCACCGCAGCCTCGCGCGTCGGACCGCGCCGCCGCGCTGCCGCCAATGCGCGCGGCATGCAGGGTTACGCGGCGGGTAGGTGAGGGAGTGAGACGATATTCCGGTCATTCCCGCGCAAGCGGGAATCCAGCGAAATTATATGAGTTTCTTTGTCTACATACTTGCAAGCCGCCGAAACGGTACCTTGTACATTGGTATAACTGACGATCTCGCGCGGCGCGTCTGGGAGCACCAGTCACGCGCTATACCAGGCTTCACAAAAAAGTACGGCATTAAGACGTTGGTCTGGTACGAGCTACATGAGTCGCGAGAGTCGGCGTTTCAGCGCGAGCGGCAGCTGAAGAAATGGAATCGCGCCTGGAAACTTGCGTTGATTGAACGCTCCAATCCAAAGTGGCAGGACCGCACGAGCGAGTTGGTTTGAAACGCTGGGTCCCCGCTTTCGCGGGGACGAGCGGGTGAAGCAAGCTCGTTATGCCGCCACCGTGCTCAAGAATGCTTCGACTTCGCTGCGCAGTTTCGCGGTGGCGTTTTCGACGTCTTCCGAAGCCGCCAGCATGGTCTGCGCCGAGCCGCGCGTCTGGGTGACGCCGCCGGCGACCTCGCCGAGGGCGGCGACGATCGCTTTAGCGCCGTCCGCCGCGCTGGCGACATTGTGGGAAATCTCGCCGGTTGCGAACTCCTGCTGCTCGACGGAAGCGGCGACCGCGCCGGTGTAAGTACTGATGTCCTGCATTCGCCGGGTAATTTCGCGGATTGCGGAGACCGCTTTGCCGCTGGAGTTTTGCACCGAAAGAATTTCGTGGGTGATTTCTTCGGTGGCCTTGGCGGTCTGCACCGCGAGCGACTTGACCTCCGATGCCACGACGGCAAAGCCCCGTCCCGCCTCGCCGGCGCGCGCCGCCTCGATCGTGGCGTTGAGCGCCAAGAGATTGGTCTGGCCGGCGATGTCCTGGATCAGCTTGACGACGTCGCCGATCTTCTGCGCCACATGGGCAAGCCCGGCAATGTCTTCGTTAGTGGCGGTGGCGTCGACCGCGGCGGCGCGCACGACCTGATTGGCCTGGCCGAGCTGGCGGCTGATTTCCTTAATCGAAACCGAAAGCTCCGCTGCGGCCGTAGCCGCGGTTTCCACATTTGCGGAAGCCGCGTTCGAACCGTGCACCGCGCCTTCGGCCCGCTGCAAAGTATGATCGGACGTCGACAGCAACAATTTGGCAGCCGCCTTCATGGCTGTGGCGCTCTCGCTCACGCTCTCGAGAACTTTTTCGACGCGTGCGCGGAACGAACCGATCGCGGCATCTACGGCACGCCGCCGCTCCTCGCGCTGACGCAGCGAGTCGCGCTCCTTTTCGGCAGCGAGCTGTTCGGTGACGTCGGTATGCGTGGCGACCCAGCCGCCGCCGCGCATCGGCCGGCTGACTAGCGCGATGACGCGGCCGTCCTTGAGTTCGATAGTTTTGGATTCAGTCCGATTTTCGGCCGCCTCGCGCAGAATATCGACGACGTAGCGGTCCGGATCGCCGTTGAAGTTGCCGGCAGCGAGCCGGTGCATCAACAGATCGCGCAGCGGCGTTCCCGGCCGCGCGTGCTCAGGCCGCAGGTGGTACATGTCGATATAGACTTGATTGCACAGCACCAGACGTGCGGCGCTGTCGAACATGCACAGCCCCTGTGTCATATTGTTGAGCGCCGCCCGAAACAATCTTGTCTGCTTTCGCCGCCGGCTGTTGACGAACAAACCAGCGACGGCCGCGGCGCCGAGGCCGAACGGCAAACCGACCACAAGCGCGGCTACGGGCGTTGGCGTTCCCAACGCGGCCACGATCCAGGACGTTCCGCAGAGCGCGAAAACGGCGATGCCGAGCGCACAGCCGCCAATGCCGGCCATGATCACAAGTGGCCAGTTGCGGCTTAGTTTAGGAAGATTTGGAGCAGCGAACATCGCGTCCTGTCTCGCGACTAAAGCATGATCCCGGAAAGTGGATACCAGTTTTTGGAAAAGATCATGCTCACGAAAAAGCTTAAGCGCAGAGCATCCCGATCTGCGCCCATTTCGCTTTGGCGCCAACACCTAGCGGTAGACCGGTTGGCGCGAGCTAGGTAGTCGAGCTATTTACTTGTAATATCAATATCGTACTCAGAACGGGCCGCCCCGCATGGCCATGCTGGCAACACTGGTGGCAACATTCTGCAACATTCATCTGCCAATCTTCATGTGGGACGGCGACCTGGATCAACTCAGCCATAGATACAGGTTGAATTGACCGGCGCTGAAGTCCCTGGCGAAACACTAAGCCAAAACAAGCTGATAATTTTTGGGTGGTGGGGCCGGGGAGATGTCCCATGTTGGGCTGGATCAAACACTTACCCAGGGTGCGGGTAGAAACGGGGCGCTTTGAAGCGAAATAAGGATTTGGCTTCTACCCGAACCCCTCTCTCCCTCGTTCGGGACGAGGGGGTCGCAGGTTCAAATCCTGCCACTCCGACCAGCACTTAGCTAAATTGCCAGTCCCATCCGGCACCACTTCCGGCACCGATACGCCGATTGCCACGTGGTGTTTCGCCAA
>DASSXN010000023.1:0-38370 GCA_035703785.1 Xanthobacteraceae bacterium
AAGGATCAAAAATTCCAGCGCGCGGGCTGCGACGGCCTCTCTCGCTCGCAAGCTTGCCAGGAAGGTCGGCAATTCGGCATAGGGCAGGGCGGCGAGATGTTCGACCTTGCGGACCTTGGAACGGGCCGGCAACAGCTTGTCGAGATGGCCGCGCCAGCGCGCCGGGTTCTCGCCGTCGCGATAACCGCGCGCTTTGGCGGAGTCTAAAATGTTCTCGATACGCTGGCGGACCCGGCTGGCAGTCTCGGGCTTCGTCGTCCAGATCGGTTCCAGCACCTTGAGCACAAGCCCGATGTCTACTGCCTGCACCGGAAGTTCGCCGATCGTGGGATAGACGAACTGTTCGAGGGTCGCCGTCCATTGGTACCTATGCTTTTCATTGCGCCACCCGGCGCGGTGCGAGGCTATGTAGTTTTCAGCGCATTGCTTGAACGTGATCGCCTTGGCTGCATTGAGCCATTGCCGAGTCCGCTCAGCGCGCCGGGCCTCGATCGGGTCTATCCCATCGTGCCGCTTACGCCGCGCGTCCAGTGCCCGCGTACGGGCGTCCGCAAGACCATAGAGCGAGAGCGGACCAAGTCCCATCCACCGCGGCCGACGATTCAGCATGTACCGCAGCACCCAGTTCTTCGCGCCGTCAGGCGTGACGCGCAAGTACAGCCCGGCACCATCGGCATACATGCCGGGTTGCGGTTTTTCCGCGTTCTTAAGTCTCTCGACCCTCAGCGCTGTGAGACGCTCTATCGCCCGTGCCATTGCAATCCCCCACGCTCGTTCGACTTTACGAGAATATACAAACTTGTCCACGAATACTAGCCGAACTGTGCCGAAGGCCGGCGAACGAGCGCGGTCGCCGATTTTGATCGATTATGCCAATTTTACGGGCATTACGTGGCTAGAGGTGAACGGCAGCGAAGGGCGGCGAAACGATGTTTTGGTGGAGCCAGGGGGAGTCGAACCCCCGACCTCTTGAATGCCATTCAAGCGCTCTCCCAACTGAGCTATGGCCCCTCCGGCACAGGGATCAGATATCAGTATTCAGAAATCAGGAATCAGCTAGAGCGATTAAAGGTGCTGATACCTGATCCCTGGTTCCTGATACCTGCTACCCTTCCTCTTCGTTCTCGATGTCGCCGCCGATGATGTCGGTGACATCGGCATCCTCTTCTTCCTGTTCCTCGATAAAGGTGTCGTCGTCGATGGTCTCCTCGATTTCGACTTCTTCTTCCTCGGCCTCCGCGGGTTCCGTCGCCGCAGGCTTCTTGGCGGTCGCGCCTTGCGCCTCGGCATCGGCCTCCTCGAGCGACACGGTCTCGACCTCGGCCGGCTCGGGTGCGGCGACCTCCTCAGGAACCGGGCGCGGAGCGGGGGGCGCAGCAGCCGGCTCCGGCCGCGTCGGCCGGGTCGCCACCACAACCTCATGTACTGCCCCGCATTTCGGGCAGTGGATCGGATCTTTGTTCAAATCGTAGAATTTAGCGCCGCAACTGGCGCAGAGCCTTTTAGTACCCAGTTCGGGTTTCGCCACGGTCCAGTCCTTCGCGCAATTTGGGTGCTTCACTTGGCTAGTCGCGGGGCGGCTGTCAATAGTCGATCCGGTGCGATTGGCGGCGGAAAACAACCGGATGACGGCTCGCCACAGCCCGTGATAGAGGGCGCTCTGTGAAGCGCACCGTAAGCGTGCGCATAGGCTACATCCTCGGCACCGCAATGCATTCCGACCCCGTTCCGCTCACAGCCCGCCGCGGCGGTCCCCTGACCGGGCGCGCCCAAGTGCCCGGCGACAAATCCATTTCTATTCGCGCACTTATTCTCGGGGCGCTGACGGTCGGCGAGACCCGCATCACGGGCATGCTCGAGGGCGAAGACGCTCTTAGTACCGCCAAAGCGATGCAGGCACTCGGCGCGCAAGTGGTGCGCGCCGGTGCAAGGCAATGGGGGGTCCATGGCGTCGGTGTCGGCGGCTTTGCCGAACCCAAGGACCCCCTCGATTTTGGCAATTCCGGCACCGGCTGCCGGCTGGCGCTCGGCGCCGTCGCCGGCTGCCCGATTACGGCGACATTCGATGGCGACGCGTCGTTGCGCAGCCGGCCGATGCGCCGGGTGCTCGAACCCTTGGAGCGGATCGGCGCCCGCACGCTCGCTTCGGCGGACGGCCGTTTACCGCTGACGCTCGCCGGCGCCCGCGATCCGATCCCGATTGTGTTCAAGCCGCCGGTTCCTTCGGCGCAGCTGAAATCGGCGACGCTTCTGGCTGGCCTTTCGGCACCCGGTGAGACCGTAGTGATCGAAGCCGAGCCGACCCGCGATCATACCGAGAAAATGCTTAAGCATTTCGGCGCCGATCTGCGCGTCGAGCCTTTCGAGGGGAACGGGCGGTGCATCAGGCTTGCCGGTCAGCCGGAGCTGGCGCCGCAGCCGATCACGGTGCCCGCCGATCCTTCATCGTCAGCGTTCCCGCTCGTTGCTGCACTGCTCGTTCCCGGCTCCGACATTATTCTCAAAAGCGTGATGATGAATCCGCTGCGCACCGGCCTTTTCACCACGCTTTCTGAGATGGGCGCTTCCATTGCAACGCTCGAGCGGCGGACGGAGGGTGGCGAAGAGGTTGCCGACCTGCGCGTGCGCGCCGGACCATTGCGCGCCGTCGAGGTGCCGGCCGCGCGGGCGCCGGCAATGATCGACGAATATCCGGTCCTCGCGGTGGCGGCTTCGTTTGCCGAAGGCGTCACCGTGATGCGCGGACTGAAGGAATTGCGGGTCAAGGAATCCGATCGGTTGGCGGCAACGGCGGCACTGCTGCGCGTAAACGACGTGAAGGTCGAGATTGAGGGCGACGACCTTTTCGTCGAAGGCCGCACCCGTCCCGCGGGCGGCGGCGTGGTCACGACCCATATGGACCATCGCATCGCCATGGCGGCGCTCGTTCTCGGGCTGGGGAGCGAACGCCCGGTGCGCATCGATGACGGCAGTTTCATCGCCACGAGCTTTCCGGGCTTCATCGAATTGATGAGCTCGCTGGGCGCTGATTTGTCGTGAACAGCGAACGGATCTTCATTGGTATCGGCCGCCTACGCATTATAAATGCCGCAGCGAAAGGCAGCCGACGATGATCATTGCGATCGACGGTCCAGCCGCATCGGGCAAAGGCACGATCGCGAGGCAACTCGCCTCGGTTTATGGCCTGCATCATCTCGACACTGGTCTTCTTTACCGGGCCGTCGCCAAAGCCATGCTCGATGCCGGCTATCCGCCCGATGACGCCGAGCACGCGACCGAGATTGCGATCAGGCTCGATCCGAGCAAATACGAAGAAAATGCGCTGAAACTGCAACCGATCACCGAAGCCGCTTCGGTGGTGGCCGCGATCCCGCATGTCCGCCAGGCTCTGATCAATTACCAGCGCGAATTTGCGACGCGGCCGCCCGGCGCCGTGCTCGACGGCCGCGACATTGGCACTGTCATCGCACCGGGCGCTGACGTGAAACTCTTCGTGGTCGCTTCGCCGCAAGTGCGCGCCGCCCGCCGTCTGCTCGAATTGCGGGCACGCGGGGAGACCGCTGACGAGCGCGAAGTGCTGGCCGACCTGTTGCGCCGCGATGAGCGGGATTCGCGACGCACCGCGGCGCCGCTGAAAGCGGCGCCGGACGCGCACTTGCTCGACACCACGCATTTGGGTATAGACGCCGCATTCCGGGCCGCCGTCGATATCATCGAGGCTGTTCGAGCGGGCCGAAGGCGCCGTTAACGGTGTCTTCGTCATCGGAGGTAAAGCCCGTTCACCGCTTCGACCGTGTTTCGTTGCGAAACCGCTGACGGCGCCAAAAACTGCGTCCGGAATGCAACCCGTCCGACTGTATGGCATTGACCCCAACCATCGGGCTCGCCGGTGGTGACCATCCGTTCGGGCTCGTCTCAACTTGGGGTCGGGAGTAATTTATGGCTCAAGTTTCGGCTCAAGCCGCCGCCGCGCCGTCGCGCGAAGATTTTGCCAAATTGGTCGATGAATCGTTCAGTGACGGCCATTTGCAGGAAGGTTCGGTCGTCAAGGGCACAGTCGTCGCCATCGAACGCGACGTCGCGGTCATCGATGTCGGGCTGAAGACCGAAGGCCGGGTCGCCTTGCGGGAATTCGCCGGTCCGGGCCGCTCGGCCGAGATCAAGGTCGGCGACACCGTCGAAGTCTATCTCGAAAGGATCGAAAATGCGCTCGGCGAAGCCGTGTTGTCGCGCGACAAGGCGCGCCGCGAGGAAAGCTGGGGCAAGCTCGAGAAGGCCTTCCAGAGTAATGAGAAGGTCCAGGGCATCATCTTCAATCAGGTCAAGGGCGGCTTCACCGTCGATCTCGACGGCGCGGTCGCTTTCCTGCCGCGCTCGCAGGTCGACATCAGGCCGATCCGCGACGTGTCGCCGTTGATGAACAATCCGCAGCCGTTTCAAATTCTCAAAATGGATCGCCGGCGCGGCAATATCGTCGTATCGCGCCGCACCGTGCTGGAAGAGACCCGCGCCGAACAGCGCCAGGAGCTGGTGCAGAACCTCGAAGAGGGCCAGGTCATCGACGGCGTGGTCAAGAACATCACCGACTACGGCGCCTTCGTCGATCTCGGCGGCATCGACGGGCTGTTGCACGTCACCGATATCGCCTGGCGGCGGGTCAATCATCCGTCCGAGGTGCTCAATATCGGTCAGCAGGTGAAGGTCAAGATCATCAAGATCAACCACGAGACGCACCGCATCTCGCTCGGGATGAAACAGCTGCTCGACGACCCCTGGCAGGGCATCGAGGCGAAATATCCGGTCGGCGCGCGTTTCAAGGGCCGCGTCACCAACATCACCGACTATGGCGCTTTCGTCGAACTCGAACCCGGTATCGAGGGCTTGATCCACGTTTCGGAGATGTCGTGGACCAAGAAGAACGTCCATCCCGGCAAGATCGTCTCGACGTCGCAGGAGGTCGAGGTGCAGGTGCTCGAAGTCGATCCGGTCAAGCGCCGCATCTCGCTCGGGCTCAAGCAGACGATGCGCAACCCCTGGGAAGTGTTCGTCGAGAAATATCCTGCCGGCTCGGTGGTCGAAGGCGAAGTCAAGAACAAGACCGAATTCGGGCTGTTCCTCGGCCTCGACGGCGATGTCGACGGCATGGTTCACCTGTCCGATCTCGACTGGAAGCGTCCAGGCGAGCAGGTCATTGAGGAATATAAGAAGGGCGACAAAGTGAAGGCGCAGGTTCTCGACGTAGACGTCGAGAAGGAGCGCATTTCGCTCGGCATCAAGCAGCTTGCGGAAGGTGCCGCCGCCGTGGCCGATTCGGCAGCCGGCGATCTCAAGAAAGGCGCCGTCGTCACTTGCGAAGTGCTCGAGGTCAAGGAGGGCGGCATCGAGGTCAAGATCATCGGCACCGACTATGCTGCCTTCATTAAGCGCTCGGAACTCGCGCGCGACCGTTCCGAGCAGCGTCCCGATCGCTTTGCGGTCGGCGAGAAGGTCGATGCACGCGTCACCCAGTTCGACCGCCGCTCCCGCCGGGTGTCGGTCTCGATCAAGGCGCTGGAAGTCGCAGAAGAGAAGGAAGCGATCGCTCAATATGGATCATCGGATTCCGGGGCGACATTGGGCGACATTCTCGGAACGGCGCTCAAGCGCAAAGGCGAAGAAAGCGAAACCGGCGATAAGGAAGATGCGGAATAGAGCATGACCCCGAAAAGTGGATACAGGTTTCCCGCCTGCGCGAAGCCCTGCCAGCCGCTAGTATCCTCGTGTCACGCTTCGCCGGGCGAAGCCAAGTCGGAAAAGATCATGCTCAAACAACAAGCTAAAGCGAAATACCGAATAAACCTAAAATCATTTCGCTTTTAGTGGGGTAGGCGAAGCGTACCGGCCGTTGCCGGACAGAGGCGGGCGGAAAGCGAATAATGGATAAAAACCATGTCGGAAAGAGCCGAGTCGGATAAGAGTCATGTCGCTTGACGCCGATTTCATCGTTGATCGTCGTCGGATGCGCCGCAAGCTCAGCTTCTGGCGGGTCGCGACGATCGTTCTGATCGTGGTCGCCATTGCCGGCGCGGCCGCTCTTGCCGGCAACCGCAATTATGGATTCGGCGTCCGCCCTTACATCGCGCGTGTGACCATTTCAGGCCTGATCCGAGGCGACCAGAATCGCACCGAGCAGCTTGATCGACTGGCGCGGTCCACCGTGGCCCGCGCCGTGATCGTTCACGTTGACAGCCCCGGCGGCACCACGGCCGGTTCGGAGCAACTGTTCAATGCACTGGCGCGCCTGCGCGATAAGAAACCGCTGGTCGTGGTGGTCGACAGCTTGGCCGCCTCCGGCGGCTATATCACCGCGCTTGCCGGCGACCACATCGTCGCGCAGCAGACGTCGCTCGTGGGCTCGATCGGCGTGCTGTTCCAGTATCCCAATGTCGGCGATCTTCTCGGCAAGCTCGGCGTGAAGATGGAGTCGGTAAAGTCGACTCCGCTCAAGGCTGCGCCGGACGGTTTCGAGCCGACCAGCCCGGAGGCGCGCGCGGCGCTCGACTCGATCATCCAGGATTCCTACAGCTGGTTCAAAAGCATCGTGCGCAATCGCCGCCACCTTGACGACTCGCAATTGCAAAACGCCGCCGATGGGCGGGTATTCACCGGACATCAGGCAATCGATTTAAAATTGATTGACGAGCTTGGCGATGAACGCACCGCGCTGGCGTGGCTCGGCAAGGAAAAGAACGTCGACACCAACCTGCCGGTGCGTGACTATGCTCTGCACAGTCGCTTCAGCGACCTGACCTTCCTGCACGCTGCGGCGCTCACGCTCCTTAATGCGGTGGGGCTGAGCACGCTGGCCGAGCGCCTTGAATGGACTACGGCCGGCGCGATGCAGGGTTTCAACCTTGACGGTCTATTGGCCCTTTGGCACCCTGCCGACTCGAACTGAGCGTTTTTGCGGCGGCGTGCCGGTTCGGCACGCGAGGCAGCGTTCGCGGGGCGAGCCATGATCAAGTCGGAACTGGTCCAACGGATCTCCGGACAGAATCCCCATCTGTACCAGCGCGACGTCGAGAATATTGTTAACGCCATTCTCGGCGAGATTATTGCAGCGATGTCGCGCGGCGATCGCGTCGAATTGCGCGGCTTCGGCGCTTTTTCGGTCAAGCAACGTCCGGCGCGCACCGGCCGCAATCCCCGCACCGGCGCCCATGTCGCCGTCGACAAAAAATGCGTGCCGTTCTTTAAGACCGGCAAGGAAATGCGCGAGCGCCTCAACCGGCCGGGCGAAGGTTGACCGGCGCGGCGCGATCGACCGGTAATGTAATCCGCAAAATTATAGCGGCCGTCATCCTCGTGCCGCTCGCCATCGTCGTTATCGCGTTCGCGGTCGCCAATCGGCAAATCGTTACGGTGTCGCTCGACCCGTTCAGCGCCGAACATCCGGCGGCGTCGCTGACGCTGCCTCTTTTCGCACTGGTGATCGTCCTTCTCGTTCTCGGTGTCTTGATCGGGGGGATCGCGGCCTGGCTGCGGCAGTCGAAGTGGCGGCGGACGGCCCGCCGGCTCGAGCGCGAGATCGCGGATTTGCACATCGAAATCGAGGCGCTCAAGCGGACCGGAGGCGTCTCCACCACCGGCATTAACGCCCCCGCCGCGCCGCCCGAACGCTTGCAATTGCGCCCGCCGCTGTAGGCCAGTCGCCCGGACAGGCAACGCCTTGCAGCGGGCTTGCAAGACAAAGCCGCCGTCGCGATGTAGAACGGGCAGCGTTTTGCGGTCCTGAAGGACTGGTCTCGTTAGGCCCGCGCGGGAAAACAGCGAATACGAGCAAGATGTCGCTCATCGTCAAAATTTGCGGCCTGTCGACGCCGGAGACCCTCGACGCCGCGCTGGACGCCGGTGCCGATATGGTTGGATTCGTGTTCTTTCCGCCGTCACCCCGGCATCTGCAATTCGATGTTGCGCGCGCCCTCGGCCAGCGGGTGCGCGGCCGCGCGCAGAAAGTAGCGCTGACGGTGGATGCCGATGAGGCGTTTCTGGAATCGATCGTCGAGACTCTGCGTCCGGAGATATTGCAATTGCACGGCTCGGAATCCGTCGCGGCGATTCAAGCGATCCGGCGCAAGTTCGGCTTGCCGGTGATGAAGGCTGTACCGGTTGCCGTCAAGGACGATCTCGCGCGAGTCGGTGCCTACGCCGCGGTCGCGGACCGGCTGCTGTTCGATGCACGTGCGCCGCGCGACGCCACCCGCCCAGGCGGCCTCGGCAGCACTTTCGATTGGCATCTTCTCAAGGACACACGGCCCGGCGTGCCGTTCATGCTCTCCGGTGGGCTTGATGTTGACAATGTCGGCGAGGCTTTGCGCATCACCCGTGCATCCGGGATCGATGTCTCTTCCGGCGTTGAGCGCGCTCCGGGGGTGAAAGACGTCGATAAGATCATTGCATTTGTGCGTGCGGCACGAAGCGCGGCCGCCCAACAGGTTCATCCGGCGGCGTAGGAAATCGGTCCAATGGCAGTGCAGCAACTCAATTCCTTCCGCACCGGTCCGGACGAGCACGGCCATTTCGGCATCTATGGCGGGCGGTTTGTCGCCGAGACGCTGATGCCGCTCGTGCTCGAGCTGGAAAAGGCTTACACCGCGGCCAAGTCCGATCCCGCATTCAAGCAGGAGATGGACGGTTACCTGACCCATTATGTGGGGCGTCCGTCGCCGCTCTATTTTGCCGAGCGCCTCACGCGACATTGCGGCGGCGCCAAGATCTATCTCAAGCGCGAGGAACTCAATCACACCGGCGCGCACAAGGTGAACAATGTGCTCGGCCAGATCCTGCTGGCCCGGCGCATGGGCAAGAGCCGCATCATCGCCGAGACCGGCGCCGGCATGCACGGCGTCGCCACCGCGACGCTGTGTGCGCGGTTCGGGCTCGAATGCATCGTCTATATGGGCGCGGTCGACGTCGAGCGGCAAAAGGCGAATGTGTTCCGCATGAACATGCTCGGCGCCAAAGTGGTACCGGTGCAATCCGGCGCCAAGACGCTCAAAGACGCCATGAACGAGGCGCTGCGCGATTGGGTGACCAATGTCGAATCGACATTCTATTGCATCGGCACCATCGCCGGTCCGCATCCCTATCCGATGATGGTGCGTGATTTTCAGTCGATCATTGGCCGCGAAACGCGTGAGCAATTGCAAGCGGCGGAAGGGCGAATGCCGAATTCGCTGATCGCCTGCATCGGCGGCGGCTCGAACGCGATGGGGCTGTTCCACCCATTCCTCGATGATAAGGAGATCGAAATTTACGGCGTCGAAGCCGCGGGCCATGGTCTCGACACCGGCATGCATGCGGCGTCGATTGCCGGCGGCCGGCCGGGCGTGTTGCACGGCAACCGTACTTATCTCCTTATGAACGACGACGGGCAGATCAACGAGGCGCATTCGATTTCGGCCGGCCTCGATTATCCAGGCATTGGTCCGGAGCACTCCTGGCTGCACGATGTCGGCCGCGTCACCTTCTTGTCGGCTACCGATGACGAGGCGCTCAACGCCTTTGCGCTTCTGTCTAAGCTCGAAGGCATCATTCCGGCGCTCGAGCCGGCGCACGCGATTGCCAAAGTGCTGGAGATCGCGCCGGGCAAGTCCAAGGATCACCTGATGGTGGTCAATTTGTCCGGACGCGGCGACAAGGACCTCGACACGGTGTCACGCCACCTGGGAAATAAAGCGCGATGAATGGCCGAGGGGAGATTGGCCGCATCGATCGGCGCTTTGCCGCGTTGAACAAAGAAGGTCGCGCCGCGCTTATCACTTTCACCATGGCCGGCGATCCGGATTACGCGACGTCGCTCGCCATTCTCAAAGCATTGCCGAAAGCGGGCGCCGACGTGATCGAGCTCGGCATGCCGTTCACCGATCCGATGGCCGATGGTCCGGCGATTCAGGCCGCCGGATTGCGCGCGCTTCATGCCGGGCAAAACATGAAAAAGACGCTCGCGGCGGTGCGCAACTTCCGCACCGGCGATGACGCGACGCCGATCGTGCTGATGGGTTATTACAATCCGATTTATATCTACGGCGTCGAACGTTTTCTCGCCGACGCCAAGGCTGCCGGCGTCGACGGCTTGATCGTCGTTGATTTGCCGCCCGAGGAAGACCGCGAACTATGCCTGCCGGCGACGAAGGCAGGGCTTAATTTCATCCGGCTTGCCACCCCGACCACGGACGAAAAACGCCTGCCCACAGTGCTGACCAATACGTCGGGCTTTGTCTATTACGTCTCGATCACCGGGATCACCGGCGCGGCGGCGCCTGACACCGGCAAAGTCGCCGCCGCGGTGGCGCGGATCAAGCGGCGCACGAAATTGCCGGTCTGCGTCGGCTTTGGCGTGCGGACGGCAGCACATGCGCGCGCCATCGCCGAGGGCGCCGATGGGGTCGTGGTCGGCTCGGCACTGGTGGAGGCCGTGCGCCAAAGTCTCGGGCCCGAGTCCAAGCCCACATCTACAACTGTCGCGGCCGTGACCGATCTCGCTCGCGCGCTCGCCGAGGGTGTGCATTCAGCGCGCGTTGGCGTGAAGGCATAGAGACGCCAATAGCGAGTAGCGAGTAGCGAATAGCGAATAGATAGTTTCTACTCGCTATTCGTCACTCCCTATTCGCCAGAACCTGTTGAATTCCACTCCTCCACGCCACACATAAAGCGATCATACTGGAGGGGTTGTCATGGCCCGCGATGTACCCCGCGATTGGATGTGGTCGGAAGCGTGCGAGATGCTGGCGCGCGCCGAACGCATGCATCGCGAGCTGTTTCGGCCGTCGACCCCGCAAGCGCAATGGTCAGCCTGGGAGCCGCCGGTCGATATTCTGGAAACCGAATTTGAAGTCTTGGTACTGGTCGCGCTCCCCGGCGTCGATCCTGACGACGCGCAGGCTTTGATCGAGGACGGCGATCTCGTCATCGCCGGCACGCGTCTCGTGCCGGAGCAATTGCGCACCGCGACGATTCATCGGCTCGAACTTCCGCAGGGACGCTTCTATCGGCGCCTGCGGTTGCCGGCCGGCCACTATGCCGGCGTGCGCCGCGCGGCTGCCGCCGGTTGTTTGATTGTTACACTGCAAAAAGCGGGACCTAGTCGTGGCTGAACAACAAATGAGCGCAAAAGAGAGCGCGGCCGTTGGCGCCACCTCGGTGCCGGCTCTGCCTCCAGATGCGCTGATCATTGTGCCGGTGCGCAACACCGTGCTGTTTCCCGGCCTGGTGTTGCCGATTACGCTCGGCCGTCCGAAATCGATTGCGGCCGCGCAACAGGCCGTGCGCGATCAGCGCCAGGTCGGCATTCTGTTGCAGCGTGTCGCCGAGGTCGAGGATCCGACCGCAATCGACATGCACCGCATGGGCACGCTCGCCAACGTCGTGCGTTACATCACCACGCCCGACGGCAGTCACCATCTTGTCTGCCAGGGCGAGCAGCGATTCCAGATTGTCGAATATCTGTCCGCCTGGCCGTTTCTGGTTGCCCGCGTCTTACGGATTCCGGAGCCGGAGACCCGCACGTCCGAAATCGAGGCGCGATTCGTCAATCTGAAGGCGCAAGCGGTGGAAGCGGTTGAACTTTTGCCGCAAGCTCCGGCTGAGCTCGTCGCCGCGATCCAATCGATCGAGACGGCGCCGGCGCTTGCCGATCTCGCCGCCGCCTATATGGACATCAAGCCGGAAGAGAAACAGGAAATCCTCGAAACCGTCGATATCACCGCGCGGATGGACAAGGTCTCGCGCCTGCTCGCGCACCGCATCGAGGTGTTGCGGCTGTCGCAGGAAATCGGCCGGCAAACCAAGGCGGCGCTCGACGAACGCCAGCGCGAAGTGCTCTTACGCGAACAGATGGCGGCGATCCAGCGCCAGCTCGGTGAGGGCGAGGAGGGCAAGGCCGCCGAGATGGCCGAGCTCGACAAGGCGATCAGCAATGCCGGCATGCCGAAGGAAATCGAAGATCAGGCGCGCAAGGAATTGCGCCGGCTGCAGCGTATGCCGGAAGCCGCCGGCGAATATGGCATGGTTCGCACTTATCTCGATTGGCTGATCGAGCTGCCGTGGAAACTGCCGGACGAGAAGCCGATCGATATCGGCGATGCCCGCCGGATCCTCGACGAGGACCATTACGACCTCGAAAAGATCAAGCGGCGGATCATCGAATTTCTCGCCGTGCGCAAGCTTTCCCCGCAAGGCAAGGCACCGATTCTGTGCTTCGTCGGCCCACCCGGCGTCGGCAAGACCTCGCTTGGGCAATCGATCGCGCGCGCCATGGACCGCAAATTCGTGCGCGTCAGCCTCGGCGGCGTGCACGACGAGGCGGAAATCCGCGGCCATCGCCGCACCTATATCGGCGCGCTGCCGGGCAATATCATCCAGGCGATCCGCAAAGCTGGTTCACGTAATTGCGTGATGATGCTGGACGAGATCGACAAGCTCGGCGCCGGCATTCAGGGCGATCCCGGGGCGGCCTTGCTCGAAGTGCTCGATCCGGAGCAGAACAATACCTTCCGCGACAATTACCTCGGCGTGCCGTACGACTTGAGCCGCGTGGTTTTTATCACCACCGCCAATATGCTCGACACCGTTCCCGGCCCGCTGCGCGACCGCATGGAGATCATCTCGCTCGCCGGCTACACCGCCGACGAGAAGATGGAGATTGCGCATCGCTATCTGGTCCGCCGCCAAATGGAGGCGAACGGGCTCAAGCCCGGCCAAGCCGAGATCGACGACGGTGCGCTGCTCGAGATCATCCAGAATTACACGCGCGAAGCCGGCGTGCGCTCTCTCGAACGTCAGATCGGCCAGGTGCTGCGCCATGCTGCGGTGCGCATTGCCGAAGACCAGAGTAGCGGGCCGATCCGCATCACCCGCAGCGATCTTGCCGCGATCCTCGGCGCGCCGCAGTTCGAGAGCGAAACGGCAATGCGAACGAGCGTCCCGGGCGTCGCCACCGGGCTTGCCTGGACGCCGGTCGGCGGCGATATCCTCTTCATCGAGGCGACGCGCGTGCCCGGCTCGGGCAAGCTCATTCTCACCGGCCAGCTCGGCGAAGTGATGCGCGAGAGCGCGCAAGCCGCACTCTCGATCGTGAAGAATCGCGCCGCGGCGCTGGGCATCGATGCCAGCCGCTTCGAGAAGAGTGACATCCACGTCCACGTGCCGGCGGGCGCGATCCCCAAGGACGGGCCGAGCGCCGGCGTTGCCATGTTCATGGCGCTGGTGTCGCTGATGACGGACCGCACCGTGCGCAGCGATACCGCGATGACCGGCGAGATCAGCCTGCGCGGCCTCGTATTGCCGGTCGGGGGGATCAAGGAAAAAGTCGTCGGCGCGCATCGCGCCGGGATCAGGCGGATCATGCTGCCGGCGCGCAACCGCAAGGACTACGACGACATTCCCGAAATCGCGCGCAAGGAAGTCGAGTTCATCTGGCTCGAGCGCGTCGAGGAAGCCGTTGCCGCGGCGCTGGAGCCGAAGAAGGCCGATGCCGCGCCGGGCACGGTGCCGCAGCTCGTCGGCGCGCAGGCGTAGGTCAATTCGCGCTTCCTTATGGAGGAGGGTTATTCATGGCGGCGCAAGTTCCGTTTTGACCAAGGTTATCCTGTCTGCTTCGGACGAAGGAAGAATGTCTTGTCCTGGAGGCTCCCTAGACATTGCTCTAAAGCGATTTCTGCTCTTTGCTTTTAAATGGCGTCGTCCGGGATTTATTTTTCGGTCGCGGTGTTGGTTCAAAGAAGACACACGCGAAACCAAAGAGGCATCGTCGTGGCGAAAACCCTTGCGAAGCTGACAATTGGTCTGACTGCTGCTGTGGCGGCAACATGGTTCGGAACTTCGTCCGGCCGAGCTTATGGCGATGCCCCCTGGTGCGCAGTCTATAGCGTCGGAAGAGATGCTTACTGGGACTGCCAATACCGTACGGTCGAAGAGTGCGTTCCGAATGTAATTGCTGGTAATCGCGGCTTTTGCAATTTGAACCCATGGCCGGGGCCGGCCAACGCAATCGTTTACAAGCATCAAAAACGACACGTGCGAAAGAATTAAGCTAGCCGTACCAGCACGCCGTTGCTGTCGCAGTGGCCCTTCTGCGAAGACCGCCTTTGACCTAACTGAGAAATTCCGCGAATAACTACTCGATCACCTTGTCGGCGCGTGCGCCGTTGCCGATGGTGTTCAAGGAGCTTCGGCGTCACGATCCTGCGCGTCCTGAAGGTCACGAGGATCAATGGCTACCATCTCGACCGAGGAAGAATTTTGGGAATCTGCCGGTACGAAGATCATTGTAGCAACGCGACGATAAACGGGAAATGACAGTTCTTCGATGAGTTCTTCGTCCGTTATGACCTTGTACTGTCCGGCTGCCAATACCCGATCAACGCCCTTCAGCAAAAAGGGACGAGCAAATGACACCGTTTTGCTGCTCGTTCGTATGGTCATCGAAATTGCACCGCTGACCGACTAAGGGTGGAGAGTCAGCACCAGCATGGCGACAAACACAAGTACGGCGGCCGTCAAGCCGTTGCGATTCAGCGCGCCGTATTGAACGCCTCAGACACGCCCGTCTTAATTGGCTCGGCAGCCTCAGTCGCCACCTCCTGAGCGAGCGCGCAAAGCTCCTTGTTCTGCGCGGAAAACATGTCGAATTGCTTGCGCATCTGCGCGGTCGACAGTTCGATAAACTCAGACGGGGACTTCACCCCCAACAGCTCATGGGCGTAGTCAAAGGCGGTGCGAGTGTTGGTACGTGCAATCTCGATCAGCTTGAGATTGTAGTCTGTTGCGCCCTTGGCAACAGCCGCATAGGTATTTTGGAGCAGGTCGGCTGCTTCCTCGCTGGCTACCTTCGCCTTGGCGTAGGTGTCCTTGGCATGCGCGACGCCTTTCTCGGTCATCTCACGAAATGCCTTCGGCATTTCCATATTCGACATGTCGAATTTTGGCATCTCGAAATTCGGAATCAACGACGAGGCAGCGTGCTTCGCGGTCTTGGCTTTGGTGGTGGCAGTAGTAGTTTCTGTCATGACACTTAATCCTTTAACGGGCGGTTTTGGTTAGACTTCCCGATGTCGCCCTCAACGCCGGACTTCGGTAGAGAGCAAAGTGATTCAGTTCGGACCTCGCTGTAACTTAGACGCCATCGTCCCGTTGGTCGGCTGAGTGATTCTCGCGACGCAAGCCTCGCGGCTGGAAAAGGGTCCAGAAGAGAGGTCGCCGTCATCCTCAACCGCGTACCAGCCGGGCTTAATGCCGCGCATGTCGGATTTGGCTTCACCGATGTAATGGGGAGCGGTCATTGTGGCGTTCCAGTGTGTACCATCATCAACCAAGCGGCCTCACCGTAGCCCAATTTCACACTACGCTGGCGACCCCAGAGAATGTCGGCTCATCGCAGCAGTTGAGGTTCCACGATTCAGTTCATTGGGCTGGGATTTTGACTTGGACCAACTTCTCTGCACACGCCCTGGCTAGGTGGTAGTCGGAAGAGGTGGCTCCTGGCTGTGTCGCCCAGCCGCCCTTCTCCAAGTACTGGCCTTGTTCCCAGCTCGAAGAGATCTGTTGCAGGACCGCCAGGTTCGCCTTCGCATCATTGTTCTGCAGGAATTTCTCCACGCAGATCGGCGTGAGGGCGGACACGACGGCGGTATTAGCTCGCTCATCTGCAAGTTTGATAGCGGTGCTGCCGAGCGACCAGCCGCCCCAGTAAAAGCCAACAACAATCGTTGCGACGGCACCCGCGGCTGCACCTTGCAGCAGACGCTTCCGCGATTCTCCTTGAAGGATTGAAGGTACTTGCATGGTATTTCCTTTCGTCCGACTTGTTTCGGAGCGAGGCCACGGACACCCCGGATGGGTTCCGATTCAGCTTGAATTGAAGACCGAACGCCTTGGGATGGCGTATCGATTCTTGTCCACTTACGCCTTTGCCGTTCCGGAATCTGAGCAAAATAGCTCACACCCGACGTTTCCGGGCGCTCCGCAAGCGAGGTAAGCCGGCTCTGTTCGTTTTTAGGAACCCGCTAGGTGCGCGGGAAGCGATCCCCGGTAAAGCGCTCATGGGAAGCGCCCTCAGCTAATCGAAGCGCTTTCAAACGTGCGGTCTTTTCGCGAACGGCGAGACCATGAGCTTTGTATTCGATCATCGCCTGACGACCGTCTTGCGCGCGCTCTTCCTTTTTGAATTGCTTTTCTGCTCGTTGTCGCGCCTGATCTGAATTCACGTCAAATTACTCCTGCGTGGCGACAATGCCGGGGAGATACTTCCCTTCATCGTTTCATTGATCGCTACATTATTGCGGATCGGAATTTATATATGCACCGAACACACGATAATAAAGTCCTCGACCTAGCAATCATCTGTTCCGGGCGTCCAAAAGAACACCTCATGTCCGTCCTGGTCCAAAATCCGCAAGCCGTCGGGGTTTTGCGGCAGGTTCAAAGTGTCGAAGAGCGATTTTGCTTTCACTTTCGCGCTCTCCAGATCAGACGCGATATGCGTAATCCGATCGAGCGTGGCGTGGTCGTTGTCTTTTTCTCGAATACGGAAGAACTCAATGGTGAACATCATCTCGCGGCCTCGCTCTACGCACCAAATCGTGCTTATGCGCGGATTACGCGTACTCCATGCCGATTAGCCGCCTCGTGATGATAGGCGTCGATATCCGCACGCAAACTACGCCAGCGATGCCTGTTAGCCCATCAGCTGTCGCCGCCGTCCACGCTGTAGGTTTGACTGTGGCCGCACTCCCCGCACACGTAGGTGCGAAACTCCAACGCGTTGTTGGTTGGATCCGCCTTCACGAGCTTAAGCGCCATCGCGCCCGAGCACACAGCGCAACGCGAGGCCGCCATGGCCGCAAGCCGTTCTTTCGTAGCCACGTGATACCCTTTCGGCTGAAAACGTCGTTGCCCTTGATCAGGCGCTGAGCGGCGCTCTCCGGGTCACATCACAACACGGCGCGGCATGGTCGTTGTCGTCCGAGCGCCGTCATCCTTGTGATTATGCAGGAAGCGCGCGATCTGGCCCTTCGGCGGAGCTGTCTGCGCGAGGTCGGCAAGCGAAGTCGTGCGTTCGAAGAGTTCCCGTTGGATTTTGGTTGGGAGAGTACCCCATCGCATGATGACGGCCGCTCCCAGACATTCCAGAATTTTCTTGTCTTCGGCGGGAACCTGATCAACCTTCAGATCTGCCGTCGCCTCGGTCATCCGCTTGGAGCGCACGCCTTTCGATACTCTCACGCCCGTATTGCTTCCAGCCGAGATGGAGGCGCCACCCTCGTCGTCCCACCGCGCAATAGCATCGGCGTGGTGGCTTACATCAGTTTGATGGTCTTCTCTTGAGGTCATCTTTTACATGTGGGGTGCGTGATCGGCGTTTACTAGAACACGGAGGGACCGCTTAGCGTTCTTGAACGAACACTACGCAATCAAACGGCCGCAACGGAACCACCGTTTGATTTCGGGGGCCACCGCCCGCCGGAGCCTGTCAGTGAAGGCCAGGCTCGATCTAACGTCCCATGGGTGATTGATGCCGTCGTGCCCTTTGGGTTCCTGACGACTTCGACACGGGCGTCAAGCTGTTTGGCGAGCGCCTCGACGATGATCGTGCCCAGTCCAGAAGGTGGTTTATCCAATTTCAAATGGCCCTCTGATGTCCCAATGCCATTGTCGGAAACCGCAAGTCTCCAACTCGTTTCAGTCGCCTCATAGGCAACGACAATCAGGCTAGCGGCCCTGTCGTCGACAAAGGCATGCTTGAACGCATTGATCACGAGTTCCGTGACAATGAGACCAATGCTGACCGCCTCGGCGGATGAGGCTGTGCCGCCTTCCGCCTGGACCTTCAATGAAATCGGACGACTGTCGTCGGTCATCGAGGCGGCCAGGGCCTCGCACAATCGAGAGAGATAAGGGCCGATTTCGATCGGCTCGCCATGGCTCGCGGCCAGCAGTTGCTGTTGCACGGCCGCCACCGACATGACTCGCTGATAAGCGTCCCTAAGATGCAGCCGCGTTTCTTCCGACTGCACCGCGCGCGCCTTGAGCAGAAGGATGCTCGCGATGATCTGCAGGCTGTTTGCAACACGATGCTGCATCTCCTGCAACAGCGTTTCCTTCTGCTGCAGCAGCTTAGTGATCTCACATTCGGCGGCACGCCGATCGGTGACATCTTCGAATGTTAGGAGAATGAGATTGCGGGAGTTTCTTTGATTGAATACCTCCCGCGCATTCAGGAGCATCAAACGCCGTCCGACAATGGGAAAGTCTCGTTCGACTTCGTAAGCCTCCATCACGGCGTGCTGTGGCGCGACGTCCTCCAGCAGCAAACGAAGTTCGGGAATGTCCCACTGGCCATCGCCCAGCCCATATATCGGACGACCTTGAATATCCTGACGATTCATCCTGAACGTCTGATGGAAAGCGCGGTTTGCAGTGACAACGCGCAGGTTCCGATCGAGAACCAGCAGCGGATCGCGGATCGTATCTACGATCGCCTGCGCGAGCGGGTGCGCTTCATCGAGGTCTATGAACGGTTGGCTGTTAGGCCACGCCAACGCGGCTCTTCTTAGGGAGCGCCCCCGATAGTTCGACGTTTCCATATCTCTACCCTAAATAAAAGCCGCCCTCGCAAGAGCTCCCAAAACTTTGTCCTGCCGCCCATCGGCTACCAGCGTCTTCCCCAATTTCCACCCCAACTTCAATGCCACCCGCCTCCGCCACGCCTACATCAGCAAGCTGACAAATTTTCGCCCGCTCAGGAGATGCGAATCCATCAGCAAAGACGGGCGCAGCCGAAAGTGAACATTTGCTTCTTCAAGGAGGAGCGAATCACCCTCTCCTGCGAGCAAAGCCCGATGCCGAGGTGAAGACTGTGCAAAATTGCTCACCACGCAGTTCAACGAGGTGAAGCGCTAACGGTCGAACACGCTAACGTGTCCCCAAGGCGTGCAACTCTTGGTGGCGGCCAGTGTTGTCATTGTCCTCACAACAAATTTTTTTGTTTGAGGGGTAATAAAATATAAAAACTTAATTCTTGATTTGCGGCTGGTCGTGCAGAACGACATTCAACAATGAACTGTGGACTTCGATGCCGCCGTTATAGTCGATGAAGCCCAGCTTTCTAAATTTGTTCATGAAGAAACTCACGCGCGACCGCGTCGTTCCGATCATCTCCGCAAGCGTCTCCTGGCTAATTTTCGCGATCACCGGCTCGGGTACCCCTTCCTTGCCGAAGTTCGCCAACAGCAGGAGCATTCGGGCAAGACGTTTCTCACTCGAATTGAACAGCTGATCGACGAGATCCGCTTCAACGCGGATGGCCCGGCCCAGAAGATGGGCAATGAACATCTCGGAGAACTTCGGTTCCTGATGGATCACCTGGATAATAGCTGATTTTTCCAATCGAGCGATCACGGAGTCCGTCATGGTCGTGACCGTCGCTATACGCTGCACCTGCCCGGCAAGACATCCCTCGCCGAAGAACTCGTCCGTCCCAAGAACTGCGATAACCGCTTCCTTGCCTTGCTCGGAAACGACAGTGAGCTTCGCCTTGCCTTTCTGGATGTAGAAGACCGCATCGCCGGCGTCCCCTTGTGAAAAGACGATCTGACCTTTGCGGTACTTGCCGATGCTCTGGCCCTCCCCGACACGGGCGAGAAACGATTTTGTATCGAATGAGCGCTGACGTTTGGTCGCCATGACATACCCTGCCGTGCAGCGAGTCAGTGATGAACGAGCCTTTTGCTATTATAAGATTTTTCGCGCTTTAAATCACTATCGCGGTGGCAGATTGCCGCGGGCACATTCAGCGGATTAAAGACGTCACTCAAAACCGTTTATGCCTGTCCGGAAAACGAGCAATTTGGCCTCTCGGAGCGGCAGTGTCCTGCAACTCGCCCATGCTGCCGCCCGAAGGTACCGTGCGACCAGCACCATCCAATGTCTGATATTAATGGATGAACGGACTCGTCGCTGACAAGCCGTCAGGTCGCACCTTGACCCAAGGCAGACATCGTACAGGGTAATGGCGGGCTCTTTCGGACGCATAGTTGGACCCGGTACGATGCCTACGGCTTAAGCTTCGGCAGCCGCCGCCGCTGCGCGCACCGAAGTCGCAGGTCGATCCTTAACTTAGTCTTCGCATGCGAGGTCGAGATGTCCCAATCGGTGGCAGAGATTTTGGTCGATGCTCTCGAAGGCATCGGCGTCAAGCACATATTCGGATTGATCGGGGACTCGCTCAATCCGCTCGCCGACGCGGTGCGTCGGAGCAAGATCGACTGGGTCGGGGTTCGCCATGAAGAAGGCGCCGCGTTAGCTGCCGCCGGCCAGGCCAAGCTCACCGGTCAGCTTGGCGTGTGCTGTGGCACGACCGGACCCGGAAGTACGCACCTCGTCGCCGGCCTCTATGAGGCAGCTCGAGATCATGCCCCTGTGCTCGCGATCTCCGGCGACATGCCGCGAAAAATGCACGGGACGGATTTTATTCAGACCACTGAGCCTGATCTGCTGTTTCGCGACGTCTCGCTTTACACCGAAACGATTTCCTCTTCGGCGCAGGCGCCGGCCGTAATTCATCAGGCCATTAGCGCATCCTATGGAGGACGCGGCGTCGCTCATCTAACGATTCCACAAGACATTTTTGAGTCGAACGCCGAAAGCGGTTTATCGAGTCTGGCGACGCTGAAGCCGCGACCCGAAATTGTTCCGAACGAGGATGAGATTGCCGAAGTCGCTCGCCGGATCGACGCTGCCAAGACCATCGTGATCATGTGTGGCGCCGGCTGCCGCGGCGCTGCCGACGAGTTGCGCGCCATCTCCGATCGGCTCAAGGCGCCACTTATTCACTCGGTTAAAGGCCAAGACATCATGGCTTATGACGACCCGCATTGGATCGGCGGAATCGGCATGATCGGGACGAAGGCGGTGTACAACGCCGCTATGAGGTCCGATCTGTTCTTGATGCTTGGCACCGATTACCCGTATTCGGAATTCCTGCCGCATAAAGGCGTGGTCGTCCAGATAGACGACCGCGCAGAAGTGCTCGGACGACGGGCACCAACAGTATTAGGGGTTCTCGCGTCCGTCCGCCCTTCGGTAAAGCTATTGCTCGACCGCATTTCGGCCAAAAGCGACACCAAATTCTGGGACAACGTGAACGCCGAACGACGTAAATGGGATGCGATGCTCGACAAGCAAGCTGATCCTAACCGCAGTAAGGATCGCATTCATCCGCAAGCTGTAGCGCGAGCCGTCAGCGATCTCGCCAACCAGGATGCAATATTTGTCCTTGATACCGGTCTGAACACATTGTGGTCGGCGAATTGGCTCCGTCAGACAGGATCGCAACGGATAATCGGCTCGTTCAATAACGCCGCAGTCGGAACGGCGCTTGCGCAGGCCAATGGCATCCAGGCACTTGATCGCTCTCATCAAGTCATTGCGCTTTGCGGCGATGGCGGATTCAACATGCTCATGAGCGAGTTTCTGACCGCTGTCCACCATAAGCTGCCCGTGAAAGCTGTCATCTACAACAACTCGTCCTTCGGACTGATCACTCTAGAAGCCGAGGGGGTTGGTCTGCCTGCGTACCGAGAAGGAATCGAATTTCCTAATCCGGACTATGTTGCACTAGCGAACGCATGCGGCGCGCAAGGATTTCGCGCGACACAACCGAGTGAACTGCACGCCGCGATCAAGCAGGGGCTCGCAGCCGACGGACCGGCGATCATCGATTGCGTTGTGGTGCCAAACGAAATGCCGAACTTTCCGCATGTCGAACTCGATAAGATTGGTCGCTATGCGCTGGCAAAGGTTAGAGAAGTCATGCTTTCGTTCTGTGGTCGCTGAGGCGGACGGCTCTCGCGAGCGGCAATCGCCATGCGTTCTCCCGCAAGGCGGGAGGGAATCAAAAACGCTCACTCCACATCAGGCAAATTCAGCGCGCGATCGACCAGGGCGCCGGCGCGCTTGAAGTCGAAATTGCGGTAAAGGTTCTGCTTCGCCGCGAATGACGGGCCGCCGTAGAATTTTTCATATTGCTGGTGGCGGCTGCCGAATTCCGAACCGAGAAAGTCCCAAAGGAGCCGCATCAGCCTGATCCTGCTCTTGGCGTCGGCGGCGCCCGAGCGCATGTAGCGCTCGATATCGGCGGCGATTTCCGGGTTGGCAAAATCCGCATCCGACGACGGCAAGGTGATGAACGCCGAGCCCGCCATTTCGCGGATGATTTCCAGCATGCGGCCGTTGAACTCGGACTGCATCGCGCTGGCGGCGTAATAGGCCGTCGCCGACGGCCACAGCACGTCGTCCCTGATCGTGCCCATGGTCTCGTGCGCGAGCAGCATCGACTCGTAGATCGAAACCAGCGCGACCAGTTCGCCCATCATAATCGTGACCGCCGGATTAGCGGCGTTGCCGGTCATTTCGTTCATGCGCTGGGCGAGGCCAGCCATGAAGCGCAGTTTGGTCACGTAGCGCGTCTGCGCCTGATGATTGCCAAGCAGGTGCGAGGGCGTCTTGCGCCACTGATCGCGCGACAATTCGACGTTGCGGTAGATGAAAACGCGCTCCCAGGGCACGAATACATTGTCGAAAATGACGTAGCTGTCGGATTCGTCGAACCGGCTCGACAGCGGATAATCGAAGGCGCTGCCGGCCTGCGCGTAAGGCCGCCGCGGGTAAAGCTTGAGTCCCTCGCTGTCCACCGGCACGGCGAGGCAATTGGCGTAGTTCTCATCGCCCGGCTGCAGCGGCTGGATGCAGCTTAATTGAATGTAGTCGCATAGCGCGCCGCCGGTGGCGAGCTGTTGCGCGCCTTTGATGACGATGCCGTCATCACGCTCTTTGACCACGCCGGCATAAAGCGTTGGATCGCTCTGCTGGTGCGCCGGCTTGGAGCGGTCGATCTGCGGCGGCACGATCGCGTAAGTGCAATAGATGTGATTGTCGCGCATGAATTCGTAGAAGGCGACGAGATTGTCGGCGAATTGTTGGCCGGCGGCGGCAAAAAACTGCGGCGTCGAGGCATAACCGACAAAGAAACCGGCGACGTGATCAGGCGCGCGGCCCATCAGCCCGAAGGTCGCCTCCGCCCAGGTTTCCGAAAACAGGCGCCGCGCCCGCAGATCGGCATGCGTTCGCGGAATCTGCCAGGCGCGTTGCACCGGCGCACCGGTTTTGGGCGAGACGAAAGTCATGCGCTCGCGCAGTTCCGGCGCCGCGGCGATGTCGTAAAGGCTAGCGATCGAGCGCGCCGCGCCGCGAAACGCCGGGTGGGTGGTTACGTCTTTGACCCGCTCGCCGTCGACGAATACCCGCCGTCCGTCTTTGAGCGAGCGAAGATATTCGGCACCTGTGCGCATCGGCAGTTCTCCCCGGCTGGGCTCACGCATTTAGCCCGAGCGCCGCGATGGTGTCATCGGAGAAAACTGCAGAAAGTTGGCCGCCGCGCCCTAGTCAGTAGACGTCGGTCTGATAGCGGCTGGATTTCTTAAGCTCGGCGAGGAATACCCCGGCTTGCTCGAGCGAACGTGCGCCATGCTCGGCGATAATATCGCAGAGGGCACGCTGGGCGTCTTTGCCCATCGTGATGGCGCCGCAGACATAGATATGCGCGCCCTCGGCGATCCAGCTCCAGAGGTCGCGGCCGGCCTCGCGCATGCGGTCCTGCACATAGAACTTCCGCGCGCCGTCGCGCGACCAAGCCAACGACAGCCGGGTGAGAAAGCCGGCCGCGCTCATGCCGGCGAGGTCGTCCTCGTAGAAGAAATCGTAGTCGCGCCGCTGATGACCGAAGAACAGCCAATTTTTGCCGGGCGCTTTTGCTGCCCTGCGCTCGTGCAGAAAGGCGCGGAACGGCGCAATGCCGGTGCCGGGTCCGATCATGATGATCGGCACGGACGGATCGCGCGGCAGTGCGAAGCCTTGCGCCTTCTGTACATAGGCTTTGAGTTTTGCCCCCGGCGGAATGCGCTCGGCTAGGAATGTCGAAGCCACGCCAAGCCGGCGGCGGTCGCCCAATGTGTAGCGCACCGCATCGACGGTGATCGCCACGCGGCGCGGGTCGATTTTGGGCGAGCATGCGATCGAATAAAGCCGCGGCTGCAGCGGGTCGAGCGATTCGACGAATGCTTCCGGATCGGGCCGGATGCCGGAAAATTTTTGCAAAGCCGCCAGCACGTCGAGCGTCGCGGCGTCGCCATCCGGATCGGCGCCGCGCGCGAGTTCCTTCGCCTTCTGCCGGCGCTCGCCGCCGGTAATGTAGGAGATCAGCTCGAACAGCATGTCCGGCGCCGCGCCGAGCGAGGAACCGTCGCTCAACACTTCGCGCAAGGAACGGTCCGCAATCGGAAAATCCGGAGGCGCGCCGATGGCCGCGATCACGGCGTCAACCAAAGCCAGATGATTTGAGGGAACAATGCCGAGCGAGTCACCGACCGAGTAGATGATCCCGGAATCCGCAAGATCCAGTTCGATGTGCCACGTCTCTTTGCTCGAACCGGCCTTGTTCAAACGGGTGCGGGATAGAAACGCGACCTCGGCAGGATGGTTACGCGACGGCGCCGAAACCGTGGTCGCGGCGGGCTCCGCGTGCGCCCCGATCGGCGCCGGCGTTTTTCCGATTGCCGGCGCGCTTGCTCTGGCCAGTTGGGCGTTGGCGGGTTTCGCCGCGGCGGGGATCGCGCCAAATTCGGCATAGAGCGTCTTGAGCATCCGCGCGGTTTCCTTGCCGCCCGGCACACAAAGATTGAGCCGCTCCTCGCTTTTGAGGAAGATCGCATTGGCGTAATCCTCGCAATTGTATCCGCACTGGCCGCAATCCTGCTGGCCCATCGCCGCCATCATGCGCCGCCGCAGCGGCCGGCCTTCCGCAAACTGCATGCGCTCGGTGAGCGGCATGGCGGGATCGTGCCAGGGCGCCTGTCCGTCATCGCCGTCATGGAGGGGACCGCGCGATTCCGGCGGCGCGCCGACCGCGGGCAGCAGCGCCGCGCTTTCAGCCGCGGTGAGCGGATTGATCCCGCTATCGAGCGACAATAATCCGGCGAGAAAGCCATTCAACCAGGTGCGCTGCTCCGGCGAAAATGGCGCCGTTTCCGGGATCAAGGTCGGGAGCGGCGGGGGCCTCGTATGCGTCATTCGCGCGCCTGCGTCTCGAACAAAGCTTTCAGCGCGTCGATGTCATGTCGGCGCGCAAAATCGGCGAAGCTTTCATGCGTCCCGGCGCGATTGGCGAGATAGGCTTTGAGCATCCGTTCGATTGTCGCCGGCGCATCGTCGGCTTTGACGTCGCGGTATATTTCGCGGCCGCATTGCGCCTGTGGGCCGAAACCGCCGCCGACATGGATGTGATAGGCCTCGGCCGCATCTTCGTCGTCGGAGCCTTGGGTCTTGGTGCCAAGAAGCCCGATATCCCCGATGTAATGTTGCGCGCAGGAATTCGGGCAGCCGGTGACATGAATGTTGAGCGGATGATCGAGCGCTACGCGGCTCTCGCACCACTGCGCAATCGCTTCGGCGTGCCGTTTGGTATCGGACATGGCGAGGCGACAGCCGGCATTGCCGGTGCAGGCGACGAGACCGGCGCGGATCGAGGTTGCTGCCGTCGAGAGCGCCAGCGCCGCAATGGCGGCTTCCGCTTCGGCAAGGCGCGCTTGCGGCACGCCTGAGATCAACAGGTTTTGCCAGACGGTGAGCCGAATATCGCCGTCGCCGCATTCGCGGGCGACTTTGGCGATGCCGCGCATCTGGTCGGCCGTGAGTTTGCCGACCGGCAGCACAATGCCAATCCAAAAATAGCCGTCCTGCTTTTGCCGACGCGCGCCGATATGCGCGAAGCGATCGAAGGCCGGCCGCGGCGCAATAGCGTCCAAAGGCGCGCGCACGAGTTTGCGGCCAAGCCGTTCTTCAAGCGCGGCGACGAATTTTTCAAAGCCCCAGGCGTCGAGCACGTATTTCAGGCGCGCCTTGGCGCGATTGGTGCGGTCGCCGTGATCGATAAAGACCCGCACCACGGCGTCGGCCACCGCTGTTGCCTCCGCCGGCTTGACGATCACACCGGTATCGCCGGCAAAGGTGCGATGACCGGTCACGCCGCCGAGCATTAGCCGAAACCAAATGCCAGGCTCAATGCCGTGACCATCCATTACCGCGACAGCCTGAAATCCAATGTCGTTAGTATCCTCGAGCACCGGGATCGCGCCGCCGCCGTCGAAGCCGACATTGAATTTGCGCGGAATGCCGTACAGCGAACGATCGTTGAGAATGTGAAAGTGCCATTCGCGGGCATAAGGCCGGGTGTCGATCAGTTCCTGCTGGTCGATGCCGGCGGTCGGCGTGCCGGTAACGTTGCGGATATTGTCGGCGCCGGACCCGCGCGAGCACAGACCAAGGTCCTGGATCGCTTCCACCATGGCGACTGCGTTCTTCGGCTCAACCTCGCGCATTTGCAGGTTGGCGCGCGTCGTCACATGGGCGTAGCCGCCGGCATAACGTTCGGCGAGATCGGCGACGCCGGCAAATTGCCAATGGTTGATAATGCCGTTGGGGATGCGCAGCCGGCACATATACGATTTTTGCGCCGGCGCGCAGTAAAACAGACCGAAGAAACGCCAGCGGAAATTGTCGTCGGCTTTCGGCGCTTCGTTTTTCGCCGCCTGGTCTTTCAGCCGCTCATAAGCGTCGAACGGATGAAGCTCGCGCTTGAATTTCTCTGGATCGGAGAGCTTGCCGCCGGCCTTGATCGCGCGATCTTGCGCGCGCAAAGCCGCACCGTCGGGCCCGGTTGGCTCCGCCGCGGGGCTGGCGGCGCCATTCGGCCCCGTGGAGGCAATAGGCGCTGTCCCATTGCCGGTTGCCGGACGCAGAGTCTTTGCGATCTGCAGTCCAGTCATCAAGCCTTCGAGGTAGCGCTTCTGCTCTGGTTCGAAATCGCCCGGCATTGGCTGTTCCGTTTGAGTAACCTCCGTGTAAGCGCTTTCCAGCGCGTCCCTGCGCGACTGAGCCTGCTCTATTCCGCAGGCACACCGGTCGGCGTCGGCGCCAAGACCTTGGCGACGACGCGCGGCTTGTAGGTGGCGTAAATGGCGAAGCCGGTGAACAGAAAGCCGCCGACCAGATTGCCGAGCGTGACCGGAATCTGATTCCACAGCCACCAATCCGCAACCGTGACCTTGGCGCCCATCATCATCCCGGTCGGGATGATGAACATATTGACGACCGAATGTTCGAAGCCTTGCGCGAAAAAGATGAAGATCGGCATCCAGGCGCAGGCGATTTTGCCGATCACCGAGTTGGTGGTCATCGCCAGCACGATGGCGAGACAGACCAGCCAGTTGCACAGCATCGCTTTGACAAAGACGGTGACCATGCCGGCGAAACCGAGCGCCGAATAGCCGATCGTCTTGGCCTCAGCGACTTGCACGATGCGGGCGGCAACGCCGGCCGGCGCCGCGGTGCCCATATTGGTGAGCGCAATCGCGATCAGCGCGCCGTAAGCGACGCTGCCGATCAGATTGCCGATGAAAACCCAACCCCAATTGACGACAACGGCTGAGGCGCTGGCCTCGCGGTTGAGCCAGGGCAGCGGCACCAGCGCGAAGCTACCAGTGACGAGTTCGAGGCCGAGCAGCACGATGCTGATCAGCCCGACCGGAAAGATCAGCGCTCCCACCAGCGGCAGGTTGCTCTGTACCGCACCGGTAAAGGCCAGACTCGTGGCGACGCCAAGAATGGCGCCGGACAGCATGCCGCGGATCAACAGATCGCGCGGCGCCAAAGCAAGCTTGCGCCTGCCGGTTTCGACCATCGCCATCGCGACATCGGCCGGTTTCACATAATCGACTGTGTCCATCATTTGCTCCTGCATGCATTCGCCGCCCGCGCGCCTTGAGCGTGAAGCTTTGGCGCGAAGCCGTTTGCGCCTGATCCGCAAGATGCGTGCCATGCCGATGCCGTGCGGCAACATGGAATTCTCTTAGGGATTACAGTCAGTTAGATCTTAAGTGGCAACACGATCAGACCGACGTCTGCTCGTTTAAGCCGCATCCCGCCTGCGCCCTGTGCAGCGCACAAAATTCGGGCAGCCGAACTCGACCAGCATTGCGAAGAATGGTCAGGAAGCCGCGTCCGCGGCCGCAACGCTTGGCGCCGGACGCCACTCCCGGCCGACGGCAGAGTTCGCCGGAAACACCAGCGATTTGATAACGACCGCCACCGCGCCCGACATATCGAGAATGGCGCCGATATCGACGTAGTCGAAATCCTTAAGTTCGAGCCCGTCGATGGAGACGATCGGAGTGGAAATTTTCATTTCCTCGCAAAAATGAATCCCGATCAGGCCGCCGACATCGCCGTCGCCGACGAGCACGATCGGATGGCCATGGGCGAGGATCGGGGCCAGCCCGCCGAGAATACCTCGGCACAAATCGTCGAGCCGCTGGAATGTCGCCGAACCGCGCCATGGCAAGAACACCGCCACCGCGCCGTCACCGCCGTCGAGTTCGCGTCGTTTGAGCGCAGAACGGATGGCTATCGCCACTGCGGCGGGCTCGATCTTGTCGTCATCGAGCGGCAGTGCCGGCGCGATCACCGGGACGTTGCGCAGCGGCAGGGTTTCGAGCGGCGAGACGAAGATCGTGCTACCGGACACCTGTACGGTGTATTGAGCCGCGCCGATGACGGTAGCGCGAATGCGCGCCTCCGGACGCGCCAGCTGCAGTCCATTTGTGAGACGTCCGCGCAATTCGCTGGCGAGTTGCAGACCAAGATCGCCGTAGGATTTTATCTCGCCGCCATAGATATATTCGGAGACCCCGCCGGAAAAACTCACGTCCGAAATGTCGCCGCGCCATGTGAGCGGATCGAGCCGCAACAAGTCGGCGCCGCCGGCCTTCGGCGAGCCGCCGCGCATCGCTTCGAACAGGCTGTCGGCCATGCTGGCGGCGAGTGCGCGGGCTTCGTGTTCGGCGAGGACCGCGCCGAGCTCGAGCTTAAGTCCGAGCGCCGCGCCGATCCGGCGGCCAGCCTCTTCCATCCGCACGATGCGCCGCGCCTCGTCGATAACGATCAGCCGGGCGCCGACGTCAAGCGCGGTGACGTCGACGACCTTGCCATCGGCGCAGACCGCGATTTTTGCGGTGCCGCCGCCGACGTCGATGTTCATCACCGGCGCGCCATTGCGGATCGAACGTGCGGCCGCGCCGGAGCCATAAGCTGCCATCACCGATTCCAGGCTGTCGCCGGCGCTGACCGCAACCAGACGACCGGCCTGACGCGCGAACAATTCCCCGATGCGCCGCGCATTGCGCCGCTGCACCGCGACGCCGGTCAGAATCAGCGCGCCGGCATCGATCTCGTCGGGGTCGACTTTGGCGTCGCGATATTGCCGCTCGATGAACGCGCCAAGTGCATCGGCGTCGATGGTGTCCTCCGCCGCATAAGGCGTGAGCAGGATGTCGGATTGAAAAAAGCTCTCGCGCTCGGTGACGACATAGCGGCTGTCGAGCCGCTCCAACACGATCCGCGAGAATACCAGATGCGAGGTCGACGATCCGATATCGACCCCCACCGAAAGCACGCACAGCTCGTCCTCTTCGCCGAAGGTGCGCCCGGTATTGGAGAAGAAAATGCGGCCGCCTTGGATGTGTTCGGTCATACGCGATATTCTCGCCGCGTCATTGCCGGGCTTGCCCCGGCAATCTCGACCCTCACGTTCAGCGTTTCAAGACACGGGATGCGCGGGTCAAGCCCGCGCATGACGGCCGCTGAAAATCTGACGATCATTCCTTCGGCAGCAATCCACGGTAATCGCGCTCATAATATTCCGGCCGCATCCGGTTTTCGGCGCCTTCCTGCCGCATGCGCTCGGCGTATTCCTGCCGCAGAAACGGGTCTTCCATGTAATAGGGGATCGCAGTGCCGCCTTCGGGAATGTCCATCGCCGTATAATCGATATGTTTCTCGCCGGGCGGTCCCGGCTCGCGGCCAGGATTGTGCGGGCCAAACCATGCCATGAGACGAAACGGGTCTTTCGATGCGCCAAAATGCTGGTGAAACCAGCGCGCGCCGCCGGGCGCCGCCGACACCATGCCGACCGGCTCATAATCGACACGTTTGACGTGGTCACCCTTGCCGTCTTTCCACGGCGTCAGGCCAAGATGCTCCGGCCAGGTATAGGTGTAACCCTTGCCTTTGATGCAGATCAGCACTGCCGCCGAAGTGTGCGCGTGTGCCTTGGAGTAGTGACCGTTCTCGTGCTGGCCGATCCAAAGGTAGAACGTATTGCCGGTCATGAACGGCTCGACGCGCCGCCAGCCGGGTGAGCGGCGGTTGTCGAGCGGCAAATCGCAATTGATGATATCGGGAATGAAATTGGTTCGCCGCATCGCCAGGCCGCGCACCGGATCCGGCTCAATGTCGTCCTTGTATTTGTAGAAATCGTCAGCGCCGGAAAACCGGTCGCGAAACTGATAGGGGCAGTTGAAGATCGCATCGACATTGTTGACGAGATTCATCAGATTGGGCGCCGTTGTGCCGGCGAGCAGGAGCGCCGGCGCCGAACTGGCGTTGACGATGCGATGCATCGCATTCACCGGTATCGAAAACAGCGACCCATTCTGCCATTCGAAAGCGTGCCGCTTGTTGTCGCCTTCGAGCCAGACCTCGGTCGAGCCGCGACCTTCAACGACCAGATAAATTTCTTCGTAGAGATGCTTTTCAACGTTGAGCGCGCCGGCGCCCGGCACTTCAACGACATAACAACCCCATTTGCCCTCGGTGCCGTGCAGCTGAATGTAGCTGCCGCGGCCGCCCATGCGCGGCCATGGCTGCAGCGGCAGATTTTGGACTCTGCTTACCCCGATGTCGCGATAGACCGGAACGCCTTCGGATTCCATGAACAGATCGTAAGGCGTCTTCGGACGGTTGAACTTGCCGAACCCGGCGCGCTTGAAGCCCGATGGTTCGTGCCAGTGGACCTGCCCGGCGATCTCATGCATGACGGTACTCTTGCAGTCCCCGCTCTGTCCTTTTCGAGCAATGACCCTGTTCGAGCAATGGCCCCGTTCGAGCAATGACGGGTTTGCGACATGCCGCGGCGATGGTGACCAAAAGCGGCGAATTTGTCGCTCGATTGCCTAGGCGCTCACCCCATGTACAATGCGCGATAAGCCGTTGCAACGGGCGTAAACTGCGCGATATCGCTCGTTTACTGCATGAGGGTTTACGGGAGGATTCTAAGTATCCGCGCATGTTATCCGCGTATATCCCCCCGCGCCTTGTTCCACCGCGAATCCGGGCCTGCGCGCTGCAAAATTCCGGTCAACCTCCTCGCGATCACGGACGTTGATAATCCGCATCGGGCGCAACCGGTCGACAATTCAGGATTGTTATCAAACACGGAAAACCACCGACTATGCCGATGAACAAGCCGCATCTTGAGTTCCACAAGATCGACATGAACGAGGGCTGGGCGACCCCGCCGGGTTACCCCACCGGCATCCAGCAAAAAATCCTGGCCAGCGATCTCGACGAGAAACGGAAAATGGGCAGCCGAACGCGGCTGTTGCGGTTTGCTCCCGGCATCTACACCACGGCGCCGTTCGTGCATGACCACTGGGAAGAAGTCTATCTGGTTTCCGGCGATTTGATCGTCGGCAATGACGCGGAGGGCAGGGGCGGGGAGTCGTTCGAAGCGCCGACCTATGCGTGCCGACCGCCCGGCGTCTATCATGGGCCATTCAAGTCGGACCGTGGCTGCCTGCTCTACGAGATTCATTATTACGACGAAAGCAGGAAATAGGATGAGTCTCGATCGGCAGGACACGGTCGGCAGGAGCGGGATGCGCGAGCAGCCTAGGCCGACGATGCGGCCGTATCTTGCGGCGACGCGAAACTTCGCCTCGGGCGGCGCCACGCCGCGACAATTTCTCGAACAATCGCTGGAATTGCTCGAAGCCTGGGAGCCTCGCATCGGCGCATTCGTCTGCACCAATCTGCCGGCCGCGCGCGCGGCGGCGGATCGCGCAACCGAACGCTGGCGCGCCGGGCGGCCGTTGTCGGCGATCGACGGCATGCCGGTCGGCATCAAGGACGTGATCGAAACCTTCGATATGCCCACCCAGATGGGTTCGCCACTGTTCCTCGGCTGGCGCTCCGAAAAAGACGCCGCCAGCGTGCGCGCGCTGCGTGATGCCGGCGCGGTGATCGTCGGCAAGACGGTCACCACCGAGTTCGCCGCCTCCGAGCCGCGCGGCACCCGCAATCCGTGGAATCCGGCGCATACGCCAGGCGGCTCGTCGAGCGGCTCGGCCGCCGCCGTTGCCGCCGGCGCCATCAGCGCCGCGCTCGGCACGCAGGTCATCGGCTCGGTCCTTCGGCCGGCGAGCTTCTGCGGCTGCGTCGGTTTCAAGCCCAGCGTCAACGCCATCAATCGCGAAGGCAGCCACGACTATCAAAGCCAAAGTTGCACCGGAATCCTGGCCGCATCGCTGCAGGATGCTTGGCAAGTCGCGCGCGAAATCGTTGCGCGGGTCGGCGGCGATGCCGGCACTCCTGGGCTGCAAGGCCCGGACACCATGCCGCCCGGCGAAAAGCCGCGCCGGCTTGCCGTGCTCGAGACCGCCGGCTGGGACGCCGCTTCGGTCGGCGCCAAGCAGCGGCTCGGCGAATATGTCATGCGGCTGAAATCCGCCGGCATTGAAATTCGCACACGGCACAACGACGATAAAGTCGCCGCGCTGGAAACCGACTTGGTCAACGCGATGGAGCTGTCACATCGCTGCAACGGCTGGGAGACGCGCTGGTTCATTCGCACCATGCGCGAGCGCGATGCTGGAGCGTTAAGCCGCAACATCCTGGAGCGCGCGCATCGCTACGAGGACATGACGCTCATCGATCATCGCGCCGATCTCAAGGAGCGCGCCCGCGTGCGCGCCGTGCATGCCGAGCTCGCCGCCACCTGCGAGGCCTGCATTACACTCTCGGCGCCAAACCATGCCCCTGAAGGTCTCGGCTCGACCGGCAATCCCGAATTCAACGTGCCGGCTTCGCTGCTCGGCGTTCCGGCCGTGTCGCTGCCCGTCTTCGAGCTGAACGATTTGCCGCTTGGCCTCCAGGTGATCGGCTATTTCGATCGCGATGCCGATCTGTTTACCGCCGCGGCCTGGCTGATGTCCTCGCTGACGCAGCCGCGCTAACAATTCAATGAGCGGATCGGACGAAATTCCGCGTGTGCTCGAACGCTATCGCGGCGAAGGCCGCCGCGAGCGTGGCTATCCGGATCTGCACGACCATGTGCTCGCGCTGCACCGCGCCGGGTTGTTGTTCATCGTCGAGGAGCCGATCAACAAAGACACCGAAATGCACCCCCTGGTGCGCTGGCAATATCGCGGCGGTATCGCCGAAGACGACCGGCGGGCATTCTTGTTCACGCAAGCCACTGACGGCAAAGGCGCCCGCTACGATATCGCCGTCCTGGTCGCCGGGCTCGCCGCCAATCCGGAAGTCTACCGCATCGGCTTTGGCCGTCCGCTCGACGAGATCGGTGCGGCCTGGGTTAAGGCGCTGGCCGCCCCAATCGAGCCGCGCGTCGTTACCGTGGCGCCCTGCCAGGACATCTGCGTGCTCGGCGATGCGCTCGATGCCGCGGGCGCCGCACTCGACGGCTTGCCGGTGCCGATTTCCACCCCCGGCTTCGACAATGCGCCTTACCTCTCCGCCGGCCATTACATCACTAAAGATCCGGAAAGCGGCCGCCAGAATGTCGGCAACTATCGCGGTCAACTCAAAGCGCCGCGGCGGCTCGGGATGAATCCTTCGGTCGAATTGCGCGCCGGCATCTACGCGCATTGGCTCAAATACAAGGCGCGCGGCGAGCCGATGCCGTGTGCGGTCGTGGTCGGCTGTCCGCCGCCTGTGTCCTATGCCGCGGTCCAGAAATTGCCGGAAGATCTCGATGAGCTTGCGGTCGCCGGCGGGCTCGCCGGCGCGCCGATCAATGTGGTGCGGGGGAAGACCGTCGATCTCCTGGTTCCGGCCGAAGCCGAGATCGTCATTGAGGGACTGATCGATACCGAATTCCTCGAGCCCGAGGCGCCGTTCGGTGAATCGCACGGTTACGTCAATCTGCAGGAATACAATGCCTTCATGAACGTCACCGCGATCACGCGGCGGCGGAATGCGATCCTCACGTCCTTCATCAGCCAAGTGACGCCAAGCGAATCCAGCGTGATCCGCCGCGTCGCCATGGAGCCGCTTTATCTGCATCATCTGCGCGCCGTGCTCGGCATCAATTCAGTCAAGCGCGTGGCCATGCACGAGCCGCTCACCAGCCTCTATGCCGTGATTGGGGTTCAGTTTGCCCGCGGCGCGCCGGAAACCGAGATTTGGCGCGCGCTCAACGGCGCCTCGACGCTGCATCGTTTCGCCGGCAAATGGATCATTGCCGTCGACGAGGACATCGATCCGCAAAACGCGGACGCGCTGTTCTGGGCGATGTCGTACCGCTGCCAGCCGCAGCACGATCTCCTGGTCGTGCCGCACAAACATCCGGGCCATGGCCCGCGCGGGCCGCGCGACGGCGGCGAAACTGCCGCCGTGCTCATCAACGCGACGCTCAAAGGCACCTACGCGCCGGTCGCGTTGCCCAGCCGCGAATTCATGGAACGAGCGAGAGCGATCTGGGAGCGGCTCGGCCTGCCGCCACTCAAGCCGGAAAGCCCCTGGCATGGCTACGATCTCGGCTATTGGCCGGTTGAACTCGAACGCCAGGCGCGTATGGCGGCGGCAAGCGATTATTTTGCGCTTGGCCGCGAGACCAGCAATCAGCGCCGCAGCGATGTCGCCATGAACGCGCCAGTGGAGCGCGACGACGAGGACTAGCAGAGGTCGTTCAGCTCCGCTCGTCGACGACATGCACGCGCAGCACGCCGATCCCGGTAATCTCGACTTCGAGCATGTCGCCGGCCTTCATCCAAAGCGGCGGCTTGCGGCTATGGCCGACGCCCTCAGGCGTGCCGGTAGAGATGACGTCGCCCGGAGAAAGCGCAGTGAAATCGGAGCAGAACGCGATAATCTGTGGGATCGAATAGATCAAAAGATCGGTCGGCGAGCGCTGGACCTCCTTGCCGTTCAGCCGTGTCGTCAAGGTGAGCCGGCCGGGGTCGGGAATTTCGTCGGTCGTAACCAGCCAAGGCCCGAGCGTGCCAGTGCCTGGGAAATTTTTGCCTGAGGTCACCGAGAATTTCTGATAATCGCGAACGCTGCCGTCGACGAAACAGGTGTAGCCGGCAATATGCTCAAGCACGCGCTCGGCCGCGATGTGGCGACCGCCCTTGCCGATCACCAGCGCAAGCTCGCCCTCGAAATCGAAATTGTCCGAGACCTTGGGCCGGATCAGCTCGCCGCCATGCCCGACCAGCGTGTCGGCAAAGCGAATGAACATGCTCGGCTGTTTCGGCAGTTCGCGCGCCATCTCCGCCGCGTGCGAGCGATAATTGATGCCGGCGCAGAGAATCTTGTGCGGCTGCGGAATTACCGGCAGAAATTTTATTTCATTAAGCTTGCGATCAGGCGCGGCGTGTTGCGCGATGTCGCGCATATTATCCAACGCTCCCGCGGCCAGCGCGGCACGAAGATTTGGCTGGGCGACTTTGTCGTTGAGCGTGACGACGCCGTCATCGCGCAGCGCTCCGAACCAGTCCTTGCCGTCGGCGGTGAAACTTAAAAGTTTCATGCGCTACTTCCTTTTCTGCCTAACGCGTTTGCGGGAAATAATCTTGGCATGGCCCAAAGCATTTGTGTCAGACTAAGTGTGCACTCGATAGCGGCCTCTGACAGCCGTGGGAGGCACACAACAAGGGGCGGAAAAAATGGACATCAAGGTGGATAGAAAGGCAATCGCCGAGGCGACGGCGAAGCTCAAAAACTGGGGTCGGTGGGGAAAAGACGACCAGATCGGCACGCTCAATCACGTGACCCCGCAAGATATCGTCAAGGCAGCGAGCCTGATCCGCACCGGCAAGGTATTTGCGCTCGGCATCCCCCTCGACACCCACGGACCACAGACCGGACTATTCGGCGGGCGCTTCAATCCGATCCATCAGATGCTCGCCACCGGCACCGATGCCATCGCCGAGCGGCAGGATTGGAACAAGATCCGCTATGCCGACGATACGCTGATGCTGTGCGTGCAGGGCGCGACGCATTGGGATGCGCTCGGACATATTTTCTATGAGGACAAGGCTTATAACGGTTACGACGCCAAGCTGATCGACTCCAAGGGACTGAACGTTCTCGGCATCGAGCATTCCAAAAACAAAATGGTCGGGCGCGGCGTGCTGCTCGACATCGCGCGCTACCGCGGCGTCAAGTGGATGGCCGACGGCGAGAGCATTTCCAATGACGAGCTCGACAAATGCGCCAAAGATCAGAATGTCTCGATCGGTCGCGGCGATTTTGTCATCGTCCGTACCGGCCAGATGGAGCGCTGTCTCGCCGAAAAGAACTGGGGCGGCTATGCCGGCGGCGATGCGCCCGGCGTGAAGTTCGAAAATTGCTACTGGTGCCAGGACAAGGAAATTGCCGCGATTTGCACTGATACTTGGGGCGTCGAGGTCCGTCCCAACGAAACCAAAGAAGCCAACCAGCCGTGGCACTGGGTGGTGATACCGGCAATGGGTCTTTGCATGGGCGAAATCTTTTATCTGAAGGAGCTTGCCGACGATTGCGCCGACGACGGCGTCTATGAATTTTTCTTCTGCGGCCCGCCGCTCATCATCACCGGCGGTACCGGCTCGCCGATTAATCCGCAGGCGATTAAATGAAAGCGCCTTCTCCCTGAAAGGGGGAGGGCGGCGAGCAACACGAGCCGGGTGGGGGTCGCAAGAAGACGTGACCCCCACCTGCCGCCTGCGCTACACTTTGGCGGCATCCTCCCCCTTGCAAGGGGGAGGCAAGAAAACCGGAGAATGTAATGGCCCGGCACCTCAAGCGTGGAATGGACGCAACCGCGATCAAGGCGGCAGACGCCAAGGTTCGCGAAACGGTTGAGCAAATCCTCGCCGATATCGATGCGCGCAAAGACGCGGCGGTGCGCGACCTGTCGCATCAATTCGACAACTGGTCGCCGCCATCTTTCAAGCTCGCGCCGGATGAGATCGAGCGGGCGATCGGGCAGGTGCGCAAGCGCGATCTCGACGACATCAAATTCGCCCAGGCCCAGGTGCGTAATTTCGCGCAGAAGCAGAAAGCAACGCTTCACGATCTCGAAGTGGAGACGCTGCCCGGCGTGGTGCTCGGCCACCGGCACATCCCGGTCAATTCGATCGGCTGCTATGTGCCCGGCGGGCGCTATCCGATGGTGGCTTCGGCGCATATGTCGATCGTCACCGCGCGCGTCGCCGGCGTAAAGCACATCATCGCCTGCGCGCCGCCGTTCAAGGGCGGCCCGCACCCGGCGATTGTCGCGGCGATGCATTTTGGCGGCGCTGACGAGATTTTCGTACTCGGCGGCGTGCAGGCCGTCGCCGCCATGGCGCTCGGCACCGAGACCATTCGCGGCGTCGACATGATCGTTGGCCCGGGAAACGCTTATGTCGCCGAAGCCAAACGGCAATTGTTCGGCCGCGTCGGGATCGATCTGCTTGCCGGACCGACCGAGACGCTGATCATCGCCGACGAGACCGTCGACGGCGAAATCTGCGCGACCGATCTGCTCGGCCAGGCCGAGCATGGACCGACATCGCCGGCGGTGCTGATCACCAATTCGGAAAAGCTCGCGCGCGAAACCGTGAAAGAAATCGAGCGGCTGTTGGCGATCCTGCCGACTGCCGAAACCGCCGGCAAGGCCTGGGCCGATTACGGCGAGGTTATCGTGTGCGAGGACGAGGCGGAAATGGTGCGCGAGGCCGACCGTATAGCGTCGGAACACGTCCAGGTGATGACGCGCGATCCCGATTATTTTCTCAACAACATGAAAAACTACGGCTCGCTGTTCCTCGGTCCGCGCACCAATGTCGCCTATGGCGACAAGGTGATCGGCACCAATCACACGCTGCCGACCAAGAAAGTGGCGCGCTATACCGGCGGGCTATGGGTCGGAAAATTTTTGAAGACCTGCACCTATCAAAAAGTGCTGACCGACGAGGCGAGCGCGATGGTCGGCGAATATTGTTCGCGGTTGTGCTTACTGGAAGGCTTCGTCGCCCATGCCGAGCAGGCCAATGTCCGCGTGCGCCGTTACGGCGGCCGCAATGTTCCTTACGCGCAGGCGGCGGAGTGATGACTCTGGGCGCGATCAATCTCACCTCCCCCCTTGAGGGGGAGGTGAGCGCCGAAGGCGCCGGG
>DASSXN010000084.1:0-3848 GCA_035703785.1 Xanthobacteraceae bacterium
GGGAAATGTGATGACTATTCTTCGGCCGCTGACCACCCTTGCCAAGCCGCGCCGATCGCGGTTTGGTCGCGTCCAAATTTCAAAGGGAGGGGGCGATGGCGAAGTCCGCCGGCTATAAAATAGCGACCTATCAAGCGAGCGACGGGCCGCGCGCTGGACTCGTCATTGGCGACCAGGTTTTTGACGCGGCGACACTGACCCGTAAACCGTCCTATGCCAGCGTGCTCGGCATCCTCGCCGATTGGCGCGCCGCCGAAGCGGCATTGCGCAAGGCCGCCGCAAGCGTCGGCCAAGGGGGCAAAGGGTCCGGAAAGCGCAATGCCAAGGCGAAAAGCCGGCCGCTTGCCAAAACCAAATTGCTCGCGCCGGTGCGTTTCCCCTCCGCGATCTATTGCGCCGGCTCGAACTATGCCGACCACGCCGCGGAAATGGCGGCGCGCGATAACCGGCCGCGGCCGCCCGATCCGCACACCTTGGGATTAAAGGCCTGGCATTTCATCAAGGCCGCGCGCGCGATTGCCGATCCGGGCGCGCGGGTGAAGATTTCCGGCTACTCCGAGCAAATGGATTGGGAGGTGGAGCTAGCGGCGGTGATCGGCCGTACCGCCAAAGACGTGCCGCAGGACAAGGCGCTCAACTTTGTCGCTGGCTACACCATCGCCAACGATCTCTCGGCGCGCGACCGCGGCCGCCGCGCCAACATGCCCGACGCCTCGCCGTTCAAATGGGACTGGACCAAGCACAAGAGTTTTGACGGGTCCTGTCCGCTCGGTCCCTGGATCGTGCCGGCAAGCGACATCGGCGATCCGCAGAAGCTCGGGCTCAAATTGTGGGTTAACGGCGTGCTCAAGCAGGATTCCAACACCAGCGAGATGATCTTCACGCTCGCCGAGCAGATCGCGCAATTGTCGGCCGGCATGACGTTGCATCCCGGTGACATCATCCTCACCGGCACGCCCGCAGGCGTCGGCGCCGGGCGCGGCGAGTTCCTCAAAGCCGGCGATGTGGTCAAGCTGTGGATTGAAAAGATCGGCGAGATCGAAAACCGGATGGTGTGACTGTCTCCCTCTCCCCGCATGCGAGGAGAGGGTCGGGGTGAGGGGGCTTGGTTGCGCGCTCAGATTAGCGGCCACGCCCCCTCACTCGGATTGCTTTCGCAATCCGACCTCTCCCCGTCCGACGGGGAGAGGTGATTTAGCTCCCCCGCAAGCAGGGAGAGGGAGTCGCATGGCTGGGGTTGTCCGGAAGCCGGTCGCGCGCGTTATCGGTCTGTGGTAGAAGCATGCTGCGGCCCCGCTTGACCGAAGACGATTGGGGCGTGCCAAAAAGCCATAACAAACAACAGCCTGAAGCAAATCAGGCGCGCAGGACGAAACCCAAGGTGTGACGCTTATGGCCGAAAAATTCGTCGCGAAACTTTCCGAATTCCAGGACGGCGACCGCCGCATCGTCTTTGTCGGCGACAACGAGATCGGCGTGTTCCGGCATGACGGCGAATTCTTCGCTTACAGCAATTTCTGCCTGCATCAGGGCGGCCCGGCTTGCGAGGGCCTGACCATCGCCAAGGTCGAGGAGCGGCTGCGGCCGGACAAGACCTCGATGGGGCTATATTTCTCGGAAAATGAGATGCACTTCGTCTGTCCGTGGCATGGCATGGAATACGATATGAAGACCGGCGAGTGCGTTGCCAATCGCAAGCTGAAGCTGAAGAAATACAAGACGGTGCAAAAAGGAGATGAGCTTTATGTCGTCGCCTAAGCGCGCGGCGAAGCCGGTTGCCAGACGGGCAAACGGGGGGCACGGCGGCAAGACGGCGCCGCGCCAAACCATCGCTGCGCCGGCGAAGCCCACGGGCAATGGCGCTTCGGCGGATGCCAAGCGGCTCGCCGCGACGCTCGAGCGCAGCATCGCCGACGGCAAGCTCGACCTTGTCAGCGCCGACGCGCTGCAGGCGCTGATCGCCGCCGCCTGCCGGGTCTACAGCGCGCGCACCGAGGCCGGCGAGCAATTCACGCCGGTGCCGAAACATTCGATTTCCGCAACCGACGTCATGCTGACGGCAAGCGGGTTACTCCGCGCCGCCGATCTCGCGGTTTTCGAGCTCGGCATGTGGCAAAGTTGGACAGGACGATGAAGAACGTCATTGCGAGGAGCAAAGCGACGAAGCAACCCAGGTACACGTGTCCCGGGCGCAGCGCAGCATGTAATGGTGCGCTGCTGAACCGGGACCTTCACGCTCGCAGAGTCTGCGACGATCCCGGATCAGCGGCGCACCGCTGACGCGCTGCACCGCATCCGGGAAACGCTCGAGGAAAAGACGAACTAAAACGCCAGGAGACATTCCATGGATCTCATTGCCGATCGCGGTCGCCGCGTCACCATCGAGGAGCTCAACACCACCCGGCTCCTGGCGCACGCGCGCAAGCAGGCGCATGCGCGCAGTTTCGACGACGTATTGATCGTCGACGTCGACGCGCACCATTACGAGAACGAAAACTACGACGAATTTCTGCCGTACATGGAAAACGACGTGTTGCGGCAGCTCACGATCTCGGGCCGCAAGCGCAACCGCCTGAACGTGGCGCCGACCCAGATCGGCTATCAGGACTCAGGCGGGCGCGTGACGCGCTATCTGATGCGTTCGACCGAAAAAACTGATGATCAAGGCTCGCTGCGCGACGTGCAGCTCGGCCATCGCTGGATGGACGCGATGAGCGTCGATTATTCGTGTCTGTTCCCGACCGGCATGCTCAATATCGGTATGCATCCGCAGAAGGAAATGGAAGTCGAATTGTGCTGGGCCTATAATCGCTGGCTCACCGAAAAAGTGCTGCCCGAGTCCGACGGGCGCTTCTATTCAATGCTGTGCTTGCCGTTTTCCGATCCGGAAGCGGCACTGCGCCACGTCGAGACCTTCGGCGACCGCAAGCATGTCGGCGGCTTCATGGTCACGACCGTGCGCTCGCACATGGCCGTCTACGACAACGCCTATATGAAACTTTACCGGGCGATGGAGGAGCGCGGCCTGGTGCTGTCGTTCCATTCCGGTCCGAATTGGGGCGAGCCGATCTACAAGAGCTGCAACCGCTTCCTCTCCGCGCACGCGCTCGGCTTCACCTGGTACAACATCCTGCAATGCACCAATTGGGTGATCAACGGCATGGGCGAGCGCTTCCCCAAACTGCCGGTGATCTGGATCGAATCCGGTGTGGCCTGGGTGCCGTTCCTGATGCAGCGGCTCGATCATGAATACATGTTGCGGCCGTCGGAGGCGCCGCTTCTGAAGAAGAAGCCGTCCGACTATATGCGCGACATGTATTACTCGTCACAGCCGATGGAGATTCAGGATTACGAGGCGATGGAGTGCACGTTCCGCATGATGAATGCCGAAACGCAGCTCCTCTATTCGTCCGACTATCCGCATTGGGATTTCGATCTACCGTCGACGATCTGGGACCTGCCGTTCCTGTCGGAAAAGGCCAAACACAATATTCTCGGCGGCACCGCGGCACGGCTATTCAAACTGCCGCCGCGCAACGAGAAGCAGAAAGAGAATCTCAAACGCTTCGGCAATCTGGCGGCCGCGGCCTGATCCGGCCCCTGCTTTCGAGCGGAATTCGTTTCCCGGACGCGGTGCAGCGCGCCAGCGGTGCACCGCAGATCCGGGATCGCTCCACACTCGGAGTTTGTAATGGTCCCGGTTCAGCAGCGCACCACCATAGCGCGCGCAAGACGCGCGTGAACGCGCTTTTGGTGCTGCGCTGCGCCCGGGAAAGCTTCTCAGGTGCCGGAACCCGACATCACCTCGCCTAACAGCTGCCAGGTCGTACCGTCAAACTTCTGCAGCT
>DASSXN010000130.1:0-2508 GCA_035703785.1 Xanthobacteraceae bacterium
CGGTATTTCGCTTTAGCTTGTTATTTGAGCATGATCTTTTCCGAAAACCGGCGTCCACTTTTCGGGATCATGCTTCAATTCATTTTCGCCCATTACGCGTGGACGAGCGGCGGCTGTGGCGCCCTGCTACGGATTGTACGCGCGTTGCCTTGCGTAATCGTGCTGGGGTTCCGGATCATTACTACTTCGCGCTGTTGAGAGCTGTTGGCAGCGCCGGTTGCGACAATTTTTGCGAGCCTTCTTCCCAAGCGTTTACGAAGGCTTTTTGCGAAGGCTTTTTACGAAGGCTTGGCGTCGTGCGCGGTTGCGCATTACATTGTTGGTGCGGGGCTGCGCGGCGCGTTAGGAGCCATAATCCCCGGGGCCTTATCGATCCTTAAGGGAGCTGTCCCTGACCGGGCTCGTGGGCTCGGACATATGGCGCCCACCTACTTAGGTAGGGGACCCGGGATCGAGCGCTCCGACGGCCAGCGCGGCTCCGCACTCTTTTACTCCACTCCCGCCCCGCATTAACTTGTTTCCGTCACCCCGAGGCGGTCGCGCGCAGCGCGACCCTCGAAGGGTGATAGCCCGGGCCGTTCATCCTTCGAGGCTCGCCGCGCTCGCACCTCAGGATGACGGAAAATCGAGTGGACGTTGTCTCACAAGTCAAAGCCGAACTGCGCCGCGAAGCGCTCACGCGCCGCGATGCCTTGACCGCGGAGATACGTAAAGCTGCCGCCGAAGCGATCGCAGCACGCGCGTTTCCCCTTGTCATCGCTCCGGGCACGGTCGTGTCTGGCTTCATGCCGCTGAAAAGCGAAATCAGTCCGCTGCCGCTCATGCGAAAGCTCGCCGATGCCGGTGCAAGACTTGCGCTGCCGGTGGTCGCCCGCCGCGGCAAGCCGCTGATCATGCGGAGCTGGCAATGGGGCGAGCCGCTTGTCCCCGGCGTTTGGGACATCCGCGAGCCGCGACCCGAGGCGCCGGAGGTGCAACCCGATATTCTACTGGTGCCGCTCCTTGCATTCGATCGTAACGGGCATCGGATCGGCTACGGCGCCGGTTATTACGATTTGACGATCGCGCAGCTGCGCGCGAAGAAGCCGATTGCCGCGATCGGGATTGCTTTCGCCGCTCAGGAAGTCGAAACCGTGCCGAGAACTGCCTTCGACGCGCAGCTCGATCTTGTGCTAACCGAAAATGAGACGATCGATTTGCGGAACGCCTGAGCATGCGGATCCTTTTCGTCGGCGATATTGTCGGGCGCAGCGGGCGCGCGGTGGTTTGCGAACGCCTGCCCAATCTCGTGCGCGATTGGAAGCTCGATCTCGTCGTCGCCAATGGCGAGAATTCAGCCGGCGGCTTCGGCATCACCGAGACGATCTATCGCGAACTCATCGACTGCGGCATCGACGCAGTCACGCTCGGCAATCACGCCTGGGATCAAAAAGAGGCGCTGGTTTTCATCGAGCGGGCGCCGCGGCTCATCCGCCCGATCAATTATCCGGCGGGCACGCCGGGACGCGGCGCGGCGCTGATCGAGACAAAGAACGGGGGGCGCGCGCTGATCGTCAACGCCATGGCGCGCATCTTCATGGACCCGCTCGAAGACCCCTTTGCCGCAGTCGAACGTGAGCTCGCCGCTTGTCCGCTCGGCCGCGGCGCCGATGCGGTGATTTTGGATTTTCACGGCGAGGCCACGAGCGAAAAGCAGGCGATGGGTTATTTCTGCGACGGTCGAGCGAGCCTTGTGGTCGGCACGCATACGCATGTGCCGACAGCGGACCTGCGCATCCTGCCCGGCGGCACCGCCTACATCACCGATGTCGGCATGACCGGCGATTTCAACTCCATCATTGGCATGAACAAGGAGGAGCCGCTGCAGCGCTTCCTGCGGCGCATTTCCTCGGCGCGCTTCGAGCCGGCGAGCGGGCCGGCGACGCTGTGCGCCATCGCCATGGATACCGATCCGGCCAGTGGGCTTGCGGTCCGTGTCGCGCCGGTGCGGCTCGGCGGCGTGCTGGAGGAAGCACGGCCGGCGTTTTGGGATTAGTTTTTATGTTGGCCAGTTGGCCGATTACGATGTGTTTCCCATCTCGGCAGATCGTGCTTGTCTCAAGGCCCTTGAAAGGCTGAGGAGCAGTCCATGGGCCGTACCACTGCGCTGCGCCAGGCAATCAAGCGAGACTTTGTCCCCTTTCTCCGGGACAAGGGCTTTACGTTGGATATGAGTGATGCTCCCCGGTTGTACAGGTTCCGTAAGACCGATTCAGATGTCGTTTTGGAATGCAACGTGCAGTGGGAAAAATATGGGAGTCCGCGTTTCATACTGAATTTCTCTAAGCGCGGACCTAAGGGTCTGGTTGCGCAAGGACGATTAGCTCCAAGCCAGCGACGAACGCTCGCTGGATGGTTTCGCCAAGATCGCCCATGGCCCGTTAGACTCTTCTCTTTTTCCAAACTCTATTCTGCCGAGCAGGTCGTCGCCCAATTAGTCGCACTGTTCCCGGAGGTTGAGGAATTCTG
>DASSXN010000031.1:0-21053 GCA_035703785.1 Xanthobacteraceae bacterium
GAGGAGGCGCTGTCTCGGATCAAGGAATTTGCCGAACCGCGCCGTAAGCGACTATTAGTCGTCGAAGACAATCAGGCCGAGCAGATGAGCATACGAGAACTGCTAGGTCACGATGATATCGAGATCGTCAACGCGGGAACCGGTGAAGAAGCTCTCAATCTGCTCCGCGACGAGCAATACGACTGCGTGGTGCTCGATCTTCGTCTGCCCGACATGTCTGGCTTCGAAGTGTTGGAGCGGATGCGCGCCGACACGAGCCTTGCCGACGTCCCGGTTGTCGTGTTCACCGGACGAGAGCTGACAGTAGAGGAAGACGCGCAGCTCCACACCATGGCGCGAAGCATCGTGGTCAAAGGTGTCGAGTCGCCCGAGCGGCTGCTCAACGAAACGGCGCTATTTCTGCACCGCGTCATCACCGATCTGCCGGCCGAGAAACAGCAGATGCTGGAACGGCTCAACTCGTCCGATGAAGACATGGTCGGGCGCACCGCGCTTTTGGTCGATGACGATCCGCGCAACATCTTTGCGTTATCGAGCGCGCTGGAGCGCCGCGGCATGAAGGTGCTCACCGCGACCACAGGCGCGGAGGCGATCGAAATCATGGAGGAAACCCCCTCGCTTGCGATCGTGCTGATGGACATCATGATGCCGGAAATGGATGGCTATCAAACGATGGAGAAGATTCGCCAGAACGAGGCTTATCGCCGATTGCCGATCATTGCTTTGACAGCCAAGGCGATGAAGGGCGACCGCGAAAAGTGCCTCCAGGCCGGCGCGTCGGATTATCTCGCCAAACCGGTCAATACCGAGCAGCTTCTCTCCGCGTTACGTATGTGGCTGCATCGCTAAGGCGCCGCTATGAGTGACAAAGTCAACGTCCTTTTGGTCGACGATCAGCCCGACAAGCTTCTCGCTTACGAGGTGATCCTCGGAGAGCTTGGCGAGAATCTGGTCAAGACTTCGTCTGCGCGTGAAGCGTTGCAGTTTCTGCTCAAGAATGACGTCGCGGTCGTTCTAATCGACGTCTGCATGCCGGAACTGGACGGCTTCCAGTTGGCTGCGATGATTCGCGAACATCCGCGTTTCCGCAAAACTGCGATCATATTCATATCCGCCATTCACCTGACCGATGTCGATCGGCTGCGCGGCTACGAGATGGGAGCGGTTGATTACGTCCCGGTGCCGGTCGTCCCCGAGGTCTTACGCGCCAAGGTGCGGGTGTTTGCCGAACTATTCCGGAAGACCCGCGAGCTCGAGCGCATGAACTTGCAGCTTGAAGGGCATGTCGCGGAACGCACGGCGGAGCTTGAAGCCTCGAACCTGCAGCTCAAGCAAGCCGAGCAGGGTCGCAGCCTCGCGCTCGCGGCGGGCCAGATGGGCTCCTGGGATTGGGACCTGGTGAGCAAGCAATGGCGCTGGGATGAAGGCCAACACCGGATATTCGGTGTCGACCCGGCTAATTTCCAAATCACGGTGGAGAACATCCGGGCGCTAATCCACCCAGAAGATTGGATTTCTCTAGTTGAAATTGCCCGCGGCATGTCGCGGGGCACGCGTACGCAGCAAACCGAATTCCGTGTGATGCGGCCTAATGGCGAGATTCGCTGGTGTATCGGAACGGCGGCTGCAAGCGTCAATGATGTCGACAATGTCGTGCGCATCAACGGCGTCACCATCGATATTACTGATCGCAAAGAAGCCGACGAGCGCCAGATCCTGCTGGCGCGGGAGGTCGATCACCGGGCGCGTAATGCGCTTGCCGTCATTCAATCCATTATCCGGCTCACGCGCGCCAAAAGCGTTGAAGATTACGTACAGGCAATCGAAGGCCGCATCAAAGCATTGGCGCGCGCACACACGCTTCTTTCCGACTCGCGCTGGCGCGGCGCCGATCTCCGTACCCTTGTCGGCGAGGAGTTGGCGCCATATCGGGCCGGTGACAAGATCCAGTGCTGCGGGCCCGACATTTCGCTGCAGCCCGCCACCGCGCAAGGACTTGCGCTCGCGCTCCACGAACTTGCGACCAACGCGGCCAAGCACGGGGCTTTGTCGTCGGCAGGCGGCAAAGTCAGCCTCGAGTGGGAACTTGGAGCGGATGCGCTGACCCTGCATTGGGTCGAAAATGGCGGCCCGCCTGTCGGAGAGCCGTCGTCGCGCAGCTTTGGCCTGAAGGTAATAGCCGCAAGCATCGAGCAACAGCTGGGCGGCAAAGCAGCATTCGATTGGAACCATGCCGGTTTGCGTTGTCTGTTCGCCATCCCCCGCACCGAGCTGACGAAGTCGCGTGTCTTCAATCCGTCGCTGATGACGAATGGCGGCAACGGCGCGGTGGTCGATCTCAAACGCAAGGATAAGCCGCGCGTCCTATTGGTTGAAGACGAAGCGCTCGTCGCCATGATGATACAGGATACTCTAACCGAATTCGGATTCCAGGTGCTCGGCCCGCTGAGCACCGCATCCGAAGCGCTGGCCGCCGCGCGCGAGAGCCATTTTGACGCCGCCGTACTCGACATCAATCTCGGTGACGGGCTGGTTTATACCGTCGCCGAAATTCTCGGGGTGCGCGGCGTGCCGTTTGTTTTTGTGACCGGTTACGATGTCGACAGCGTCGACCCACGATTTAGCGATATTCCGATTTTGCAAAAGCCGATCGAGCGCGACATGCTGCAGAAGGTGTTCATGTCGAGCATACCCGATCGCGCAGCCGTCGCCTGAACAGACCCGCTCTGGAATTGCCGGACGGCCGCTGTTTAGTTCTCCCAACTCTCACCCTGCATCGGAAACTTTGAGGCCCACTCCGTGTTGGCGGAACACAACCGCGTCTGTCCGGCTCGTTCGGCAGCGCACGTTATTATGCCAAAGACATTGCCCGATCACGAAAACGCAATATGCAATTGTCCTGCTACGAATGCGCTTTACGGGCCTGCGGCTTTTGTTCAAGCCGGTCACGCCGGAAGAACTCAACGTGATCAATCAGATCAAGCGAGACCATTTATTAGTACCCGCTGGTGGCGACGAAAAGCGGCGGCGCTCGAAACCGTGCCCATCAGCAACGATCTGCGATCGGGGCCGGATTGCGGCGTAATTGTTCCGGAATGGGGATGCCGTTTGGCCATTGCCAGTAGCTCATTTTTGCGGGCGCTGAATGCGTGAAAACGCCCGCGTGCCGATAATTTGAGCTAACGACCCGCTCCGATCCTTGTTCCGGCGTGTTCCGGCATTGCTGCCCAGCGCACCTGCCTGCGGTGGGAACCAACAACGGCTCAGGGAATTGTCGCGCCGCGGATTCCTTCCGCGAAGGAGAGCTCTCTATGTCTAACGACAAAATGGGTAATGTGAAGCAGGGCGGGCAGCAACAGCAGGGCGGCCAACAAGGTGGTCAACAGGGCGGCCAGCAGAAGCCCGGTCAACAACAACAGCAGCCCGGACGCCAGGGTGGCCAGCAAGGCGGCCAGCAGGGCGGTGGCGGTCAGCAAGGTGGCCAGCAGGGCCAGCAGAATCGTTAGATTTCTCTTCCGCAAAAACAGAATCCCCCGGTTTTCACCGGGGGATTTTTATTGCTCGCTTGGCAAGCGCGCGTTGGCCAATCGTAACAAGACGGGCCCCAGAGAAACGGGCCCGCGTCGGATCCCGACGCAGGCCCGCTGCGCAGTTTCATTCAGCCCGGTTAAGCCGGGATCACTGCGACGATTTCCAGCGTGCGCGGATCAACGATCACGATCTCGTCGTCGACGAGGAAGTACTCGAAGCCGCGGTACTGCGGAATGATCAGCACAATTTCCTCAGGCAGCGTGACAAAGTGCACACTTCGCGGGACCCGAGTCCCGATGGAAATGCTGAAGCTTACGTCACTCCTGCTCAATCGCGGGCCGCTCCCGCGCCCGATCACCGTTTTGATCTGCAAGCGTTGGTCTTCGGATAGCTGCACCGATCCGCCACGCTCGCCGACGTTCGCATTTACGCCGGTTTTGCCAGTCTGCTCGGTCGTGCTGGTGCCACGCTGTTCTTGAGCGCCCTTCAGGTTGGTAGTCGGCCGCTGTTCCTGAGCGCCTTTCAGGGTAGTCGTGCCGCGCTGCTCTTGTGCGCCCTTCTGGTCTTTCTGCATGCCGCGCTCTTCTTGGGCGCCCTTTTTCTGCATGCCGCTCTTTTCCTCTTGCGCGCCGCGCGTCATGCCTTTTTGCTCTTGGTTGACGCCCTGGCCAAGCCGCTCGTTCTGCTTGCCCTTCTCCATGCCTTGGGCCGCTTGCCCGCTTGGCTGTCCGGCCGACGGGCTGAGCGTCTTACTACCCGATTGGGTCCCACTCATGCTGCCGCCGCTCTTCTCCTGGGTCTTGCCCGACGTCGCGCCGGATGTGGCTTTGTTCGACTCGCCGCCCATCTGCGATTGGGCGGCAGCGAATCCGCCGAACCCGACGACCGCCGCCACGGCGACCGTAGCCAATAACCTGTTCTTCATTTCGCTCTCCTCTGGTTCTCCCGCAAAGCTAAGCCGCGGCCTTTCGCCATACGAAACGCCGCAACTCAACTCATGCTATGTGCTCACTGGCTTAACGCCGCCGACACATTCGCGTTCCGGCGAGCTCCGCGGAGATTGTTGCGAAGTTCCCGGAACCCTCCGCGGAACTCAGCTCAGGAAGGTGGATTGGATACACGCGGTTTAAGAGCAGGATCACATCATGAGTTCTTCAGACGACCCGGAGTGGCGGCCGACCGTGCCGGCCCGGCAGGCGCGTGCGGGCGTGACCGGGCATAATGTCCGGTTCGTGCTCGGCTTCAGCATTGCCGCAGTCGTTATCGTGTTTGCTATTATTTGGTTCGTCTATTTCGCTTAACAGAGATCAACGGCCGCACCCACCAAAGACTGAAGATCAGGAGAAAGTTCGGCGAGCTGTCGCATTGCTGGGTTTGCGGAAAACAGCGAAGTGCCATCCACCGACGATCACCCTGCGGCTTTCGAGGGGGAACTGATCCTGTCATTTTTCACTTGAGACGATTCCAATTCCCTGTTCTGTTGCGCCCGCCACGGAACATAGGCGGTGAGGGCAATGATCAAACGGAAAACTGCTAACGGAAAATCTGCACGGTCAAAGCGGGTGGGACAGCGAGGGACGCATCGATCGCTCAAAGAGCAACTGATTCTTGCGGGAAAAGTGCTCGTCGCTGAAGGCCAGGACGATTTTACCCGCGGTCATATTTCCTTTCGCCTACCCGACGAACCGAACCTGTTTTTTATGAAGGCGCACAGCATCGGACTCGACGAGATCACGATGCAGAATATCCTGACCATCGATTTGGAGGGGAACGTCGTTGCCGGGACGGCGCGGCGGCACAGCGAGGTCTATATCCATTCCGAGATTTTCAAGGCGCGTCCTGACGTCAATTGCGTAATCCATACGCACCCGACTCATTCGATTGCCCTCTCGGCGACCGGGCGAGCGCTGAAATGCTATAGCCAGCCGGGCGCGCTGTTTTACAAGGCGCTCGGGAGCTACACCGACACCATCAATCTTATCCGCTCGCAGACAATGGGTGCGGGGGTGGCGCGCGCGCTGGGCAATGGCCGCGCGGTACTGTTGAAAAACCACGGCGTCGTGGTGACCGGCGCCACGATTGCGGAAGCGGTGATCGGGACGATCATGCTGGAGAACGGCGCTATGGTGCAATTGCTGGTCGAAGCGGCGGGATACCCGGCCTCGGAGTTTTCGCGGGCCGACATCGAAAAGCTCAAAGCCGATATCAGCCAGCCCGAACAGTTCACCATCAATTTCGATTATCTGGTGCGCCGGGTAAAGCGGCGCGGCTGAAACGAAACGGCAATAGATTTAAGTCCGGGGCAGGCTTTTTTCGGGATCATTCTTTGGCACATTGGCGAGCGGTATGGGAGCAAGGCCCCACCAAAAAGACCGGCACAAGGTCAATCCGGCGCTGGGTTCGCGCAAGCTGAAACTCGGCACGTTCCAGACCAATCTCGACTCAGGCTGCGTGATGTCGGATCTCGACGGCCGGCTGCAAATCACCTGGCCGAATACCGTCATGCTGGCGCAGCTTGCCGATGAGATGGAATTCGAGGCGCTGGTGCCGGTCGCGCGCTGGCGCGGTTTCGGTGGCGCTACCGATCCGCAGGGGCCGGGCTTCGAGACTTTCACATGGGCCGCGGGTATCGCCGGCGCGACGCGCCATTCCGGCGTGATCTCGACCGCGCATGTGGCGCTCAATCACCCGATCGTCGCCGCCAAGCAATCGACCGTCATCGACCACATCTCAAACGGCCGCTATACGCTCAATGTCGTCAATGGGTGGAATTATCCGGAAATGGAAATGTTCGGCGTGTCGCTCCTTGAGCACGAGGACCGTTACGCCTGCGCCGAGGAATGGCTGACCATTGTCAAGCGGCTATGGCAGGACGACGAAAAATTCGACTTCGAGGGCAAGTTTTATCGCATCAAGGGCGGTTACCTGGAGCCGAAGCCGATCCAAGAACCGTATCCAGTCATCATGAATGCCGGCTCTTCAGAACGCGGCCGTCGCTTCGCTTGCCAGCACTGTGATCTCGTGTTCACCAATATCCGCACGCACGACATTGCGATTAACACGGCCCACATCGCCGCCTATCACAAACTGGCGCGTGAAACTTATGGCCGCGAGGTGCGGGTGTGGGGCAATGCCACCATCGTGCAAGCTGACACCGAGAAAGAAGCCCGCGACTTCTATCATTATTATGTGCACGAAAAAGGCGATTGGAACGCGGCCCGCAATGTCATCGACACGATGGCGGCCGAGATCAACAAGCGCGACTATCCGGAAGAACGCCGCAACGCCATGGCCGAGATGATGGTTTCTGGCTGGGGCGGCTTCCCGCTCATCGGTACCGAGGAGCAGATCGTCGATGGGCTTGCCACGCTGTCCAAGATCGGGCTCGACGGCGTTCTGCTCTCCTGGCCGCGTTATATCGAGGGCATGCGCGAATTCCGTGATGTGACTTATCCGCTGCTGAAGCAGTCGGGGCTGCGCGTCATGCTTTAGTATCGATTGTGCTACCGATAACGATTAACATGGCGACGCGATACGTCGAGCGCAGCAAGTTGCACAAGCCACCAACGAATCGATAAAAGAGTTTCGATACACCAGTCGCTGCAGGAGAGCAGATGGCACGGATTAAGGGCGCCGAGCTGATCACTGAATATCTGATCGCTAACGGAATCCCGTATGTCTTCGGCATTTGCGGGCACGGCAATGTCGGCATGCTCGATCCGCTCTATCAGGCGCGGGACCGGATCAAGCTGATATCGCCCCGCCACGAGCAGGTCGCCGCGCACATGGCCGACGCTTATTTCCGCGTACGCCACCAGCCGGCTGCGACGCTCACCTCCTGCGGTCCCGGTTCGTGCAACATCGTTATGCCGCTCGCCTGCGCGCTCACCGATTCATCGGCGCTGTTGGCAATCACGGCCAATGTGCCGACTTCGCAGTTCAATCGCAGTCCCTTTCAGGAGATCAACCGCCATTACCAGGCCGATTTCGTCAACATCGTCCGCCCTGTGGTCAAGCGGAGCTTTCAGCCGACGCGCGTCGATATGCTGCCGCTGGCGCTGCGTCAGGCGATGACAGCGATGCTGTCGGGCCGTCCCGGGCCGGTGAATGTCGACGTTCCTTTCAACGTCTTTCAGGAGGAAGATGAGGTCGACTTGCCGCCTCCCGCTCCGCCGCTCAACGCGCAACGAAGCGGCGCCTCGCCTGAGGAACTCTCGCGCGCACTCGATATGATTCTCGATGCGGAACGGCCAGTGATCTTCATCGGCCACGGCGTGACGCTGTCGGAGGCGAGCCGCGAACTCACCGAATTTGCGAAGAAATTTTCCATACCAGTGATCTCGTCGCCCAACGGTATGGGTTGCATCGATATGACGGACCCACTGTCGCTCGGCTTTATCGGCCGCAACGGCGCCTTTGCGGCTAACGAGGCGGGCCGCCGCGCCGATCTTGTACTGGCGATCGGGGCTCGATTCGACGATCGCTCGGCTTCATCCTGGCTGCCGGGATATTCCTGGAATTTTCCCGTTACCAAACTCGTTCACGTCGATATTGATGCCGCCGAACTCGGCCGCAATTATCCGCCCGATCTGCCCATCGTTGCCGACGCGCGAACCTTTTTGCGCCAGCTCCTTGCCGAGCTTGAGCATCGATCAGCCAATGGCGATAGACCGGCGAGGCGGGAGTGGCTGGCGCAGATCGCGCAATGGCGTGCGGCTTGGGACGAATTCGTGCGGCCGAATTTTGCGATGCATTCCACGCCGATGCGACCGGAACGCGTTGTCGCGGATTGTCAGGACGTTATTCCGCCGGATGGCATCATTTGCTGCGACGTCGGCGTGAGCCACAATTGGTACATGCAATTCTGGAATGCGCGCCGCCCGCAATCCATGCTTAATTCCTGGGGCTTTTCCGGCATGGGATTCGGCGCCGCCGGAGCGCTTGGCGCAAAGCTTGCGGCTCCGGATCGCCCCGTCGTCGCGGTGACGGGCGACGGCTGTTTCACCATGGTTCCGCATGTGCTCTGCACTGCGGTTGAATACGACATTCCGGTCGTTTGGGTGATCTGGAACAATTTCGGCTGGGTGTCGATTCGTGACATTCAGCTCGGTATGTTTGGCGGCCGCGAGCATGGCACCATGTTTCACCAAGGAGCCAACAAGAAACCATACAATCCTGATTTCGCGGCTTGGGCGAAGGCCGCCGGCGTCGATGCGCTCACAGTGGCGCGATCGCAGGATTTCCGCGGCGCGCTCGAACACGCCATAGCGGCGAATAGGCCATTTCTGCTCGACGTTCACGTCGATGCCGAAGTCCGGCCGCCATCGACCGGCGCCTGGCAATTGCCCCCGACGGAGCACAAGGAGCCGGTGTTCGGACACCGTTTCATTCCCGATGCGGCGCCGGTGAAATAGAAAGCCATTGCCGCGCGGACGGCGCTCTGCCATCTCGGGCGGCGAACGCGATTTGCCGCAATTCGCTCCCGGCGCGTTATCGATTGTATCGGTTGTGACCAAGACAGGCGCGAGCATTGTCGATGGCGTTGCACGGCGAACATAATCTCGGTGACAACGCCTCGGCATCGCCGCTGTCGGCCTGCATACGATTTGTCCTCGGCCGCCAGCTCGCCAATCGCGAGATCCAGGCCCGCGAAATCGGTGCGGCCGAAGGCGTGCCGGCGATTGGGCTCGACGGTCTCAGCTCGACCGCATACGGACCGGAAGCGGCGCTGACGGTTCTCTCCGCGGCGGGAGCGGCCGGCTTGGCCTATCTCGGGCCGGTGATGCTGACAATCCTGGCGCTGCTCGGCATCCTGTTCATCTCTTACTGGCAAACGATCGAGGCTTATCCGAAGAGCGGCGGCGCCTATACCGTGTCGCAAGCCAACCTTGGCGTGAATGCAAGTCTGCTCGCCGCCGCGGCATTGATGATCGATTACGTCCTCAACGTTGCGGTCGGCATATCCGCGGGCGTTGCAGCGCTGGTTTCGGCGGTGCCGGCTTTGCATGTATATACGCTGCCGCTTTGCCTTGGCATTCTTGTCATCCTCACGCTCGTCAATTTACGCGGGACCGTCGATGCCGGACGGCTATTTGCGATTCCGACCTATCTGTTCGTCGCCTGTTTCATGGCCGTGCTTGCGATCGGCGGTTATGTCGCGATCGCAAGCGGCGGCCATCCGCAACCAGTGATCTCGCCGCCGTCAGCGCCGGCGCCGGTCGAGCCGCTCGGCCTGTGGTTGCTGCTGCGCGCCTTTGCCTCCGGTTGCACGGCGATGACCGGCGTCGAAGCGGTCAGCAATGCGGTGAATGCCTTCCGTGCGCCGCAAGTCCGCAATGCCCGTCTCACCTTGAGCATCATTGTTGCTGTCTTGGCCATTCTCCTTGCCGAGATCGCTTACCTCGCAATGAGCTACGGTGTCATGGCCATGGATCAGACCAAACCGGGCTATCAAAGCGTGTTGTCGCAACTCGTCGGCGCGGTGGCTGGACGCGGCGTGTTCTATTACGTCGCCATCGCAAGTGCGTTGATGATTCTTTGCCTCTCCGCCAACACCAGTTTCGTGGGCTTTCCGCAACTGTGCCGGATCGTGGCGCGGGATGGATTTTTGCCGCGACCTTTTGCGACGGTTGGCCGGCGTCTCGTCTACTCCGTCGGAATCCTTTACCTGACGCTGACCGCGGGATTTCTGTTGATCGCGTTTGACGGGATCACAGATCGGCTGATTCCGCTGTTTGCGATCGGAGCGTTCGCGACATTTACAATTTCGCAGACCGGCATGGTTGCGCATTGGCGCAACGTGCTGCGTGGAAAACGCGGCCGCGGGCAGCGCCAACGCGTACAGGTGAAGCTTTTTCTCAATGGCGTCGGCGCGGCCGCCACGGTGACGGCGCTTGCGGTCATCGTGATCGCAAAGTTTGCCGAAGGCGGCTGGATCACCATCGTTGCCATTCCTTGCGTCATCGTGCTCCTGAAAAGCATTCACCGTTATTACAGCAGTATCGACACTGCTTTGCGCGACGACGATCAGTTGCAGTTCCGTCCAAGCAAGCCGCCGTTCGTCCTGGTTATGACCAAGCAGTGGGATCGTCTGACTGATAAGGCACTTTCGCTGGCGATGGAGCTTTCGCCCGATGTCATTGCGGTGCATTTGGCGGCGCTGGAAGGTCCGGACGTCGGCGAACAGGAGCGGAAATTACGTGAGCAGTGGGCGAGGGGCGTCGAGGATTCCGCGGTCGCGGCACAAGCGTCCAATCCGCCACGGCTCGTTTTTCTCAGCGCGCCGTTTCGGCGGATTCATGCGCCGCTTCTCAAACTGATCGACGAATTGCAACGAAAAGATCCCGAACGAACCGTTGCGGTGATGATTCCCGAATTGGTCAAGCGGCGCTGGTGGGAACATTTGTTAAGCAATCATCGCGCCCGGCGATTGCGCCACGCTGTCCTCGAATACGGCGGTCCGCGGGTCGTGGTCATTGCCGTGCCGTGGTATTTGACGCCGCCGAAGGTAGCCGATGCGCTCACTGAGGAAGAACTGGCAGAGCCGGTGCGGATCAGAAACGTGTTCGGCTTTCGACGGCGCCGGCAGTCGGCTAAAGCCGAGCAATGAATATAAAATCGGATGTAATGGTCGCGCGCCGCCGATCAGCGTTCGAAGCCCGGCGCGTAGGAATATAACCGGCCGTTGCCGGAATATTGGCCCGGATAGCTCCAAGCCAAAGCGTTGTCGCGCGCCTCGCGCTCTTGCCGCTGCTGCGCCAGCGCGGCCTGTTTGCGCTCGCGGGCGAGCTTGGCGCGCGCGAGTTTCTTGGCGGCTTCGCGCGCTTCGGCTGCCCTCTGCGCCTCCGCAGCTTTAACCGCTTCCGCGGCCTTTTGCGCCTCTTTGGCCTTGTCGGCGTTTGTGAGCGCGTCGCGGTCGGAACTTGCGATGATCGAGACCGCCGAGTGCGGTGGCCGCGTCATGCGCAGTTGTGAATCGCCGAAACTGACCAGGGTCGTTATCACGATCGCAAAAGCCGTCACCATGGAGAAGAAATACGCAAGGAGGGAAAACACCATTACGGCCGCTCCGAGCAGGACGCTGCTCCAGGGCGCTGAGATGAGGTCGCCTGGAACGCCCAATTTCACCCACCAACCAGAGGCATGACCTGCCTTGGCGCCGCATTTGGCTGGCTTGCAGACAACGCATTACGGCGGGGGCGGTTCCGCAAGCGATCATATTTGAACGGTCGCGTCTCGTTCGCAGTCAGTTACTTAGGGCCAACCACCTAACCCTAAAGTCTAAGCGCCAGAGACTTTAATGCCATGATTTAGTCCGGAAGCGCTGCTTCATGCTCGCGCCAATGCCTTTCCGCATTCAGTTGACCCAATCCATCGCCTATGCCGAGCGCTCGCGGCACAGGCTCGATGTCTGCCGACCGCGCGATGCGGTGGCCGCGCCGGTGATCATTTTCTTTTACGGCGGCGCCTGGCAGAGCGGCTATAAGGAACTGTACCGCTATGTGGCCAAAGCGCTGGCGCGGCGCGGCTATGTCGCGGTGGTGCCGGACTATCGCATTTATCCCGAGGTCTGTTACCCCGATTTCCTCGACGATGGCGCGCTGGTCGTGCGCTGGGTCAAGAATAACATCGAAAGGTTCGGCGGCGATCCGGGCAAGCTGTTCTTAAAAGGCCATTCGGCGGGCGCGCATATCGCGGCGATGTTGTCGATCGACGCGCGCTGGCTCGGCAAGGTCGGCCTCGATCCGGGCCGCGATATTGCCGGATTGATCGGAATCGCCGGACCTTACGATCTGATGCCGTTGCGCGACGAAAGGCTCAAAATAATTTTTGGCGGCGTTAATCGGCCGGAGACGCAGCCGATCCATCACGTCGCGCCCGGCGCGCCGCCGGCTTTGCTGATGACCGGCGGCCGCGACCGGCTGGTGGAGCCCGGCAATTCCGTCCGGCTGGCGGCGCGGCTCGTCGCCGCCGGCAATGCCGCGACGGTACTGACCTATCGTCGCGTCGGCCATTTCATTATCATTGCTGCCGTCGCGCCGTTTCTGCGATTCCTCGTACCGGTCATGCGCGACGTGGAAGCCTTCATCGCCGCTACCTTGCGCGCCCCGCGGCGCAAAGCGCCGCAGCCGGCGCAGGCGCTGGAGATCGCGAACGGTTAGTCAATTTTCCGCCGCAATATGTTGCGGCGCACCCCTGCACCCTTGCGCAGGCAAGCCAATAGGTCAAAGCTGACGGTCTGGCGAGACCGGCACGATTTGCACGCCGGCAAAGCCGTGTGCGATCGATCGGCAGGCCCAACTGCGACGTAAGACCGTTGCGTTGCACGCAGCCGGCACAGCCAACAACAAAAAGAATGCGGGAGGACAGCCATGCCAATGACGCTCAAGCAGCCACAGAACGATGCTGCGGAAGACGACAGCCGGGCGAATGATCTCGTCAAGCGCATTCGCAAATTGCGCTGGATGGGGCTGGAAGAGGAAGCGAAGCTGCTGCAAAGAGAATTGACGCGCCGCTGTGCCGACAGCGACAGCGTGATTGCGACGCCGCGGGAAACGGATTGACAAGCCGAACCGCAAGCGTGTGCTTGCGCGAGACCGGGGAGAGAGAGCGATGGAAATCATTCTGGCGCTGGCGGTCCTGTTTGCAATCTGGGTTTTGGTGATCTGGGGCTCGAGCTACTTCAACAAGAACGTCGTCTAATCAGCAATCAACGAGAAGATTGGTTGATTCGTCATTGCGAGGAGCCAACGGGCCCGGCCCGAAGTCGGGGCACCCCATCGCGCTCGCGCGATGGGGACCCCGTGCCGGCCGATGACAAGCTCCGCGACGAAGCAATCCAGCGCGCCTGCGTAAACCTGGATTGCTTCGCTTCCGCCTACGCGCTCTGCGCTACGGCGGACTCAAACCCGCCGTAGCTCGCCGAGCGAGCGAAGGCGAGTCGCTCGCAATGACGCGTCAATTACTTTGTCGTGCCGATGAGCACCATCGAGATCGCCGGCACGTAGGTAATCACCAGTAGCGCGAAAAAATTAACCGCAATGAACGGCAGCACGCCGCGATAGATCATGCCCATGGGCACATTGAAAATGGCGCGTGCGGCGAACAGATTCAATCCGAACGGCGGCATATAGAGTCCGATGCTCAAATTGACCGCCATGATAATTCCAAAGTGCAGCGCGTTGACGCCGGCCGTTTCGACGACCGGCAGCAAAAGCGGCGTGAGGATCAGAATCGCGGCCGGCGGTTCGAGAAAGCTACCGGCGATCAACAGCCCGGCATTGACGAACAACAGCGTCTGCCAATCGGGCAAGTGCAGCGCGCTCACCGCGTCGATCAAGTGTTGCGGAATGCCGCTTGTGGTCATGAGCCACGAATAAATCCCGGCGCCGGTGACGATAATCAGGATTTGCGAGATCAGCACGACCGAGCTGACGATGATGCGGCCGAGCTCGGCAAGATCGACCTCACGATAGACGAACATCGCTACGAACAGCGAATAGACGACGGCGACGCCGGCCGCCTCCGTCGGGGTGAACACGCCGCCGTAGATGCCGCCGAAAATCACGACGATCGTCCCGATCGCCCAGCCCGCTTCTTTGGTCGAGGCCCAGATGTTCTTCCAGCGCGCCGGCGACGACAGCGGCACCATTTTGATGCGTGCATAGATCAGCACATAAACGGCATCGACGACGCCGATCAGGAGGCTCGGCAGGATGCCGGCGGTGAACAGCTTGATCGCCGAGACCTGCGCCGTCATCGCATACAGAATCATCGAAATCGAAGGCGGGATGATCACCGCGACCGCGCCCGACGAGGTGATCAGGCTCACGGCGAAGCGCTCGGAATAGCCGTGCTTGGTCAATGACGGAAACAACAGCCGGCCGATGGCGACGACGGTGCCAACCGAGGTATGCGCCATCGCTCCGAACAATTCCGACGAGGCGACTGTCGTCACCGCGAGCGAGCCGCGCACCCCGCCGATGATTGACACGACCCAGGTAACGACGCGATTGGCGATGCCGCCGCGGCCCATGATCTCGCCGGCAAGCACGAAGAACGGCACCGCGAGCAGCGGAAAATTGTCGAGGCTGCCGAACATGTAGGTCTGGATCGCCTGCACCGGCACATGTGCGATCAACAGGATCGCGGCGAGCGAGGTGAGGATCAGGACGACGAAGATCGGCAGCCCCAGGATGAGCAGGATCGCCGGCAGGATGAAATAGACGAAGGCGGCTAGCATGCGCGGTGCCCCGGTCCGTTCACGTCACGTCTTCCGTTCACGTCACGTCTTCCGGTGGCGACACCACCTCGTCGTGGCGCGCACCCTGCACGAACAGACGAACCGCGATTAAGAGCGCCATGAGCAACAGACCGAGCGGCAGCGCGGCCTGCGGGATGACCAGCGGAATATTGGCCGACTGGCTGCGCTGGTCGAGTTCGCTCAGCATGGTCATGACCGGCCAGGCGAAGATCGCAAGCGCCAGGCAGGTCGCAATCGTCACCAGGTCGGAAAAAATATCGAATGCCTTGCGCGCGCGCGGTGGCAACAGCGAAACCATCACGTCCATGCGGATGTGGCGGCCGGCCCAGCCGACCGGACCGGCGCCGAGGAAGACGCAGCCGATCATCAGGAACAGCATCGCTTCCTCGGCCCACGATAGCGACACGGAAAGAAAATAGCGGCCGATGATGTTGGCGAAGTTGATGGCGACGCTGGCGGCGAGCATCGCGCCGGCCGCGAATCGCAAGCCCGCGATGAGCGCCTTGGCGCCGCGCGAAAGAGCGTGCTTCATGCCGGGGCGAAGGTGCTCAGTTTCTAGCCGCGGCGGCGCGGACCATTTCCAGCATGTCGTGCACCGCCGGCTGGCCTTTGGTTGCCTCATCGCCCACCGGATCGAGCAGCGTCTTCATGCGGGCAAGATCCTCGGTCGGCAGCGTCTGGACGGTGCCGCCCAGCGCGGTCCAGTCGCTTGCGAGCTTCTTGGTAAAATCGACTTCCCACGCCTGGGCCTTGGTCTGCACCGCAGCGCCGGCGTCGACTACGACCTTCTGCAGATCCGCAGGCAGCGTGTCGAGCCAGGGTTTGCTCACGACCGCGATCGAGATGATGAACGTGTCGTTGGTTACCGTGACTACTTTGAGAAGATCGTTCATTTTGAAGGCGACGAAGATGGACAGACCGGAAATGGTGCCGTCGATGGTGCCCTGGTCGAGCGCGGGGACCACTTCGGAGAGCGGCATGCCGATCCCGGTTGCGCCGAGCTTCGCCATTTTCTGCCGCTCGAGTTCGGTGCCGTTGATGCGCAGCTTCTTGCCGCTGAAGTCGGAGAGCCGCAGGATCGGATTTTTCGCGCCGTAATTGGACGAGCCCAGGTCCAGCGTCGCGATGCCGACCATCCGCTTGGGCGCGGCAAGATCGAACATGGCTTTCTGAACGGCCGGATCGTGAACGGTCGCGGCGGCGTTAGGCTCGTCGCGGAACAGCATCGGCGCGGAGAACACGCCGAAGCGCGGATCGACGCCGACAAAAAAGTCGACCGGTCCGATATAGCCCTGGATATTGCCAAGCTGAACGCCTTCGATCTCGCGCGGGATCGGGCCGAGCTGGCTGGCCGGATAAATCTGGACTTCGATGCGGCCGTTCGAGGCTTTCTCGACCTCGTCCTTGTAGAATTTGATGAACTGGTGCTGGGTTTCGTTGATCGTCGCGGTGCCGAACTTCATCACGAAATCCGCGGCCGAGGCTGGAAGCGCGCCAAACTTGCAGGCGAGGGCAGCGGCGATCGCAATCGCGATCCGGTGAGGGAGGATAGATGCGTTAACGCGGCGATTTGCGCGTGTAAAAATCATGGTGGTTATCCCCCCTTTGTTGTGCGGCTGCCTTTGACCCGCCGCCTTTTGATCACGTGAACTATAATGTGAGCGCACCGCTTGCCAACCATCTTCCCTCTCCCCTTGCGGGAGAGGGTGCGACTTGCGAGCTCGCGAGCAACGAGCCGGGTGAGGGGGTAGTCGTTAGAGCGCTTGCGCCTGAACCCCTCACCCGCCCTCACGGAGCTTGTCATCGGGCCGGCCACTCCGGGCCGGACCCGTTGGTTCGGGCACCCTCTCCCGCAAGGGGAGAGGGAAATGTCTGGCCGAGACCTCTCACCGGTCGCGCATGCGGTCCATCAGCACCTTGTCTTGCCCGCCGTCGATCTCGATCATCGTGCCGTTGATGAAGAACGCGAGGTCGGAGGCGAGATAAGCGACGAGATTGGCGACCTCCTCGGATTCGGCGATCCGCCCGAGCGGAATGCTTGCCGGAGCGAGCTTGTCCGCTTGTTCGAACGAGAGCTTCATATCGCGCGCCATCGCTTTAACGAGGCCGGTCCATCGCTCGGTGCGCACCGGTCCGGGATTGACGGCGACGAAGCTGATATTGTCCTTGCCGTACTGGCTGGCGAGCGATTTGGTGAGATTCTGTCCCGCGGCATTGGCGGCGCCCGGCGCAATCTCCCAGTACGAAACCTTGACTCCGTCATTGCCGATCAGGTTTACGACGCGGCCCTTCTTTTGTTTTTGCATGATCGGCAACGTGTGTTTCATGCAGCGCACGTAGCCCATGAATTTGAGCTGCAGCGCCTGCGCCCAGTCCTCCTCGCTTAGGTGTTCCAGCACGCCGCCGGGCGCTGAGCCGGCATTGTTGACCAGAATATCGATCCGGCCGAGCGCCGCATGCGCGGCCTTGACGAAATTTTCCGCATCCGCGGCTTTGGTGAGATCGGCGGGAATCGGAAAAATCTTCCGGCCGGTTTCCTTGGCGATTTCCACCGCGGTTCTTTCCAGCGGCTCCTTTCGCCGCGCGCAGATCGCGACATCCGCGCCTTCGCGGGCGAGCGCTCGCGTAATCGCCTTGCCGATGCCTTCGCTGGCGCCGGTGACGATCGCTTTTTTGTCCCTCATCGCCAAGTCCATGGCGCACCTCCCTTCATGTGATGGGGCCCGAGTTTAGAGCATCCTTTCCTCTCCCCGCACAGTGGGGAGAGGAAAGAATAGATTCTTGTTCTCGCGGCGCGCTTGAGCACCCGAGCTATGGAAACGGGCGAATAGTGAGTGGCGAATGGAAATCCATTCGCACTTCGCAATTCGCTATTCGCAAAGGCACGAAACGAGCCGCGAAGAACGAGCGCAGGTGGTGGGGCCTGCCTTTTGATCTTCGCTAAGCCACGAAAGAAAGAAATTCGGAGGCGAAACGCCGACAGACGCAAGGCTCTTCTGCCGTGGCTTCGGCCACGGCCGCGCCCCCATCGGGGGGCACACATCTATCGGCGTTCCACGCGGCTCTGGCTTAGGCGACCGAACGCCACTACCCAGCTTCAGGTCCGCGCTACCCGGGATGAGGCCGCCGTCGGGCTTTCCCCTTAGCTTGCCAGTCTCGGTACAGCGAAGCTTCTCGCAGACCGGTCGTAGTGCCGGTCGGACGGAATTCCCGAAGCCGCCCGGGAGCGGGTTGCAACTCCGCGCGCGGGCACCGCACTCGCCCCGCGCTGCGGCCTGCCGGCCACAGCGCACCGAACCATGGGCGAGGTTCAAACTCATATGTAACGTAATCGGTGACAATTGTCAATGGTGCGGTGACGCCATATTTTTCCTGTCCCCCTACGGGAGAGGGTGGCGAGGGGCGAGCATGTGAGGCCCGAGCCGGGTGAGGGGTTTTGTGCGTGCTACCGAACGGATCGTCCCGACACGCGCGTGAAGGCGCGTATCTGTGCTGAATTCGCCAGCGACAATGCTCACGCCAATTTCAGCGCCGGCCTCCGCTCGGAGTGGTCGTTCCATTTCAACTGCGACATTTCCTTGAGCAGCCAATTGCGGAACGCGACGATTTCGCGCCTGGTCTCGAGCCCGGATGGTTTGACCAGCCAATAGGCGCTCATCACCGGGACAACGTGGTCCACGGCCATCGCGAGGCGGCCGGCGGCAATATCGTCATCGATCAGCGGCAGGCGGCCGATGGCAATGCCAAGCCCGTCGCTTGCCGCTTCAAATGCCACTTGCGCACTACTCACGACGAGCTTGCGGGCCGAAGAAGTGTCCGTCTGGGTGCGGTTGCACCAAGTCGCCCAATCCTCACTGGCGGCTGAGGTGTGGATCAGCATAGCCCGTGACCAGTCCAGCGTTCCATCGCGCGAAAGATTATGAATGTAATGCGGTGCCGCGACCGGGACGAATCGGATTCGTCCGATCAAATCGCACGACATTTTGGGAATGGCGTCGCGACTGTTGCGGATCGCCACGTCGACCTCATGCGATGGCAGCTGCACGATGAATGGGCTGGCATCGACCTTCACTTGCATGTTCGGATAAAGTTCCTGGAACTTATGCAGGCGCGGCAGCAACACCCTGAAGGCGAAGAGGGGAGCTGAGCTGATCGACAGACGGGCCTCAAAACGCCGGCTCGGGAGCCGCAGCGTGCCTGTCGCGATGATCGAGAGGGCCTCAGTGACATAGGGCAGGTACTGGCGGCCGGCCGCGGTGAGAACGACGCCTCGCGTTTTGCGTTCAAACAGCTCGACATCGAGCCATTGTTCAAGGGAATCAATGCCGTGGCTGAGGGCTCCGGGCGTCAGCCCCAATTCATCAGCGGCCGCCTTAAAGGTGCCGCAACGCGTGGCTGCTTCGAACAGGCGCAAACCGCTGAGCGGCGGAAGCTTGAGCGCCATGCGCGAACAGACCCCCCTAGTCACTTATTATGATGAGAGACATTCATGCTGGCCACTGTGTTTAGTTGAGTTTAATTCATTCAAAGTGAAAATAATCGACACCCGTAATGTTGGGTTGTAAGTGCCCGAGGTCCTTCAGACTTCGAGCGAAACCTGTTTGCGTCCGGAATGTCGGGATTAACGGATGTCGGGATTAACCAAACGCGCTTGTTCGGCGTCGCATCCAATTTGTGGCGCCAATTTCGCCTCGGGGCCATCCCAACTCAGCTGCTGCTTTTCCTCGGGGCGGCCCAGCGCGTCGGCGCTTTGACGCGCGTTTCCGGCGCGCCTGAGCGAGGAGAGGGAGGGTATGCCGCGTTACGCCGACTGCGAGGCGGCTCGTCCTTCGCTATGGCCGTTCCACCTCAGCTGCGCCATTTCCTCAAGCAGCCAGTTGCTGAAGGCCACGATCTTACGGCGCGTTTCGGTGCCGGCCGGCTTGACCAGCCAGTAGCCGGTCGTCACCGGAACAACGTGGTCCAAAGCGACAACGAGCCGACCCGCTTCAATGTCCTCATCGATCACCGGCGAGCGACCGATCGCCAGGCCGAGCCCGTCGATTGCCGCTTGAAACGCCACCTGGCACGTGCTCACCACGAGCCTGCGGGCAGAGGCGGTGTCGGTCCGGCTATGATTGCACCACGTCTCCCAATCGTCGCTGACGCTCACGTTGTGGATCAGTGTCGCCCGTGGCCAGTCTAGCGCACCGCCGCGCATGAGGCTGCGAACGTAATGCGGCGCCCCAACCGGGGATATTCTGACCCGACCGAGCAGATCGCATGACAGCTTCGACCACGATTCGCGCCCGCTCCGGATCGCAATATCAAATTCATCCGAGGGCAGTGGCACAAACTGCTGGCGCACATCGACGGTGACCACCATGTCCGGGTGCATTTCGCGAAATTTGTGCAACCGCGGCAGCAGCACTTTGTAAGCGAAGAGATCGGCGGAGGTGATGGACAAGCGATCTCGAAAACGCCGGGTGGGCAGCCGCAGCGTGCCGGTGACGATCATCGACAAGGCCTCGGTGACATAAGGCAGGTACTGCCGTCCGGCCGCAGTCAGAACGACCCCGCGTGCGTCGCGTTCAAACAATTGGACGTCAAGCCATTGTTCCAGCGAGTCGATGGCATGCGTGAAGGCGCCCGGGGTTAGGCCCAATTCGTGCGCGGCCGCCTTAAAGCTGCCGCAGCGCGCGGCTGCCTCGAACAGACGCAAGCCGCTGAGCGGCGGTAAGGGTACTGGCATTTGGGTGACCCAAATTCGCCGTCCAATTTAGTCTTTGTAATAATTAGGATCAATGACAGGCCGGTCGCATTTATTCGCCACCCGTGAGACGGGAAGAATTTTGATGATCGATCAGTGTTTTTGCTCTCTCGGTTTGCAACCGGTCGCGACGCAGCCGCTCAGGCGCGCTGGAAGCGCGCGTCAAAGCGCTAATGCGCTGGACCATCCCGAGGAAAAGCAGGAGAGGGAGGTTATGCCGCGTTACGCCGACCGCGAGGCGGCTCGTCCTTCGCTGTAGCCGTTCCACTTCAGCTGCGACATTTCCTTGAGCAGCCAAGCGGTGAATGCGATGATCTCGGGCCGTGTTTCGGCGCCGGCGGGCCTGACCAGCCAATAAGCGGTCGCCACCGGAACAACATGGTCCACGGCGATGACAAGCTGGCCGGCGGCGATGTCGTTATCAATCAGCGGCAAGCGACCGATCGCCAGGCCCAATCCGCCGACCGCCGCTTCAAATGCCAATTGGGCGGTGCTCACGACCAACTTTTG
>DASSXN010000075.1:0-17808 GCA_035703785.1 Xanthobacteraceae bacterium
GTGCGTTGAGAGGGCAGGGACCAGAGGCGGCCCTCAAGATCAAGTTCGTCCCACCGCATCGCGCGCGCCTCCTCGCGGCGGCAGCCGGTCAGCATCAGGGTGCGCACATAGCTGCGACCAGGATCGGGAATGCGATCGAGCGCTTGCCAGAGAACCCGCAACTCGTCGGGTGACAGAATGCGTTCCCGAGGGTTTTCCAACTTACGGCGTTTGGTGCTGATGGCCGGGTTTGTCTCGACAAGTTGCCGCTCGATGGCATACCCGAACAGACTGATGAGTGTTTCCCGAACCCTGTTCGTTGTGTGGCGAAGGCCACCCTCATGCTGGATCTTGTCCAGCAGCTCAACAATATCGGCGCGTCTGACTTCACCGATGAGGCGATGGCCGAGCGCTGGAAAGATGTGATTGCGAAAACGGCTTCTGATGTCCCTATAGCTCTTGAGTTGCTTTTCGACATGGGTGAGATACTCGTCTCCAATCTCCCGAATGGTGCGGTTCCTTATGTCCGCCTTGCGTCGCTCCTCGACCTGGCGTTGCTCTTCGGCCAGCAGGTCCATTCCCTTCGTCGCCGCGTGGACGATATCACCAGCGCGCTCTCGGGCATCGGCAAGGCCGAGGGCAGGGTAGGGGCCAAGTACGGTCGACCGCTGTGCCTGATGCCGCGGGCGATAGCGCAGAAGCCAATAACGCAGGCCGTCCGGATTTTTGGTGCTCGCAGGATTGATCCGAAGGCTCAACCCGGGCACAGCAGTGTCCGTCACGATGAGCCGGCCGGTTGTCGGCGGCTTCCGGGTGCGGATGAAGCGGTCAGTAAGTCTGGTTTTCATGTGCGGCAGGTCCTTTGCCCGTCCGCTCGGCATTCGCCGGGCCCTCGCCAGGTACTCACCAGGTACTCAAAACCACGCAGCAAGAGGACGAATTTGAGCGAACAAACACGGTGAGTATAAGCCAATAACACACTGAACAACAAAGAGTTTTAATCGATGAATGCGAATGACGGCGAACGTCGGCGAATGAACCCTATACTGGTCGACAGCCATTGCCATCTCGATTTTCCCGACTTCGCCAACGAGCTGGATGCGGTGGTGGCACGCGCCCGCGCCGCGGGAATCGACCGCATCGTCACCATCTCGACGCGCGTGCGGCGCCAAGCGGCGCTGCTCGCGATAACGGAGCGCTTTCCCGATGTTTATTGCTCGATCGGCACGCATCCGCATTACGCGCATGAAGAAGCGGACGTCAGCCTAGCCGAACTCGTAGCCTGCAGTCGCGCGGAGAAAGTCGTGGCGATCGGCGAAGCCGGCCTTGACTATCACTACGACAATTCGCCCCGCGAGGCGCAGGAACGCGGATTTCGCACGCATATCGGCGCGGCGCGCGAAACCGGGCTGCCGTTGGTCATCCATTCGCGTGAAGCCGACGACGACACGGCACACATTCTGGAAGAAGAAACAGGGAAGGGCGCGTTTGCCGCCGTGCTCCATTGTTTTACCGGCGGACGCGAGCTCGCCCGTCGCGCGGTAGCGCTTGGCCACTTTATTTCTTTTACCGGCATTCTGACCTTCAAGAACTCTGCACATCTGCGGGCGATCGCGGCGGAAGTGCCGGCGGATCGCGTTCTGGTCGAGACCGATGCGCCCTATCTGGCGCCCAGGAAATATCGCGGCAAGCGCAACGAGCCGGCTTATGTCGTCGAAACCGCAAAAGTCCTGGCCGAGGTCCGCGGCGTTTCACTTGATGCGATCGCCGAGCAGAGCACGGCCAACTTTTATCGCCTGTTCGCCAAGGTACCGTCTCCGGTGCTCGCGCAGTCGGCAACCAGCCAGCAAGCGTCGGCGGCGCCTCGATGACGCTGGATTTCACAATCCTTGGCTGCGGTTCTTCGGGCGGCGTGCCGCGGCCAGCTTTGGGCTGGGGCCACTGCGATCCGAACAATCCAAAAAACCGCCGGCGCCGTACATCGCTGTTGGTCGAGCGGCGCGCGACCGACGGCGTCACCCGCGTTCTCGTCGACACCTCGCCCGATTTGCGCGAGCAGCTCCTGGATGCCGGCGTCGATTGGCTCGATGGCGTGTTCTACACCCACGAACACGCCGACCACACCCACGGCATCGACGATCTGCGCTCGCTGTTCATCAAGCGCCACCAGCGCGTGGACGTTTACCTTGACGAGAGCACGGCTGCGATGATGCGCAGCAGGTTCGCCTACTGCTTCCAGTCGCCTCCTGGAAGCGACTATCCGCCGATCGTGACCGAGCACCGCCTGACTGCCGATGTGCCGGTGACCGTGACCGGGAAGGGCGGACCGATCACGGTGCTGCCTTTCCTGCAGGAGCACGGCGACATTAATTCGCTCGGATTCCGGTTCGCTGGGCTTGCTTATTCCTGCGACCTCAGCGGCATCCCGTCATCGAGCCTTGAGGCGTTAGACGCGCTCGACGTCTGGATCCTCGACGCCCTTCGCTACACACCGCATCCGAGCCATTTTTCCGTTGTCGACGCGCTGCGCTGGATCGAACGTATGAAACCGCGGCGCGCGGTGCTTACCAATCTCCACGCCGATCTCGATTACGACGTACTGCGCGGCAAGTTGCCGGCACATGTGACGCCAGCCTTCGACGGCATGACGCTAAGGGTCACGGAAGCCTTATAAAGGCGGGGCTAAGTGAGCTTGTTCCATAATATCTCTTATGCGAATCAGGTATTCGCGTGCGGACTTCACAACGCCGCATAACGCCCTGCTCGCAATCACCAAATTCCGGGAACCAGCCTCCAGCGCACACGGCGCGCATAGTCGGCATAACCGTCCAATCGGCTTTGCAGCACGCGATCCTCGTGGATCACGCGGTAAAGAAGGAACGGCAGCACCACGGCGATGAGGAATGCCGCGGCGAGCCACGAGCCGAGCGCAATGCCGCTCGCCAGCACGATCAGGATGCCGGCGCTGTAACCGGGATGCCGGACGAACGCATATGGCCCACTTGTGACCACCTGTTGTCCTCGGTCGGACTGAATACGCACCACGGATGAAAAGAAGCGGTTCACGAGCATCGCCCAAAAGACCAACGCATAGCCAACAGCGATAAGCAGTAGTCCAAGCCCTTGCAGCCCCAGCGGCACATTATCGGTCCAATGCAAGCGGCCGCGATCCAGCCCGGCAACGATCCAATGCGCCAGCAAGACAACGTTGAGGAGCCGTAGTCCCAGCGGAGTTGGTCTGCCGCCGGGCCGCATCCGCTCCTGCAGAAGCCCCCGATCGAGCATCGTAAAGGCGACGACGAAAACCACAGCGAGGATCGCCAAGTACACCCAGAATGCCGCAATGGCGAAGCTGCCCGCAGCGGCAAACAAGGCGACCCCGGCGCAAATCAGGAGCGCAACGGCGCGAAGATACGCTGACATTGGCATTAAGGCCGCTCGCAGCGATTTTTCAACTCTGATAGGGTCCGCACCCTCGTCGCGATGGGCGTTGCGGCGATTGTATCAGGATTTTGATGATGACTCCTTCTCGCGAGATTGAGCGCCTTCTGGAGATCATGGCGGCGTTGCGCACTCCGGAAACCGGCTGCCCATGGGATTTGGCGCAGAATTTTTCGACCATCGCGCCCTATACCTTGGAAGAAGCCTATGAGGTCGCCGACGCGATTGCACGTGGCGATCTCGCTGATCTCAAGGACGAGCTTGGCGACCTTTTACTTCAGGTCGTTTTCCATGCCTGTATGGCGGAAGAACAGGGCGCCTTCGATTTCGGCGACGTGGTGCTAGCGATCACCGAGAAACTCATCCGCCGGCACCCTCACGTTTTTGCCGAGGAAACGTCGCGGACCCCGCGCGCTGTCGAAGGGTTATGGGAGCGTATCAAAGCCGAGGAAAAGGCGGCGAACAAAACCGGCCAAAGCGGTGCGCTCGCTGGGGTGCCGGTCGCGCTCCCTGCTCTGTCCCGCGCTCTCAAACTGCAGATGAAAGCAAGCAAAGTTGGATTTGACTGGAACGATCCCCGTGCGGTGTTGCGGAAAATTCGCGAGGAAGCCGATGAGATCGAAGCCGAGCTCGATCGCGACGAAATGAACAAAGCCGCGACTGGAGGCGAGGTTGGCGATCTGTTATTTGCCGTGGTTAATCTCGCGCGTCACCTTGATGCAGATCCGGAAGCGGTGCTGCGGCAAACCAATCTAAAATTCGAACGGCGTTTTGCGGCGATAGAACGTGCACTCGCGGCCAGCGGCAAAGCCCCACAACAGGCAAGCTTGGCCGAAATGGACACGCTTTGGAATGAAGCGAAGGAGACCGAATAAGCGTCCGATTAAAGCCCGCGCCTGACCGCTGGCGGGATGGAGAACTTGGCCCTGAGCCTTGCCGCCTTGTCGGGATCGGCACGAACGGTCATCGCGATCACGCCGGTTTCATCGATCGACTTCTTGAGGACTTCGGTATGGCGGTAAAGCCAGCTGACGCCTGCCCCGTCGGCCGGATCGAGACGAAGTTCGATGACCTCTCGGTTGGCGGCGAGCCGCGTCTCGATGAGGTCCGCCAGATCTTCAAGTCCCTCCCCCGTGGTTGCCGAAACCAATGCCGGCTGATCGGCCGGCTCACGCCGTTCGGCGATGTTCGCGAGCCGTTCGCGGGCCGCGGAGTCGAGTCGGTCAATTTTATTCCACACCTCGATCAGTAAACGCCTGTCGTTGACCTCCTTACGCGGCTCGATGCCGAGTTCGTGCAGGATTTTCTCGACGTCGCGCAATTGCGCTTCGGCGTCCCCATGAGAAACGTCGCGCACGTGCAGAATCACGTCCGCCTCGACGACTTCCTCGAGGGTGGCACGGAACGCAGCGATCAACATAGTCGGCAAATCAGAGATGAAACCGACCGTGTCGGACAGGATGATGCGCGCGCCGTGCGGCAGCGCGACTGCGCGCAGTGTCGGGTCGAGCGTCGCAAACAGCATATCCGCCGACAGCACACTTGCTTGCGTCATGCGATTGAACAACGTCGATTTGCCTGCATTGGTATAGCCGACTAACGCAACGATAGGATAAGGCACACGCCTGCGGCTGACTCGATGCAGCGCGCGGGTGCGCTTCACCGTCGCGAGCTCGCTTTCGATTTTAGCGAGCCGCTCGTCGATCATGCGGCGGTCGGCTTCGAGCTGGGTTTCGCCAGGCCCGCCAAGGAAACCAAAACCACCGCGCTGGCGCTCGAGGTGGGTCCAAGAGCGAACCAACCTGCTTTTTTGATAGGTCAAATGCGCGTGCTCGACTTGCAGTGCGCCTTCGCGGGTGTGGGCACGGCGACCGAAAATCTCCAAGATCAACCCGGTGCGATCCAGGACTTTCGCATTCCACGCTTTTTCCAGGTTGCGCTGCTGCACCGGCGAAAGCGCACAATCCATTACAACGATGCCGGCGTCGAAGGTTTTGACGAGCCCGGAAATCTCTTCGACCTTGCCCTTGCCGAGAAATGTTGCCGGCCGCAACGCATTGAGCATGACGATGCCGGATTGTTCAACGTCGAGATCAATGGCGCGGGCAAGGCCGATCGCCTCATCGAGCTTTGCAGCCGGCTCGCGCTCGCCCGCAATCATCGCGGCGCGGCGCAGGATTGGCTCGATGACCAACGCCCGGCCGGTGCTTGCGCCTTCTCCGCGCCTGTCCCTCGCCGCTCGAGCGGACTGTTGCGACGCCAATAGGCGCGTTTCGCGGCGGCGCGGCTCCAATCGAATCTATTCCCCGGCAGGCGCTTCCTCGGCGCCTTCGAACAGCTGCACTGGGTGGCCCGGCATAATCGTTGAAATGGCGTGCTTATAAACAAGCTGCGAATGCCCGTCGCGACGCAACAGCACGCAGAAATTATCGAACCACGTGACGACGCCCTGCAGTTTCACGCCATTCACCAAGAAAATGGTGAGTGGAATTTTGTTTTTGCGGACGTGATTGAGAAAAGTGTCTTGAAGATTTTGTGCGCGGTCGGCTGCCATGGCCGTTGTCCCGTTCTTTGTGCCGCGAGCCCCTGCCCCACGGTCTTTTCTTGGCCTTTTACAAGCGTTTAGCCTCTGCTTTCGATCCCGCAGAACCGGGCCGAAGTGGTGGCCGGCACGACTATTAGAAGGCGCGGCGGGCAGCGATGCAAGCCCAAGTTCAAGGCGGCCTTAGGCTTATCCGGCCTCGGCGTAACGGTGGTAGGCGCGCCTAAGCGCGATTGCCACCGGACCGGGCTTGCCGCCTCCGATTATTCGGTCATTGACCCGCACGACCGGCAGCACAATCTGGCTTACGGACGTAATAAAGGCTTCGCGTGCGCCGTAGGCCTCCTCCAACGTGAACGCTCGCTCCTCGACGGTGAGGCCCTCCGCCCTTATGGCATCGAATAAAACGGTGCGGGTAATACCTCGCAAAATCGCGTTGTCCGCGTGCCGGGTGATCAGCGCTCCGGTTGATGTTACGATCCAGACATTGGCCGAAGAGGCCTCCGTCACCATGCCATGCGCATCGACGAACCAAGCGTCGCGCGCGCCCCGCTCCAGCGCCGCTTGTCGCGCCAGCACGTTAGGCAATAGTCCGATCGTCTTGATGTCCACGCGGCCCCAGCGATTATCCGGCACCGTCACTACGGCTATTCCCTCTTCAGCGAGAGCTTCGTTGCGAGCTTTGTTGAGTGAGCGTGCCGTGACCACGACGTTCGGCCGCACCTGCCGCGACGGAAAAGCGTGATCACGGCGCGCGACGCCCCGCGTGATCTGCAAATAGACAATCCCGTAGCCGATGCGATTGCGGGCGACCACTTCGCGCATGATGACGCCAAGCGCGCGTGTGGACATCGGCAGGCGGATGCGCAATTCGCCAAGCGACCGTTTAAGCCGTTCAAGATGTCGCCGCTCATCGATGAGGCGGCCGCCCCGCACCTCGCATACTTCATAGACGCCATCGCCGAACTGATAGCCGCGATCCTCGACGTGAACTTTGGCGTCTGCGAACGGCAGATAACGGCCATTGACGTAAGCGATGCGGGACATGGGAGGTCAGATGTCGGAGATCAGAAGTCAGAAGTCAAATATCAGAACCGGCTATATTCAGACATCTGATCTCTGACATCTGATATCAATCAATTCCCAGCGCTTTCAGCTTGCGATGCAGCGCTGAGCGCTCCATTCCGACGAATTCGGCGGTCCGCGATATATTGCCGCCGAAACGGTTGATCTGAGCCAATAGATATTCGCGCTCGAACACTTCCCGTGCCTCGCGTAACGCCAGACTCATCAAATGTTCGCCGCCATTGCCGTTCGGCATATTAGGGATCATTGAGCCGACATCCTGCGGCAGCATCGACGCGGTGATCACGGCCTGGGGCTCGCCGCCGGCGAGGATCATCAGCCGTTCCACATTGTTGCGGAGCTGGCGTACATTTCCCGGCCAATCGTGCGATTGCAAGACTGCGAGCGCATCGGCCCCGACGGTGCGCTTGGGCAGGCCGGTGGTCTGCGAAATCTGGTTCATGAAAAATTCAACGAGCCCGGGAATATCCTCTCGCCGTTCGGCCAATCCCGGCACGCGAATGGGCACGACCGAGAGGCGATGGTAGAGATCCTCCCGGAATTTACCGGCGCCGATGTCCGCCTCGATGTTGCGGCTTGTCGAGGACACGATCCGCACATCCACAGTCACTTTCGTGCTGCCCCCGACCCGTTGGAACGTTTGATCGACCAAGACACGCAAGATTTTATTTTGCGTTTCGCGCGGCATGTCGGCGATTTCATCGATGAACAAAGTGCCGCCGTGCGCTTCCTCAAGCGCTCCGACCTTACGGCTCGCCGTGCCGTTGCCGCCCTCAACCCCGAACAACTCGGTTTCCATATGCTCGGGCGTAATCGCGGCGGCGTTGATCACCACGAAGGGTGCATTGGCGCGCGCCGAATGAGCGTGAATAGTTCGCGCCGCAAGCTCTTTGCCGCTACCGGATGGACCGACAATAAGAACGCGGCTGTTCGTTGGTGCCACTTTCTCGATCGTCTGGCGCAATTGATTGACCGCCGGAGAATGTCCAACCAACGTGGCGGCGAGAGGGGCGAATTGCTTGAGCTGGCGCACCTCGCGCTTAAGTCGCGAATTCTCGAGCGCCCGTTCGGCCACCAGCAACAGGCGATCGGCCTTGAACGGCTTTTCGATGAAGTCATAGGCGCCGCGCTTGATCGCGGACACCGCGGTTTCGATATTGCCATGTCCCGAAATCATGACGATCGGCAGTTCGGGATGCTGCTGCTTGAGGCTGTCGAGCAGCTGCAAACCGTCAAGCCTGCTGCCTTGAAGCCAAATATCGAGGAAAACGAGATTGGGCCGGCGCGCAACGACGGCGGCAAGCGCCTCGTCGCTGTCGCGGGCCGTGCGGGTGCCGTGGCCCTCGTCCTGCAGAATGCCCGCGACCAGCTCGCGGATATCCGCCTCATCGTCGACGATCAGGATATCGGATGCCATGCTGTGACTGTCGCCCTATTCCTTTGCATTATTCCGCCGCCGCGCGCGCTTCGAGCGGCGGCTGCTCGGAAGTTGTTTCAGAGACGCGCTCGGCGCCAAACCGCAGTTGCATCCAGGCGCCGCGCACGCCCGCGATCTTCTCCGACGCGTCGCGCAGTTCGAGGCGTCCGCCATGCTCCTCCAAAATGCGACCAACGATGGCGAGGCCGAGGCCGGTCCCCTTTTCCCGGGTGGTCACATAGGGTTCGAGCAGGCGGGCGCGGTTTTCCTTCGGCAACCCGATGCCGTTGTCGATCACGTCAATGACCACGTCTTTACCGTCACGCTGCGCGCTCACGGTGATCCGGCCACGCCCGAGTTCGGCGGGTGGCACGGCGCCAATCGCTTCGATTGCGTTCTTGATGATATTCGTGAGCGCTTGCGAGATCAGTCGCCGATCAAAGCGGGCCGGTATCGCCTCGGTCCCGAGTTCAACATCGAAATCGATGTCGGGATGAGCAACGCGCAGCAAGAACACAACCTGACGCACGGTATCGGCGACATCCTCATCGGCAAGCACCGCTTTCGGCATGCGTGCAAAACGAGAGAACTCGTCCACCATACGTTTGATGTCATCGACCTGGCGCACAATCGTTTCGGTGCATTGCTCGAACACTAGCGGATCGTCGGAGATCGTTTTGCCGTATTTGCGACGCAGCCGTTCGGCCGAAAGCTGAATCGGCGTCAGCGGATTCTTGATCTCATGCGCAATCCGTCGTGCGATGTCGGCCCATGCCGAGGAACGCTGCGCAAGCACCAGTTCGGTGATGTCGTCGATAGTGATCACGTAACCATGCTCGGCTTCGGTGGCCTGCTCACTTGTGACACGTACGGAATAATTTCGCTCCTGGCCGTCACGCGTCAGCGCCAACTGTCTTTGCACGAGGCGCTGATTGCCGGAGCGCGCCGCTTCGAAGATTTCCGCAAGTTCAGGCGCGACCTGCGCAAGCGGCAGACCTAGAACTTCGGCTTCGGATCGACCCATCAGTCGCTCCGCCGAGCGGTTGAGTATCGAGATACGTCCGTCGGCATTGACTCCGATGACGCCGGCGCTGGCGCCTGCGAGCACCGCTTCGGTGAAACGGCGCCTGCTGTCGATAAGATCGCGGGCGCGCACAATGTCTTCGTGCTGAGTGCGCAGCTCCTGAGTCATCTTGTTGAATGTCTCGCCTAACCGGGCGAGATCGCCTTCCGAACGGCGCACCGGAACTTGAATGTCCAGATTGCCGGTCGATACAACATTTGCGGCACCGATCAAACGACGAATGGGAGCAACCAGGCGATTGGCAAAATCCAAGCCGATCCACGCCGACGAAAGCAGAACGATGAGCGCGATAATCGCGAACATCAGCCCGAAGGCGATCTGGATACCGAGACGCCGGGCTTCGAGATTGGCGAATTCGCCGACGCTCTCCTGAGTGGCGCGCAATTGCGCTACCACCCGTGGATCGAGGATGCGGGCGCCGTACAAATACATGTCGTCATAGCCGTGCAGCTTGACCACGGCGGCGAGATGATTGTCTTCCGGAATAAGCGCGACCCGAGGCTCGGTTTCATTGACTTCCGCAAGCAGATCGGGCGTCGGCAGTACGACTTTCTTGTCGACCGTCACGCCGCCCTTATCAACGGTCGAACCATCGGATTTGAGGAGGATCGCCGCAGAGAGATTGCGTCCGGCAGCCTGCGCGCTGACGATTTTTTGGAATTGATCGCGATCGGAATCGAAAATCGACTTGACGCGACCGAGATCGTAAGCCATCGCCAAAAGGTCGCCGCGTATCGCGTCGGCGTGCTCGCTCACGTAAGCGTTGGCGACGATCATCGATTGTTCGATCATCGCGCGCGTGCGGGTCGAAAAAAACCGGTCGAGTCCGCGATCGAGCGTTGTGCTGGCGACCACCGAGACCAGTACTGTCGGCACCGCCGCGATCACCGCAAACAGGCCGACGATCTGAACGTGGAGCCGTGACCCGGCCCGGCCGCGACGGCGGGCCTGCACGACCTTCCAGACCTCGCGCCCGATAATACCGAGCAACAGCAGGCCGGTAACGACGTTACCGAGCAAGAGGTCGACCACAACCTCATGAACCGGTGCGATGGGCGTTAGACCGGCGAGCACCAGGAAGGTCGCAGTCGCCGACAGGAGCGCCACGCCGACGGCACAAGCGCCAATGAGCCGGGACACGAACGGCACAGGCGTAATGCCTGCCGAGTCCAGCGCGGCTACTTGGTCGACCGTCGCCATGTCAAAAGGTCCGGAGCCTGCCCCTGGGGTAAAAAAAGCCGACCGGATGAGCACTGAAATTGTGCGCCCACCCGACCCCGAAGTGATGCTTTTATACAACAATGTTGCCCGATTGCGACAATAACGGGGCGACCCGCGAACTCACGCAGGTAAAAGTGCGGACGAGTTTGCAGGTTTTTAGCCGCTTCCAGTGCGATAGACCTGGATGTCCAAATCGCGGATTTTCTTGCGTAAAGTGTTGCGATTAACGCCAAGGAGATCCGCTGCTCGGATCTGATTGCCGCGGGTTGCGGCCAGTGCGGCGGAAACCAGCGGACCTTCGACCTCGCGCAGAATGCGGTGATAAAGGCCAGGCGGCGGCAAGTCGCCGTCGAAACCGGCGAAATATCTGGCGAGATAGCGCTCGACCGCGTTCGACAGGTTCTCATCGGCGCTGCGGCTCTCTCCGGGCGCTGCCAAAGCCGGTTGCGATAATTCGGTATCGATGACGGCCGCGGTGATCGTCTCCTGCGGGTAAAGCGCGGCCAGCCGGCGCGCCAGATTCTCCAATTCTCGGACATTGCCCGGCCAGCGATGCCGTTTGAGCCGATCGAGGGCGGCCTGATCGATCTGCTTGGGCGGCAAGCCCTCGCGTTCCACCAGGGCGAGGAAGTGTCGGATCAGATCGGGGATGTCTTCGCTGCGCTCGCGTAACGGCGGCAGCCGCAATGGCACGACATTGAGCCGGAAGAACAGATCTTCGCGGAACAGGCCTTGCTGAATGAGCTGCCGCAAATCCTTGTTAGTCGCGGCGATAATGCGCACGTCGGCTTTGATCGGCGTGCGGCCGCCGACGGTGGTGTACTCACCTTGCTGCAAAACGCGCAGAAGCCGCGTCTGGGCTTCCATCGGCATGTCGCCGATCTCGTCGAGAAACAGCGTACCGCCCTCGGCCTGCTCGAAACGGCCTGAGCTGCGCGTATTGGCGCCGGTGAAGGCGCCTTTCTCATGACCGAACAGTTCGGATTCGATCAAATCGCGGGGGATCGCCGCCATGTTTATTGCGACGAATGGACCATTGCGGCGTTTGCCGTAGTCATGCAACGCGCGGGCGACCAGCTCTTTGCCGGTACCGGATTCCCCTGAAATCATGACCGTCAAATCGGTCTGCATCAGCCGCGCCAGCACGCGATAGATTTCCTGCATCGCCGGTGAACGGCCGACGAGCGGGATCGACTCGAAATCTTCAGATTTCGGTGCGGGCCGCGTTTTTTCTTTCGGCTCTGACAGTGCGCGGCCGACGATCGTTATCAGTTCTTTGAGATCAAACGGCTTGGGCAGATACTCATAAGCCCCGCGTTCCGACGCGCGAATAGCGGTCATGAAGGTGTTCTGCGCGCTCATTACGATGATCGGCAGGTCGGGTCGCACCTTCTTGATGCGCGGTAACAAGTCGAAGGCACTTTCGTCAGGCAAAAGTACATCGCTGATGATCAGGTCGCCGTCCCCTTGGCTGATCCAGCGCCACAGCGTCGCGGCATTGCCGGTGGAGCGCACTTCATAGCCGGCGCGCGACAGCGCCTGGTTGAGGACGGTCCGGATTGCTGCATCGTCGTCCGCGACAAGAATACTGCCTTCGGGCATCAATGATTCCCTTGCGCTGGTGCGCGGCCCTCCGGCTGGCCGCCCTCGCCGCTCGAAGTCGCGGCGTATTTCGGCATGAGGATTCGAAACACAGTGCGTCGCGGCTGCGACTCGCATTCGATGATGCCGCCATGATCGCCGACGATTTTCGCCACCAGCGCAAGCCCGAGCCCCGAGCCCGTAGGTTTGGTAGTAACGAAGGGATCGAAGAGGTGCGACATCAATTCATCGGGCACGCCGGGTCCATTGTCCCTGACGCAGAATTCGAGCGGCAGGGAAATGCGCGCATTTGTTCCCGGCAGCGACAGGCGAACTCCAGGCCGAAACGCGGTCGATAGCGCGATTTCGCCACCGCTTGCAGTTTCGCCGATCGCTTCGGCGGCGTTCTTGACCAGGTTTAAGAATATCTGGACGAGGTGATCGCGGTTGGCGAGGACCGGCGGCAATGACGGGTCATAATCCTCGACAAACTTGATGTGTCGCGCGAAGCCAGATTGCGCCAAGCGCTTCACATGGTCGAGCACCACATGGATGTTGATCGGCTCGCGTTCGACCGGTCGTTCATCGCTGAACACTTCCATGCGGTCGACAAGCTTAACGATGCGATCGGCCTCCTCGCAGATCAGTCGCGTCAGCGCACGGTCGTCGTCGTCCACCGATTGTTCAAGCAGTTGCGCTGCGCCGCGAATACCCGACAGCGGATTTTTGATTTCATGGGCGAGCATGGCGGCGAGCGCGATCACCGAACGCGCCGCGCCACGATGGGTGAGCTGGCGGTCCATTTTGTCGGCGATCGTGCGCTCTTGCAGCATCACGACGACGTAATCCGGCTGCTCCGGTAACGGCGCGACATGCAAATCAACCAGCCGGTCGCCAGGGTTGCGCGGCGTGCCGAGGTCGACCTTATATTCGTTCACCGCCGCGCCGCGCCTGCGCACCTGTTCGACCAGCACGAGCAGCGGGCTGCCGAACGGGACCAGTTCGCGAAGGAAGTGACGCCGCAACAGCGGCAGCGAGACTTCGAAGAAGGCTTCCGCCGCGGCGTTGGCGTCGACCACTTTGCCGTCGGCGGCAACGACGATCACAGGATGCGGCAAAGCGTTGAGGACGGCGTCCGCCGGCGTTTCGGCCAGCAAAGGTTCAACCGCGCTCATCTACCTGCGTCCGAGCCGGGTTGACGGTTGCGCAGCGGTGCAGGAAAACTTATTCAGTGTCATAAGGTTACGTCCTATTCGTACATCAAACACGCGGAATGCCGGCACCCCCTGCACACGAATTAGGCGACATTAAATCATTGCATAGAGTTTAGCCAAAACTGGCCCCGGTGCAAGTGTTGCAGTGCAATATTAACGCCACTGTGCACGGCTTCGAATTCACGCAAACTGCCTGCGAAAGCATTCGCTGCCGCAAGGACATGCGATAAACCAGGGCAGATCGAAGCAAGGTGCCCGATGATCGAGACTGTGGCTGCCGTTATCGTTGCGGCGGGGCGCGGTGAACGCGCTGGAGCAGACGTTCCTAAGCAATACCGGCCCATTGGCGGCGAGCCGATGATCCGCGCGACGCTGCGTGCCTTTCTGACGCACCCGCGCATCGATTTCGTGCAGCCGGTGATCAATCCAAACGACCGGGACACTTATCAGCACGCGATTGCCGGCCTCGAAGATCTATTGCCCCCGGTCGCCGGTGGTGTCACGCGGCAAGCTTCGGTCCGCGCGGGGCTGGAAGCCTTGGCGTCACGCCATCCCGGGCTCGTTCTTATCCATGATGCAGCTCGTCCGTTTGTCAGCGGCGCGCTGATCGACCGCGCCATCGGCGCCGGTCGGACCTGCGGCGCGGCGGTCCCGGGCATCGCGCTCGCGGATACCGTGAAATCCATTGACGACCGCGCAACGGTGACCGAGACGCTCGATCGCAACACCTTGCGGATCGTGCAAACGCCGCAAGCTTTTACTTTCAATCTGATCCTTGAGGCGCATCGCCGCGCGGTCGCGGCGCAACGGGAGAGCTTCACCGACGATGCGGCGCTAGCCGAATGGGCGGGTCAGCGCGTCAGCGTTTTTGAAGGCGAAGCCGACAACTTGAAAGTGACAACCAGTGATGATTTTGCCCGCGCCGAGATGACGCGGCTTGCAGCACTTTCGGACGTACGGACCGGCAATGGATTTGACGTGCATGCATTCGCCGAAGGCGATCATGTGATGCTTGCCGGAATACGGATCCCGCATTCGCGCGGCGTGACGGGTCATTCCGATGCCGATGTCGCGCTCCACGCGCTCGTCGATGCGATTCTTGGTGCTCTCGCCGAAGGCGATATCGGAGCGCATTTTCCGCCGAGCGATCCGCAATGGAAGGGGGCTGCTTCGGACCGTTTTCTCGCTTTCGCTTGCGAGCGCGTCCGCAAGAGAGGCGGCGCGATCGCGCATCTCGACGTCACCGTCGTTTGTGAAACGCCTCGGATTTCGCCGCATCGGGACGCCATGCGCGCGCGTATCGCCGATATCGCCAATGTCGCAATCGACCGGGTGGCCGTCAAAGCCACCACCAGCGAAAAGCTCGGCTTTGCCGGCCGGGGCGAGGGAATTTTTGCCATGGCAACCGCGACCATCCGGCTGCCCTGGAGCGCCGGATGAACGGACGCGTCCTGCGCGAGCGCGCCAGCCGCCTACTCGATCTGTATCGGGCGCGGGGTATGCGCGTGGCCACCGCAGAATCCTGCACCGGAGGCCTTGTCGCTGCAGCGCTCACCGCGATTGCCGGATCTTCCGACGTATTCGAATGCAGTTTCGTTACTTATTCGAACGGGGCGAAACAAAAGCTGCTTGGCGTTCCGACCGCTACACTTCGCCGCTACGGCGCGGTAAGCGGCGAGACGGCGGCCGCCATGGCAAAAGGCGCACTGAAGCGATCGGGCGCGGATTGTGCGGTCTCGATCACCGGCATTGCCGGTCCGAGCGGCGGCTCCAAGAAAAAACCGGTCGGTCTCGTGCATTTCGCAGCCGCCAGCCGCGACGGCAAGGTGCTGGAGCGGCGGCGCCTGTTCGGCAATATCGGACGTGAGCGCGTGCGCGAACTTTCCGTCTTGGAAGCACTCGCGCTTTTGGCGCGTCTTGCGCAACAAAAATCTGGGACCCGTCGGGCGGCCTAACCGGCCTTGACGCCATAGATTTGATCGGCACGCCGTTCGAATGCCGCGGAAAAGCGGCGAAAAGCGGCGTCGAACATCGCCCCCATCAATAGCCCCAGCGTGCGACTGCGGAATTCATAACTGATGAAAAATTCGACGTCGCAGGCGCCCTGCCCCGCCGGATGAAATCTCCAGCGGTTGTTCATTTTCCGGAACGGTCCTTCGAGATATTCGACGAGGATTTCAAGCTCCGCGCGATCGAGCGTGACGCGGCTCGTGAACGTTTCGTAGATAAGCTTATAGGCAATCGTCATGTCGGCGAAGATGACCTCCCGGCCGTCGGCATCCGCCGTGCGTTTGCGCACGCGAAGCGACCGGCACAACGGGACGAAGTCGGGATAACGTTCGACGTCGGCAACGAGCTCGAACATGTCGGACGCGGAATGCTGGACATGCCGCTTGGTCGAGAACTGCGGCATTATTGACGCAAGGTCCGTAGCGCCTTCAGCCGAGCAAAATCATCGCCCGCGTGATGCGATGAGCGTGTCAGCGGGCTTGCCGCAACCATTGAAAAGCCCTTGGCATAGGCGACCGCCGTGAGCTCTTTGAACTCGTCGGGCGGCACGAAACGCAGCACTGGGTGATGTTTGCGCGAGGGCTGCAAATATTGCCCGATGGTTAGAAAGTCGACGTCGGCGGCGCGCAAATCGTCCATAACTTGCAAGATTTCATTGCGCTCTTCGCCGAGCCCGACCATGATTCCTGACTTCGTGAAAATCTCCGAATCGATTTCTTTGGCCTGTTGCAGCAGGCGAATTGAGGCGAAGTAGCGCGCCCCCGGCCGGACACTGACGTATTTGGATGGAACCGTCTCCAGATTGTGATTGAAGACATCGGGACGGGCAGCGACCACGATTTCGGCCGCGCCCGCTTTACGCAAAAAATCCGGCGTCAGGACTTCAATCGTGGTGTCCGGGCAGCGCGCCCGAATGGCGCGAATGACCGCGGCAAAATGCGCCGCTCCGCCATCGTCAAGATCGTCGCGATCGACCGAGGTGACGACAACGTGTGTCAGTCCGAGTTTTGCGGTCGCTGCGGCGACGTGCTCGGGCTCGCCGGGATCGAGCGGGCCCGGCAGGCCGGTTTTGACGTTGCAGAATGCGCAAGCCCGGGTGCAGGTGTCGCCCATGATCATGAAAGTGGCGTGCTTGGCTTCCCAGCACTCGCCGATATTTGGACAGCTGGCCTCCTCGCACACGGTATGCAGATCGTGCTCGCGAACGATCCGCCGGGTCTCGAGGTAACCGGCCGAGACTGGCGCCTTGACGCGGATCCAATCAGGCTTCGCCAAGACGGGTTGATCCGGCCGATGCGCCTTTTCCGGATGACGCGGGCGGGGCGGCTTGGCAACGGTATTGATCAATATGGCCATCGCCGGACAGGTTCCCTGCGAATTCCCCTGCGCGGACAACCGGCCCGCAAATGATACTTACGGCTGCGCTTTGGGTGCCGCAAGCCGCTCGCCATTGCGACAAGGAGATGAACGGATCGTAATGTTTTCCTTGCGGTTTTTCCCTTCCGCGCCACAACTTTTGCCACAATGAAAGTCTGTTGATGATACTTGGGGCGCGCGACGCGTTCTAGACGATTCCATGAGTGCAAAGAGCGGGCTGAATTCCGGAAAAGCCGCAGCGGCGCTCGGCCTCCATAGGTTTGGCTTTGGTCCGGTTGGCGATGCGATCGCTGCGATCGCAGCCGATCCGCGCGGCGCGCTGTTAGCTGATCTTGAACGGCTAGGGGCTGGCCGGCTTGACGCGCCAAATCTGATGTCGAGCTCGGAAGCCGCGCGCCAGGTTTCCGATTTTCGCGCCGAGCGCCGCGCCGAGCAGAAGCTGGCAACGCGCCAGCAAAAGCAAGCGACCGCAAGCGGCGAAGCCCAGGCCGTTTCGCAAATGGCCAAATTGCCGGGCGATGAGAGCGGCGCGCCCGCTTCGAAGCCGCCGCTGCCGCAACAAATCATTCTGAGCGAGGCCAAAGCGCGCTTTGACGCGGCCGCCAACGCCGAGATCGGCCTGGTCGAGCGATTGGTCTGGTTCTGGTCGAACCACTTTTGCGTTTCTGCCGACAAAGACGCCGCCATGGTCGGCGCCTACGAGCGCGAAGCGATCCGACCGCACGTGCTGGGCCGCTTCGCCGATCTTTTGCAGGCGGTGGAAAGTCACCCTGCGATGCTGCTCTACCTCGACAACGTGCAGTCGATGGGCGCGGACTCGATTGCCGGCATCAATCAAGACAAGGGGCTTAACGAG
>DASSXN010000013.1:0-24519 GCA_035703785.1 Xanthobacteraceae bacterium
CGCCTTCGCGCTCTGCGCTCCCGCCTTCGCGAAGCCCGCCCTCCGCGGAGCGGATTGATTTCGCCAGACGCTTCGGCGGGCGAAGCAAGGTCGGCGGACTCCAAACCCGCCGAAGCTCGTACAGCGAGCGTAGGCGGGTCGTGGGAATGAGCGGCAAAACGACGTGCTAGAACTTAATCACGTCCGCGCGCCCGCCGGTGGCGCGGCGGCTTGCGGCGCCTTCGCATCAGGTTTGGCGCCCTCGGACTTGCCGGACGGCGCATCGCTATTGCTCGCGCTCGGCGCGGCCGGCGCAGCCATGCTTGCACCCTTGCCCCAGACCGGTTCGGATTCGCCGTCGCCCCAATTGCGCGGCCGATAGAAGGTGTGAACGCCGAGCTTGAACAAGCGCGTCATTTCATGAACCCAGCTCGGGTGCACCCAGTAAGCATGGTAATGCGTGGCATGGCCGACTTCGGCCAGCCAGATTTTGCCGTCGAGGGTGTCCTTGGCGATGCTTTTCGCCTGCTCCCACATGTCGGGCTCGTCGATGCGGCTCAAATCCTTGCCCTCGCAGGCAAAGGTGAACTGGCAAGCGAGATGCCGGTGCGCGTTCTGATAGACGACGCCGCAGACATCGTGCGGATAGTAGCCTGAGAACACGCGGTTCATGACCACTTGCGCCACCGCCTCCTGGCCTTTGCGCACCTCGCCGCGGGCTTCGAAATAGACCGCATCGGCGAGGCACTTCTCGGCCTTGGTGCGGGCTTTGCCCTCGAGGCCGAGCCGTTGCGCCGGTGTCTGCAAGCGGCTCACGTCGTCCTTGCCGGCGACCGACTCACCTGCGCCGGTATCGTTGCCGGTGCCCTCGAGCGCAGAGAGTTTGATATTCGAGTCGGCGGATTGCGCGGCGAGCTCGGCCGACGGCGATACCAGAATAGGCTCCGCCCCTGGCGCCCAGCTTTGCAGCTTGCTCGGCGAGCCCATGACGCCGCCGCCGAAATAGATCGCGCTGCTGCGGTCGGCGGCATCGGCGTCGAGAAACGACATGCCGCTGAGCGAAGGCGACGGGCCATATTCGGTTTCGCCCGGCGCCGGAATTTCCGGCGGCCTGTCGGCCAAAGCAGCATCCTCCTCATCGGCGGCCGTCGCCGTTTTGGTTTGCGACGGCACAGGCTCCGCTTGCGGTGGCGATGTCCGCGAAGGCTGTACTTGCGGCGCAGTGGCAGCGTCTAGTGCAGGCGCGGCAGAATCGGCAGCCGGCCCAGCGGGAGCGAGCGCCACATGCTCTGCCACTTGCTCATCGTGCGCGTCCATTGCTGAAGCGGCGGGCGCGGGTGTCCCCGCCGGTGCATTGTCCGAAACTGCCGGCGCGGTCACGGTCGCCGGCAGCCGATCGGCTTTGTGACTGCGCTCGACGGTCGGATATTCGATCTGGCGCGCCGGCCGCGCATGGATCGGCTCGTCGATCTTCCAGGAAAAAGCGTCGAGCGAACGCGGATCGAAATTGACGGTCTGAAAACCCAGCGGCTGCGGGATCGCTGAGCCAATCGGGCGCGAATAGCTAAAGGTTGCGGCTTGGACCGGCGACACAATCAAATGCCAATGGGAAGGAGCTTGGCGCTCGCGCCCGATCAGTGCGGCGAGGTCCTGATAGCCGACCGAGGTGGGAGACAACGCGGCGCAGAGCGCGCTCAACCAGAAGCGGACATAACAACACGCGCCCATTACCCCGCTACGCGACGCAGACATTACCCCTCACGCCAACACGCGTCCCAAACACGCGCCTTGCCCTGCGCACATGGTTATGGAAGCGCCACCGCAGTGGCGCGAATGCGACAGGTTTATTTATTGTCGGGTTAACGTTGCGAAGGCGTTAACCGCCGGATTTCCGCGGTTTCACGCCAGTTCGAGCCGCAATGATAGTTGCGCGGCGTGCGCGCCCGACACGCTGCTGGCTCGCGCAGCGTGAACTTGTTGATAGTTTGTTAACCAGGATGGCCGCCCGGCGAGCGATACGGCGCGAGTTATGCGTCAGCGGCGGCCAGCGCGCCGAGCGCGCCGAGCGCGGCTTGCGCCGCGGCAAGCCGCGCGATCGGCACGCGGAACGGCGAGCACGACACGTAGTCGAGCCCGACCTCGTGACAGAACGCGACCGAGGCCGGATCGCCGCCGTGCTCGCCGCAAATACCGAGCTTGAGCTTGCCCCGCACTTTGCGGCCGCGCTCGCTGGCGATGCGGATCAGTTCGCCGACGCCGTCGCGATCGAGCGAGACGAACGGATCGCCCGGTAAAATGCCCTTCGCCGTGTAGATGCCGAGAAAGCTCGCCGCATCGTCGCGGCTGATGCCGAATGCCGTCTGGGTGAGATCGTTGGTGCCGAACGAGAAAAATTCGGCGGTCTCGGCGATTTCGTCGGCTTTGAGCGCCGCGCGCGGCAGTTCGATCATGGTGCCGACCTGATACTTCAGCTTGGCGCCGGTTTCGGCGGCGACCTTTTGCGCGGTTGAGTCGATGCGCTCCTTGACCAGATCGAGCTCGCGCTTGCTGGCGATCAGCGGCACCATGATTTCGGGCGCGACCGTCTTGCCGGTTTGGCGGCCGGCTTCCACGGCCGCTTCGAAAATAGCGCGCGCCTGCATTTCTGCGATTTCCGGATAGGCGATCGCCAGCCGGCAGCCGCGGAAGCCGAGCATGGGATTGAATTCGTGCAGCTCGCGGGCGCGATCGGCAAGCCGTTGCGGATCGGCGCCCATCGCCTCGGCCACTTCGGCAATCTCCTCCTCGCTGTGCGGCAAAAATTCGTGCAGCGGCGGATCAAGGAGCCGGATCGTCACCGGCAACCCGCCCATGATCTTAAACAGGGCGAGAAAGTCACCGCGCTGCATCGGCAAAAGCTTGGCGAGCGCGGCGCGGCGCGCCACTTCGTCCTCGGCCAGGATCATTTCGCGCACCGCGCGGATGCGATCCTCATCGAAGAACATGTGCTCGGTGCGGCACAGCCCGATCCCTTCGGCGCCGAATTTGATCGCGGCGCGGGCGTCCGCCGGCGTATCGGCATTGGCGCGCACCTTCAAAACGCGCAGCTCATCGGCCCATTTCATGACGGTTGCGAATTCGCCGGCCAATACCGGCTCGAGCATCGGCACCGCGCCGGCGAGCACCTGCCCGGTGGCGCCGTCGATGGTGAGCGTGTCGCCTTTTTTAAGAACCGTGCCGCCGGCGGTAAGCGTCTGGGTGCGGTAATCGACCCGCAGCGAGCCGGCGCCGGAAACGCAGGGCTTGCCCATGCCGCGCGCGACTACCGCGGCATGCGAGGTCATGCCGCCGCGCGTCGTCAGGATTCCCTCGGCGGCATGCATGCCGTGAATGTCTTCCGGCGAGGTTTCGACCCGCACCAGGATGACTTTGCGGCCCTGGCTCTTGAGCGCCTCGGCTTCATCGGACGAGAACACGATCTCGCCTGACGCGGCGCCGGGCGAGGCCGGCAATCCGGTGGCGATGACCTTGCGTTCGGCCTTCGGATCGATAGTCGGATGCAGGAGCTGATCGAGCGCTGCCGGGTCGATGCGTTTGACCGCCTCGGTCTTGTCGATCAGTTTTTCCTGCGCCAAATCGACGGCGATGCGCAGCGCGGCCTGCGCGGTGCGCTTGCCGCTGCGCGTTTGCAGCATCCAAAGCTTGCCTTGCTCGACGGTGAATTCGAGGTCCTGCATGTCGCGATAGTGGCGCTCGAGCGTGTTTTGGATGCGCTTGAGCGCGGCGAAGGCCTCCGGCAACGCTTTTTCCATCGACCGCTTGTCGGAGCCGGTTTGCTTGCGCGCGGCTTCGGTGATTTCCTGCGGCGTGCGGATGCCGGCGACGACGTCCTCGCCCTGGGCGTTGATCAGATATTCGCCGTAGAGCTTTTTCTCGCCGGTCGACGGATTGCGGGTAAAGGCGACGCCGGTCGCCGAGCTCTCGCCCATATTGCCGAACACCATCGCCTGCACGTTGACCGCGGTGCCCCAGCTTTCGGGAATGTTGTGCAAGCGCCGATAGGTAATGGCGCGCTGGTTCATCCACGAGCTGAACACCGCGCCGATGCCGCCCCACAATTGCGCGTTAGGCTCCTGCGGGAACGGCTCCCCGCGATCTTCTTCGACGCGCTCTTTATAGCGGCCGACCAGCTCTTCCAGATCGTCGGCATTGAGATCGGTGTCGAGCGTGTAGCCGTTGCGATCCTTGTGATCGTCGAGAATCTCTTCGAAGTGATGATGATCGATGCCGAGGACGACATCGGAATACATGGTGATGAAGCGGCGGTAGCTGTCCAGCGCGAAGCGGCGATCGCCCGATTTTGCGGCCAGCGCCTTCACCGTCACGTCGTTGAGCCCGAGATTGAGCACGGTATCCATCATGCCGGGCATCGACGCGCGCGCGCCGGAGCGCACCGAGACCAACAGCGGATTTTCGCGGTCGCCGAATGTCTTGCCGGTAATGCGGCCGATTTCGGCCAGCGCCGCATCGACCTGCCGTTTCAATTCCTTCGGATAGGTTTTGCCGTGCTGATAAAAGTAAGTGCAGACTTCGGTGGTGATGGTGAAACCGGGCGGCACCGGCAGTCCGAGCTGCGCCATCTCGGCAAGGCCGGCGCCCTTGCCGCCGAGCAGATTGCGCATCGCGGCGCGGCCTTCGGCCTTGCCGCCGCCGAAAGCATAAACCCATTTGCCCTTTGCCGCCTTTACGGGCGCAGGCGTGCGGGCAGCTTTATGCGAGGCTTTGCGTGTCTTATGCGCTGGCGATTTTTTGATCGCCTGCCGCGAGATTTTTGAGCGCAATTTGGTCAACGGCTTTGTCATGACGTCATGCATGTGAACAACCTAGATCGCAATTCTGGACAGTTGTTGCAACCGGCAATACAGATCGCTCCGTTCAATGGAAGAAATGATGGATGGCGTTGAGACCGACCAGCCCTTCGACGATCAGATAGATGGCGACGATGATGTTGAGGAGCCGCGGCACGATCAGAATGAGAACGCCGGCAATCAGCGCGACGATAGGCGAGATTTCGGTGGCGGTGATGATCATGATTTGCCTCGAAGCTAGATTGATTTAGGCGCAATAGCGCAGGTGGGGGCGGAAATCGACAAACTCTCAACGCTCAAAGCGCCGTTCGGTTCTAGGCGACAATGAGGGCGAGTACCAGGCTAGCTGAACACAACTGCAAAATATTGGATGCCCTTGTAATAGTCGCACAAATATTCCCCTCCCGCCCACGCGCGGAGCGCGTGGCGGGGAGGGGTTAGGGGTGGGGGACTTTCTCTCTCGCCCCCCACCCTGGCTCACATCGCTGGCGCGATATTCGCCTTCCCTCCCCGCCGCTGCGCGGGGGGAGGGAAATCACCCCTCGATCTTTGAGAAATCGGCTACCGTGCGGGTCGCCTCGCGAATTTGATTAAGCAGCTTGAGCCGATTTTCACGCAAGGCTCTGTCGTCGACGTTGACGGTGACCTTGTCGAAGAAGGCATCGACATGCGGACGAAGCTTGGCCATGGCGCGCATGGCGGCAACGAAATCCTCTTTTTTGACCGCCCGCGCCGCCTCGGTCTCGGTCGTCTCAATCACGTTGGCCAGCGCCTTCTCTTCCGGCTGACGGTAGAGCCTTGATTGCGGCGCTCCGGCATAGTGCCGGTTGTCCTTCTTCTCTTCGATGCGAATGATGTTGGTCGCGCGTTTGTAGCCGGCGAGCAGGTTCTTGCCGTCCTCGCTGTCGAGGAATTGTCCCAAAGCCTCGACCCGGCGCACGATCAGCAACAGATCGTCCTGGCCTCCAAGTTCGAACACAGCATCAACGAGGTCATAACGCGCACCCTGATCCCGCAGCTGCACTTTCAGACGATCGGCGAAAAAAATAAGCAGCTCACCCGAAGAAAACGTAATCCGGCGAATCGGGTCGATTGCGTGATCGTTGTTTTCCCTAATCTCCCGCGCCTTTTTTCTCAGCTCGTTAAGGCTGACAAGAAGGTCTGAGAAATCCTCCCCGACGTCGTAAACATCCGAAGATAAAGAAATAGAAGGATTTTCTCTTTGCCTGCTGATTTGCAATGCGTGACCGATTAATAGCCTAAACACGCGAAATCTCACGTTGTTATTGAGGATTATTCTGATCACGCCGAGGGCCGCTCGGCGGAGTGCAAACGGATCCGCGCTGCCGGTTGGTCTTTCGTCAGCTATCCAGAAGCCGACCAGCGTATCGAGCTTGTCGGCGAGCGCCACCGCGATCGATACCGGATCGCTCGGCACCAGATCATCCGGGCCCTTCGGCCGGTAATGATCCCCGATGGCGTGCGCGACAGCCTCGTCCTCGCCTTGTTCCTGCGCGTAATACTTCCCCATCGTGCCTTGCAGCTCGGGAAATTCGCCGACCATTTCCGTGAGCAGGTCGGCTTTACACAGCTGCGCGGCGCGTTTTGCCTTTTTCGCGTCGGCGCCAACCATCGGCGCAATCTCTGCGGCCAATCGCTCAATGCGCTCAATGCGCTCGCTTTGCGTGCCCAACTTCTCGTGGAAGATGATGTCGTTAAACCTTGGCAGGCGATCTTCAAGCTTGGTCTTCAAATCGGTTTGGTAGAAAAACCGCGCATCCGACAATCGCGCGTGGATCACGCGCTCGTTGCCGGCGACGATCGCCTTGCCGCCGTCATTGGCCTCGAGATTGGCGACGAGCAGAAACTTGTTGACGAGCTTGGCGTGCGCCGCGTCGCGCAGCACGAAGCATTTCTGGTTGTTGCGGATGGTGGCGCGGATGACTTCTTCCGGAATCTGCAGGAACGATTCGTCGAAGGCGCCCATCAGCACCACCGGCCATTCGACGAGGCCGGCGGTTTCGGCGAGAAGCCCGTCGTCCTCGACGAGCTCAAGCCCCTGCGCGAAGGCAAGCTGCTTCGCCTCGGTGTGGATGATGCGCCGCCGCCGCTCGGGGTCGAGCACCACCTTGGCCTTGTCGAGCTTGGCCGTGTAATCGGCGAGCCGGCGCACGGTGAAAGTGTCCGGCGCCAGGAAACGATGGCCGCGCGTGACGTTGCCGGCGGCGATGCCGTTGGCCGTGAACGGTACGATGTCCGGATCCTCGGTTTCGGGACCGAAGGTGGCGAGAATCGAATGCAGCGGCCGCACCCAATTGAGCGCGCCGGGATTTTTGGATTGCGCGCCCCAGCGCATCGACTTCGGCCAGGGAAAAGTCTTGATCACTTCGGGCAGGATTTCGCTGATCACTTCGAGCGCCGGGCGGCCGGGTTTCTCGATCACCGCGACGTAGAAATCGCCCTTTTTGTCCGGCTGCACTTTTGCCTCGGCGAGCGATTTCAGGCCGGCAGCTTTGAGAAAACCGGCGACGGCCTGCTCCGGCGCGCCGACGCGCGGACCTTTCTTCTCCTCGCGCCGGTCGGGCTGGCGCACCGGCACGCCTTGCACAGCGAGCGCGAGGCGCCGCGGGGTCACGAAAGACTTGGCGCCGTCATAAGGCAACCCGGCCTCGACCAGGCGGTCGGTGACGGCCTTGCGCAAATCCGCCGCCGCCCGCGCCTGCATGCGGGCGGGAATTTCTTCCGAGAAAAGTTCCAGCAACAGATCAGGCATCGGACGAGTTCATCAAAGTCTTTTATGGCTGCCGTCGCACATCGGTTTTTTGGCCGAGCGCTTGCAGGCGCAGAACCAGGCTTCTTCGGCCGCCGCGGGCTTGTATTCGACCGGACTGAAAGCCGTGCCCTTGTGCGAGCCGTCGCAAAACGGCTGTGACTTGGAACGCCCGCAGGCGCACCACCAATAACTCTTGCCGCCTTCCAGCATGATCGGGATCGGCCGCCGGCCGCCGATTTCGGGCATTGTGCCGTCATCACTCATGCGTTGTTTCCTCCCCCTTCGGTTGCCAGCCATGCCTCGCCGCAAGCCTTGGCAAGTTCGCGCACCCGCAGAATGTAGCTCTGCCGCTCGGTCACCGAAATCACGCCGCGCGCTTCGAGCAGATTAAAGATGTGGCTCGCTTTGATGCACTGATCGTAAGCCGGCAGCGCCATCAGATGCCGCGCGCGATTGCTGGCGCGCTTGCCATCGCCGGCCCAGCCGGCTTCGAGATATTTGCGGCAGGCTGCTTCCGCCATGCGGAATTGCTCGAACAACATCTCGGTGTCGGCATATTCAAAGTTGTGCCGCGAATATTCCTGCTCCGCCTGCAAGAACACGTCGCCGTAGGTCACCTTCTGCGCGCCGTCGCGGCCGTTGAAGTTGAGGTCGAAAACGTTCTCGACCCCCTGCACATACATCGCCAGCCGTTCGAGGCCGTAGGTCAACTCGCCCGAGACCGGCGCGCATTCGAAGCCGGCGACCTGTTGGAAATAGGTAAATTGCGACACTTCCATGCCGTCGCACCAGCATTCCCAGCCGAGACCCCAGGCGCCGAGCGTCGGGCTCTCCCAGTCGTCCTCGACGAAGCGGATGTCGTGGAGCTTCGGATCGATGCCGATGGCGTAAAGCGATTTCAGATAAAGCTCCTGCAAATCCTCCGGCGACGGCTTGAGGATGACTTGCAGCTGATAGTAGTGCTGGAGGCGGTTGGGGTTCTCGCCATAGCGGCCGTCTTTCGGCCGGCGCGACGGCTGCACATAGGCCGCATTCCAGGGTCTCGGCCCGAGCGCCCGCAATGTCGTTGCCGGATGGAAGGTGCCGGCGCCGACTTCCATGTCATAGGGCTGCAGAATGATGCAGCCCCAGTCGGCCCAATAGCGCTGCAGCGCCAGAATGAGCCCCTGGAACGACCGTTCCGGCCGCATATGGAGCGGCAGATTTTCGTTCGACGTCTGCGTCATCAGCCCCGTTCTTGGTGAAGGCCGCGGCAAGGTCAAGCCGGTGTAACACCCCGGATCGCAATCGAGACGTGATAGCCGATTCCTGATACCAGATCGCGATTGGCCGCCCGAAATGGAGGGCTCAAGGTGGGCAAAATTCGCAATCTGGTGGTCGCCGCGGCGGCGCTGGCGCTGGTCACGGCTGCGCTTGCCGGCTTGGCTCGGCCGGCACAGGCGCAGGATTATCCGAGCCGGCCGATCCGGGTCCTGATCGCGTTTCCGCCCGGCGGGCCGACCGATTTCGTCGGCCGGCTCCTCGCCGACAAAATGTCGACGCTGCTCGGCCAGCGCGTTTACATCGAGAACAAGGCGGGCGCCAACGGCACCGTCGGCGCCGACAATATCGCCAAATCCGATCCCGACGGCTATTCGCTGTTTCTCACCACCGCCGGCGCGGTGACAATTTCGCCGCACGTGATGGCGGGCCTTCCCTACGATTCGCTGCGCGACTTCGCCCCCATCGCCGAAGCGGTCACCAATACAACAGTATTGGTCGTGGGCCCGAAAATGGCGATCAAGACCGCCAAGGAGCTGGTCGCGCTCGCCAAGCAAAAACCCGGGGCGATTTCGTTCGCCTCCACCGGGATCGGCTCGACGACGCACCTTGCGCAGGTGCTCCTCGCCGACGCCGCAGGCATCAGTTTCCTCCATGTACCTTATCGCGGCGCGGCGCCGATGCTGACCGATCTGCTCGGCGGTCAGGTGCAGGTAGTGGCGGCCGACCTCACGGTGTTGATGGCGCAGATCGAGGCTGGAACGGTGGTGCCGATCGGCGCCGCCGCCAATCAACGCAATCAAATGATTCCGGACGTGCCGACGCTTGCCGAGCAGGGTTATCCCAATACCGATGCGTCGAACTGGTATGCCTTGCTGGCCCCGGCAAAAACGCCGCCGGCGCTGATCAAGAAGCTCAACGATGCGGTCAATGCCGCACTTGGGGATCCCGACGTGCGCGGCAAAATCGTCAAATCAGGCGCCGTGCCGGTCGGCGGCACGCCCGAGGCGCTGGGTGCATTCATGCGCGCCGAATATGACAAATGGGGCCGCGTCGTGGCCGAACACGGGATTAAGGAGACGCCGTAGGCGTGGTCAGCCTGGCCGGTATTCGCCGGTCTTTGGATCGGGCTTTAGTTTCGGCATGGTGGTGCGGTCGTGCGGCGCGGCTTTGGCGCGCATCTCATCAAGCTCGGCATTGACCCGGCGCACCTCTTTGACGCACCAGCGCGCCAGCACCGTGGCCCCGATGACGCCCAGGGCGAAAACCACCAGTGGCGGCATTGTCTATTCTTCCCAAGCCTGGATCGGATCGAAATGAAATCCCGATCTGTGACCAATGTTCCGTTTGCGCATGATCTTACCCGACCTGCCTTCGCCCGCCGAAGCGTGACACGAGAGTACTGGCGGCTAGCATCGCTTCGCGCAGGCGGGAAACCGGTTCCCACTTTTCGGGATCATGCGCTAGCCCGAATGTGCACGATCCTAGCGCCAGGGACCAGCCGAATTATGGCCGCAGACGCCAGGGTCAAAGCCCAAAACGCGCCCAAATGGCGCGGGCTTCAAGCGCCGAAATGAGGTCGTCGGCAACAGCCAAGCGGGCCGGCGCTGCCAAAGCCGTCTCGCCAGCCGCGCCGAACAGACGCCGGCCAAACCAGCCGCGTTCGGCAGACACCAGGGGCGTAACGAGCTTGTCGCCAAATCGTTCGCGCAAGACGCTGCGGAGATCGCCGATCGCATCGACGAGTCCGAGTTCCAGCGCCCGCCGGCCGGTCCAATAGGCGCCGGAGAACAGATCGTCTTCCGCGCCGGTAAGCTTGCCGGCCCGGCGCGATTTCACCAGCGCAATGAAGTCGTCGTGGATTTCGCGCTGCAGTTTCTTCAACCGGTCAACGTCATCGGGATTTTCCGGCAAAAACGGATCGAGCATGGCTTTGTGCTCGCCAGACGTGTACAGCCGCCGCTCAATGCCGAGCTTGGCGATCATCTTGTCCAATCCGAACGAGCCGCCGACCACGCCGATCGAGCCGACGATGGAATGCTGATCGGCTACTATTTCGTCCGCCGCGCAGGCGATCATATAGCCGCCGGATGCACCGGCGTCTTCGATGAAGGCGATCACCCGGCGCTTATGCTGCTCGGCCAATTGGCGGATGCGGCGAAAGATCAGGTGCGACTGTACCGGCGATCCGCCCGGCGAATTGACGACAAGGGCAACCGCGGCGGCGTGGCGTATCGTGAAGGCCCGATCGAGCGTGCGCGCCAAGCCGGCAAGCGTGAGCCCCGGGCGCAACGGGGTGGAAAACCCGATGATGCCGGCCAATCGCACCACCGGCACAACCGGACGATCGCGCTGAAAACGTTGCGGGACGAGGCCGCGCAAGCCGCCGAGCGCGCGGGCGGAAAGCTCGCGAATGGATAGTCCGGTGGAACCGTCGGTCATGCTGCGCAAATAAGCAGGCTTTCGGCAGCGCTCAAGTAACGGTTTTTTAAGGTAGTGGAACGCTTCTTGCTTGGAGGGATGGCGCCGGTCACCTGCGGCAGAGGCGAAGGACTAATGAAGATCTACTTCCTCCTCATGATTGTGAGCTTCTTTGTTGCTCTTTCGTATATTCCCATCCGGGCCGAACCGAAGCAAACCCCGACGGCGCCACCCGATTCCGTACCGGCGTAATGCCTAAGGCTTAAGCAGCGATGCGCTGAAGCCTTGATCGCGACATAGTCGAGGTCGCGCGTCAGCGTGCTGTCAAAACGAGCGCTGCGCCGTCGCGCAGTATCGCTTCGGCTTGGGCGGTTGGCTTATTGTCGGGGTCGGCGAGCACCAATCCGGGCAGCAAGGCTAGCGGCGCGTTGCTGTGCTTTGCTGCGCTCACTAGCACGCGGATCGCGGCAGCACCGGGCTTCGGATAAACCGGAATAATCGCGATCGCGCCGAATCCTGACGCCAGCGCCGCGACCAGATCGGCGAGAGCGTCGGCGCGCCAGATCAGCGTCAAAGCGCCTTGGGGGCGCAACAGCCGCGCCGCGGTATCGATCCATCGCGCCAGCATGCCGGGCGATGCGGCATGCGCCAACCGCCGCGCTTGATCGGGCGACGGCTTATGCGGCGCGTTGAACGGCGGGTTCATCAAAACATGATCGGCGGAGTCGGGAGCAAGGCGGACATCGGCGAATTGCGCGACCGGCGCCGCGATATCAAGACAGACCACCCGCACGCGCTCGGCGAGCGAATTGCGCGCGGCGTTTTCGCGCGCCAGTGCAGCGAGGTTCGGATCGAGTTCAATGAGCGTGACGGCGAGCCCATCGACGCGGCGAGCGAGCGCCAGCCCGGCCGCGCCGACGCCGGCGCCGAGTTCGATCGCATGCTCGCCGGCGCGCGCCGGTGTCGCCGCCGCAAGCAGCACCGCGTCATGGCCAAAGCGATGGCCGCGAAGCGGCTGCCGCAACGTGAGTTTGCCGCCGAGAAGCGCGTCTTCGCTGGTCGAGTCCGCTGCGGCGGCCATCAGCGGCTATCGGGACGCAGCTCGTGGCCGAAGCCGGCGTCCTCAAGCAAGCGGCGCGCCATGTTGAGTTCGTCCTCGCCGACCAGGATGCGGCGTGGAAAAATGCCAATCGAGCCTTCCAGCACGCTCATATTCTGATCCACCACCAAATGCTTGATACGCGCGCTATTAAGCAGCGCTTCAATGGCCGAAATCAGCACGGCGTCAGTGGTACGAACGAGTTCGCGCATGATCAGCCCTGCTGCGTTGCCGGCACCGGCGGTAGAGGGGGTCGCTTAGACGAGGCAACTATGAGCGACATGTTTGAGCGACCTGGCGGCGACATGGCGGCAACATAACAGAATGCGCTCCCTCCCGAGCGCCGTAGCGCCGCTGGCACTCGAGCGCGCGTCAATCTATATACGCGCGTATTACCTTCCCGGTATGATACGACCATAGCCTTTCTGCCTGTCCGGACCTATCGGAGAAATGATTGAAATGGCGGTCATCGTACCATTCGAAAGCGCGCGTGAACCATCGATCGATCCGTTGGTCGATCTGGTTGCCGCTGACTTGGAACGCGTCAACGCCACCATCATCGCGCGCACCGGGTCGGAAGTGACGATGATTCCCGAGGTCGCCAATCATCTGATCAATTCCGGCGGCAAACGGCTGCGACCGATGCTGACGCTGGCTTTATCGCGGCTCGCCGGTTATGGCGGCGACGGCCATATCAAGCTCGCGGCTGCGGTCGAATTCATGCACACGGCGACGCTGCTCCACGACGACGTGGTCGATGAGAGCGAGCTGCGGCGCGGGCGGATGGCGGCGCGGATGCTGTGGGGCAACGAGGCGAGTGTCCTGGTTGGCGATTTTCTGCTCGGCCAGGCTTTCAAAATGATGGTCGAGGTCGGCAGCCTCAAAGCATTGGAGATTCTTTCCGCTGCCGCCGCGGTGATCGCCGAAGGCGAGGTCATGCAGCTCGCCGCAGCGAAAAACACCGCGACCACCGAGGATGAATATATCGCCGTGATCCGCGCCAAGACCGCGGAACTGTTCGCCGCCGCATGCGAAGTCGGTCCCGCCATATCCGGACGGCAGAAGGCCGAGCAGGCGGCGAGCCGCTCCTACGGAATGAATCTCGGCATCACTTTTCAACTCGTCGACGATGCGCTCGACTATGGCGGCGTGTCGTCGCGGCTTGGCAAGAACATCGGCGACGATTTTCGCGAAGGTAAGATTACATTGCCGGTCGTGCTCGCGTTCCGTCGCGGCAGCGATGCCGAACGTGAATTTTGGCGGCGCACGCTCGAGCGCGGCGAAGCGACCGATGCCGATCTCGATCACGCCATCGGATTGATGGTCAAGCATCGCGCCATCGAGGACACGATCGGGCGCGCTCATCACTACGGTGCAATCGCGCGCGACGCGCTGGCGCTGTTTCCCGATTCAAAAATGAAGGCGGCGCTGGCCGAGACGGTCGACTTCTGCATCGCGCGCAAGCATTAGCAAACACCCGCGCCGCGCGCTGTTGATCGGCCACATCGTTTTCAGCCATTGAAAAGCGCGAGCAGAACGCCGCCGATGGCACTGACAACCACGACCACGAGCGGCGGCGCGCGCCATGCCGTGAGCAGCACGAAGCCGACGAGCGCGACGGCAAAGTCGCCCCGCGCGTGCACCGAACTAGTCCACACCGGATTGTAGAGCGCCGCGCCGAGCAGACCGACGACGGCGGCGTTGACGCCGCGCATCGTCGCCTGCGCGCCGGTTTTCTGGCGAAGCGCGTCCCAGAACGGAAGCGTGCCTAGCAGCACCAGAATTCCGGGAAGAAAAATGCCGATCAGGCCCACGACCGCGCCTGCCACTCCGTGCGGAGACGGGTTGGCGACGGCGCCAAGATAAGCGGCGAAGGTGAAAAGCGGCCCCGGAACCGCTTGCGCGGCGCCATAGCCGGCAAGGAACGCATCATCGCTCACCCAACCGGGCGTCACGAATGCCTCCCGCAGAAGCGGCAGCACGACATGGCCGCCGCCGAAGACCAGCGCGCCGGAGCGGTAAAATGCGTCGAACAATGCCGCGCCGGAGCTCGCTCCCAGATTGCGCAGGAACGGAAGGCCGCCCAGCAACGCGAAAAAAACGATCAGTGCCGCTATTCCCACCCTGCGCGAGACCGCTACAACGACCTGGCCAGGGTCATGGCCAGGTTCGCTCGGTTGCCCATTGCGGCACAGCCACAAGCCAGCGGCGGCGCCAAATACGATCGCGCCGATCTGAGCAATCGACGTGCCGCTAAATAAGATGATCAGTGACGCGATCGCCGCGATCGATGCTCGCTCGCGGTCAGGGCAGAGCGTCCGCGCCATGCCCCAAACGGCTTGCGCCACGATGGCCACGGCAACGAGCTTGAGCCCGTGAAGCAAGCCCGTGCCGATTGCGCCATGCAGATTTCCGGCGCCATAGGCAAACAGGACGAGCAGGATTGCCGACGGCAAAGTAAAACCGGTCCATGCCGCTGCAGCGCCGAGATAGCCGGCGCGCATCAGGCCGACGGAGAAGCCGATCTGGCTGGACGCCGGGCCGGGCAAAAACTGACAAAGCGCCACGAGATCGGCATAGGCCTGTTCGCCGAGCCAGCGCCGGCGGACGACGAACTCGTCACGGAAATAGCCGATATGAGCGATCGGCCCGCCGAAGCAGCTTAGTCCGAGTTTGAGGAAAACGACCAGTACTTCGCCGGGCGAACCCGCCCGTTTAGCGACAATCATCGGGAAGCCAAATCTGTTCGGCGACCGCTTTCGGTATTTATGTAACCGGGATTCAGTGCACGACGACAGGGCAAAAAAGAAGCGCCGCCCCGGCGGGCGGCGCTCTTCAGCGTCAACGAAGACTAGCACGCCGGGTATGGGGCATACCCACACCGACGGCCATAGTAGTTGTAGTAACCGTAACCGGCGGCGCCGGCCGCCGCCGCGCCGTAGACCGCACGGCGATGTACGCGGCGATTGACGCCGGCGACGCTCATCGGGGTGAGCGGCCGGCCGATTCTCGCGTCCGCGGTATCAACCGACAACGACGGTGTCTTCGTTGGCGACCAATCAACCGTGACGGGGGCCGAGCATAACAGTCCGGTGGCGACAACGAAGCCGAGTACGCTGAGCTTTTTCATGACCGTTACTCCTTCCAACCCCCAGCGGCGAGGATACAAGCTGTTCGCCCGGCAGGACCTTGATTTGAATCAAACTGCATTTCACAGATTGGCAACGGACAAGCGTTTCTTCAGTGTCATAGTCGACCTAAGCTTGCTGGTCGACACATCAGCCGCTTTCGACGCCGCAGAAAACACAAGAAAGAGCCAATCTCATGCTGCAGGATCGATTTGTGCCGCCGAGCGCAGCTTTTACGCGCAGCGTTCCGATTCGCTTTTCGCATTGCGATCCGGCCGGCATCGTCTACTTCCCGCACTACTTCGACATGTTCAACGGCCTGATCGAAGACTGGTACGGACAGGAGCTCGGCTACGATTATGCCGAGCTGATCACCGGCCAAAGGTACGGATTTCCGTTCGTTCACATCGAATGCGACTTCAAGATTCCAAGCCGTATCGGCGAAGTGATCGATCTGACATTGCTGATCGAGGATATCGGCCGCTCCTCGCTTGCGATCGCCATTGTCTGTCACCGCGACAATATTGAGCGGCTGCGTGCGCGCATGGTCACGGCGATGATGTCACTGGAGACGAAGAAGGCGGTGGCGATACCGCAGGGCTTGCGTGAGGCAATCGACGCTTATCGCCAGCGAACGGCCGATCGCGCTGGCGAGAGCCGTTAGTGCGCGAAGCTTAACCGACGCCGCCGTGCCGACAGGCGGCAAGAAAGAAAGCGATGCTGCGTGCCACATGGGGCCCGATCTCGGCCCGCAGCGCTTTGAGCTTTTCGCCGAACAGCGCCCGCATGATCATCGGCTTGAAAACCAAATCCATGAAGAATTGCGTGGTCGCCGCAAGCCGTTCCGGAGCGAAGGCAGGCAGCCCGCCGAGCCCGTCAGATTGCGCCACATCGCTCAACAGCCGCCCGACAGTGTCCTCGCCGCACCGGCGCGCCATGCCATGAACGCTGCTGGCCAGATCTGGAAACCGATGCGCTTCGGAAATCCCGACGCGCATCAAATCGACGGTGTCGCCAGCCAAAGCCCACTCCAACAGGGTGGCACCCAAATTGGTCAGGCGCTGTTCGACGGTCGTGCCTACCGGTACGTGGCCTGCGAACCTGCCGGTCACAGTCGCAACGTTGCGCATCACCACGGCGGTAAAGAGCGCCACCTTGCTGGGAAAGCGCGCATAGATCGTTGGCTTGCCGGCGCGGGCCATGGCGGCGATCTCGTCGATACTGGCGCCAGCGAGGCCGCGTTCAAGAAACGCGCGGCGCGCCGCATCCAGGATGCGCTCATCCACCTCGCCGACAAGTTCCCGGCGCGGACGGCCGCTGCGCACCACCGGCCGTTGCCGAGTTCGTTTTTCTTTGGCTGAAACCGTGCCCGCCGTGCCCATTGGTTTGACCTCATCGCCTGTGCATCGCGCCCGCGGCTAGCCCCTATTCCCCCAAGTTCCCCCCAAGGGTGGCCGCTAAGGCCTGCCAGCGCCTTGATAATTTATCGCGAAGCTGGCCCAAAGTAAATAAACGAAACGGTATCGTATAAAATTCCTTGACGCCGCCACAAAGGATCATTAAAACGATACCGTGTCGTTCTATTTAATCTCGGATCGAGGAGTTTGCAATGCCAGGATGGAATGAAGCCTCAGTCGACGAGTTGCTAGCCGATCCAATCGTTCGCGACCTTATGGCTGCGGACGGCGTCGACCCAGATGAATTGAGGGCGCTGCTGTACAGGATGCAGCGCACGATCGAGTGCTACGCCGCACGGCGGGGCGGGCCAACCTCTTTGGCCGGCTTTGGGCAGCTTTACGGCTCGACGGCAAGAGCGGATCCCGCCCGGCCAGCGCTCCTGGCAAATCGCGGCCGAGCCGACGTTCGGAAAACCCGAATAGCGCTCGCAGACTGTTCGCGCTCATCGATCCAGCCGCTCGGAGCTGAACAATGACGCTGCAGGCAGAACTCGATCGCGATGAGCAATCGGTCCTCGAATATTCCGAGCTGCGATCCGCGCGAGCCTGGTCGCGGTTCTCCGCCGACAATGAAGCGCTGTCGGCGGACGCCGGCACTAAATTTGTCCGCGCGCGAATGCCGGCGCCGCAACCGGAGCCCCAAAGTGAGTTCCCCGCCGAACGCCGCATTATTGATTCTCCGTCTGTGCACGACGATGGCCATCCGGATCAGGACGAACCCGGAGCAAGCCGCCGGGCCGGATTCCTGAAGCGGCATTGGCGTGCATTGGCGCTGGCACTGCCTTTGGTCTTAGCGGCGGTGGGCGGCGGTTATCTCTACTGGGATTACGCGCGCCACTTCCAATCGACCGACGACGCCTTCATCGCGGCGCGCGCCTTTTCCATGGCGCCGAAGGTCTCCGGCTACATCACGGCGGTGCCGGTCACCGACAACCAGCACGTCGCCGCCGGCGGCGTGATCGCGCGCATTGACGAGCGCGATTACCGCGTCGCGCTCGATCAGGCCAAGGCCCAGTTGGCGCATGACCAGGCGCTGCTCGAACAGGCAAAGACCAATCTCGGCCGCTATCAATACCTCGTCCAGCGCAGCGCGATCGCCCAGCAACAGGCCGACGATCAAGGCTACCTCGTCGCGCAGAACGAGAGCACGCTGGCGCTCGATCAGGCGAAAGTGGACGCGGCGCAGCTTGATCTTTCCCACACCACGATCACCGCGGCCGAGCCGGGGCGCGTCGTCAGCCTCACCGCTGCGGTCGGCCAATTCGCGCAGGCCGGCACGGCTTTGACCATGTTCGTCCCGGACGAGATTTGGATCACGGCAAATTTCAAGGAGACGCAGCTCGACGCGATGCGGCCGGGACAGCCGGTGACGCTGGCGATCGACGCCTATCCGGAGCGTACCATCCATGGTCACCTCGCCAGCGTCCAGCCGGGTTCGGGGACCGCCTTCTCGCTGCTGCCGGCGCAAAATGCCACCGGCAACTACGTCAAGATCGTGCAGCGGGTACCGGTCAAGATCGTTATCGACGCTCCACCGGCCGACGTCGCGCTCGGCCCCGGCATGTCGGCGGTCCCGACTGTGCGCGTCGATCCCGCACCGTCGCTCTATGAGCGGTTGAGGGCGTGGCTGTGAGCGCTGCCGGCAGCCGAGCGGGTGCTTCCGTCGCTAATGCGAGCACCAATCCGTGGCTGATCTCGGTCCTGGTTGCATTCGCCGCCTTCATGGAAGTGCTCGACACCACCATCGCCAATGTGGCGCTGCCGTATATCGCCGGCGGACTTGGCGTCAGCGAGGACGAAGCCTCCTGGGTGGTGACGACCTATCTCGTCGCCAACGCCGTCAGTCTGACGGGATCGAGCTATTTCGCGCAGCGCCTTGGCCGCAAGTCTTTCTTCCTCATTTGCCTGGCGCTGTTCACCGTGAGCTCGGTGCTGTGCGGCTTCGCGCCGAACCTGCAGTCGCTACTGCTGTTCCGCATCATGCAGGGACTCGGCGGCGGCGGCATGGTGCCGGTGTCGCAGTCGATCCTCGCCGGCGCGTTCCCGCCGGAAAAGCGCGGCCAGGGTTTTGCGTTGTTTGGCATCGCCGTGGTCGTGGCGCCAGTGGTCGGACCTACGCTCGGCGGCTGGATCGCCGATAACATGTCCTGGCAGTGGTGCTTCCTGATCAACGGCCCGGTCGGCGTGGTTGCGCTCGGGCTTATCGGCACGCTGTTGCGCGAGTCAAATGCCGCGCTCGCCGAGCGCACGCGTTTCCTGCAGCAAGGCCGCGCCTTCGACCTGGTCGGCTTCGTATTGGTCGCAACCTTTCTCGGCGCACTCGAGATCGCGCTCGACCGCGGCCTTGAGGACGACTGGTTTGGCTCGAACTTCATTATCGTCGCGATGGCGATTTGCGCGCTGGCATTTGTGCTGATGATCCCGTGGGAGCTTAGCCGCCGCAATCCGATGATCGACATTCGGATGGTAGCGACACGCCAATTCGGCGCGTCTTTCCTGGTCATGCTGGCGGCAGGCGCCATTCTGCTCGCGACCACGCAATACCTGCCGCAACTGGTGCAGCAGAATTTCGGTTACACCGCCACCTTGGCCGGCCTCGTGCTCACGCCCGGCGGCATCGCGACCGTGTTCATGATGCCGCTGGTCGGCCAGCTTACCGGCAAGGTGCAGCCCCGTTACCTGATCGCCGCCGGCGCGGCGATCTGCGCGTTTGCGATGTATGACATGACCAAGGTCAACGGCGACCTGGGCTTCTGGTTCTTTGCTACCTCGCGCATCTATCTCGGCTTCGGGCTGCCGCTGGTGTTCCTGCCGATCATTGCCGCGTCCTATGACGGGATTGCGCCCGACAAGGCCGACATGGCCTCGGCCCTGATCAACGTGGCGCGCAACACCGGCGGCTCGATTGGCATCTCGCTCGCCAACAATGTGCTCGCGCATCGCGAGCAGTTTCATCAGAGCAGGCTCGTCGAACTCGCAAATCCATCAACCAGCCAATATCAGAACGCGCTGAAGCAGCTGATGGATTATTTCGCGGCGCACGGCAGTTCGCTCGCGCAAGCCCAGCAGCAGGCTTTCGCCTGGATCGGCCAGCAGGTGCAGACGCAAGCGAGCTACCTCGCTTATGTCGACGTGTTCTGGACGCTGGCGCTGATCTCGCTCGCCGCCGTCCCGCTCGCCCTCACACTGCGCAAGGTGAAGCTCGGCGGACCTGCGCCGGTCGGCCATTGAGGTCGATGATCTACGCCATAATGGAGAGTAACAATGAGGTACCGCATCATTGCCTGGGCCGCGATTAGCTGGATCGCCGTCTGCCTTGGGCCCTATGTCTACGCGCTCAATGACCTGATCACCTGGCGATAGCGCTCGCGGGAACCAGTGACTCGCAATTCTAATAAACGGAGATTGTCATGGATGCTCGAGTCCAGTCACGTGTTGTGCAAGCGCCACAACACCTCTTTGAGGTTGTCGCCTTGGTGTTACAGGGCGGCGGCGCGCTTGGCGCCTATCAGGCCGGGGTCTACGAGGCGTTGAGCGAGGCCGGTATTTATCCGAATTGGATTGCCGGCATGTCGATCGGCGCCATCAACGCCGCGATCATCGCAGGCAATGCGCCGAATGACCGGGTCGATCGGCTGCAAGAATTCTGGACGCAAGTAACATCCGATGGACCGTGGGCGGGCGCCGGCAATGCATGCCTCGATTTCGCGCGGGGCGACGCCATGCGTCAGTTGCTTAATCAAATGAGCGCGAGCTTTGCGATGGCAAGCGGCGCAAGCGGATTCTTCAGGGCGCGCCCAGTGCCGCCGTGGTTTCAGCCAGCCGGAACAATTGATGCCACCAGCGTCTACGACACGGGCGAGCTGAAGCGCACGCTGGAGCACCTTATCGACTTCGATCGAATCAATGCCGGCGCGACACGTTTCAGCGTCGGCGCCGTGAACGTTCGGACCGGCAACTTCGCTTACTTCGATAACGACACCCATACGATCCGGCCGGAGCACATTATGGCGAGTGGCGCACTGCCGCCGGGCTTTCCAGCCGTCGAGATCGAAGGCGAGTTTTATTGGGGCGGAGGCGTCGTCTCGAACACACCCCTGCAATGGGTTGTCGAGACCGAGCCGCGCCGTGACACGCTCGCCTTCCAGGTCGACCTGTGGAGCGCACGCGGCGAATTCCCCCGCAACATCTTCGATGTCATGACGCGGGAAAAGGAAATCCGCTATTCGAGCCGCACGCGCGCCGGCACAGATCAGTTCAAGCACATCCAAAAACTTCGGCACACTCTGGCGGGTCTCCTGGAAAAACTGCCTGAGGAGCTAAAGAACGGTCCGGAAGCGCAGATGCTCGGCACCGCCGCCGAGCGCAAGGTCTACAACATCGTCCACCTGATTTATCGCGCCAAGAATTACGAGGGCCATTCCAAGGATTATGAGTTCTCGCGGCTGAGCATGCAGGAACATTGGCGCGCCGGCTACCACGACGCGCGCCGCACGCTGCGTCACCCCGAGGTGCTGAAGCGGCCCGACAACCACGAGGGCGTCTTTACGTTCGATCTGGCGCAGGACGGACGGGAGTGATTTGCCTTGGTCCCCGTCGATTGGGGTCCTTGCTTTCAACGGGATCCGGACGCATGACAGCAGCGCGCGCGCTCATGCTTTACTATGCGCCAAAAACCCATGACGCTACGCATCGAAGACTACGCACTGATCGGGGACTGCAGGGCCGCGGCTTTGGTGGGCCGCGACGGCTCTATCGACTGGCTGTGCTGGCCGCGCTTCGATTCGCCGGCGTGCTTTGCCGCGCTCCTTGGGACGACTGAGAATGGTAGATGGCTCATCGCCCCGAAATCCGCGCCTGTCAGCACAAGTCGGCATTATCGCCCCGGCACTCTCATCCTTGAAACCGAATTCGAGACTGACACCGGCTGCGCGACGGTCATCGATTTCATGCCGCCGGCAGATGGCGCCGATCTGGTGCGGATCGTCGCCGGTCGTTCCGGTCGGGTCGTTTTCCAGACCGAGCTCGTGTTGCGTTTCAATTACGGCGCCAGCGTGCCGTGGGTCAACCGCCTCGATGACGACACGATCAACGCCATTGCCGGACCTGAGCGCCTGGTCTTGCGGACGCCTGCGGCGCTTTACGGAGAAGACCTTAAGACCGTCGGCGAGTTCGCCGTCGAGGCCGGCCAGTCGATTCCCTTTGTCCTCTCGTATGGATCTTCATTCCAAAATCCGCCGCCGGCGATCGATCCGTTACAGGCCCTCGAGCACACCGAAGCATTTTGGCGCCAGTGGTGCGATCGCTGCCCTGATGTTGGGCGTTGGTCCGAAGCGGTGAAACGCTCGCTTATCACCTTGAAGGCTTTGACCTACGCACCGACGGGCGGGATCGTCGCCGCTGTTACCACGTCACTGCCCGAGCGTCTCGGCGGCGTGAGGAATTGGGACTATCGCTATTGCTGGCTGCGAGACGCGACCTTCACCCTCTTGGCGTTTATGAATCTCGGCTACTACGACGAAGCGCGCGCCTGGCGGGACTGGCTTATTCGGGCTGTTGCCGGCAGTCCGCGCCAAATCCAGATCATGTATGGCGTAGGTGGTGAGCGATGGCTGCCGGAACTGATTGTCCCGTGGCTGCCCGGCTATGAGAACTCTGCGCCAGTGCGCATTGGCAATGACGCATCCCAGCAGCTGCAGCTCGACGTCTATGGCGAGGTCGCCGACGCAATGTTTCAGACGCTCAAGACGGGCATGACACCATCCGAACGCGGCCGAGCTTTGCGGCCAGTTGTGCTGGAATATCTTTCTACGGTTTGGCGGCAGCCAGACGACGGTCTTTGGGAGGTGCGCGGCGAGCGGCAGCACTTTGTGCATTCAAAGGTGATGGCTTGGGTCGCATTCGATCGCGCGGCGAATGAGGTTGCGGCGCGGGAATTCGGCGAGTCAGCGCAACGGTGGCGCGAGCTCGCCGACGAAATTCACGCCCAAGTCTGCGAGTGCGGTTTCGATTGCGATCTTAACAGTTTTGTGCAGGCCTACGGCTCCAAGCGGCTCGATGCCAGCCTGCTTTTGATTCCACTCGTAGGCTTTCTTCCGGCGAGCGATCCGCGAGTCCAGGGAACGCTTCGAGCGATCGAGGACAAGCTCCTCATCGATGGAGAATTTGTTCTACGCTATGAAACCGACAATCCGAGTGACGGCTTGCCGGAAGGTGAAGGCGCGTTTCTGGCTTGCAGCTTCTGGCTCGTCGACAATTATATTTTGCAAGGCCGGCATGCGGAGGCCCGAAAGCTATTTGACCGTTTGCTGTCTCGTTGCAATGATGTAGGTTTGCTCGCTGAAGAGTTCGATCCGACGACCGGCCGCATGCTGGGCAATTTCCCGCAAGCTTACAGTCATGTCGGATTGATTAACTGCGCGCTTAACTTGAGCCGCCAAGAAGGTCCGGCAGAGGAGCGCGCCGAATCGGCAGCTCCGGTGCTCGCTACCGCTCGCGGGTAACCGCGCGGCGGCGGAGCCAACGCGGCCCCAAGCTAACCGAGTACCGTCTCGCTTATCCACCAATTGGGAAATTTGACGCGCAGATTTTTGCCCGCTGATGCGCTGTCCACGGCTGCCGCAAATAGCGCAAAGCACGTCGCACCCGAGCCCGACATCCGGGCCAAGCGGCAGCCAGCGGCGGCGCGCAGCGACGCCAGCACATCGGCGATCGCCGGCTCAAGCGCGATCGCCGGCGCTTCCAGATCGTTTGCTTCGCTTGCGAGCCAATCAAGGAGTTGCTCCTCGTTCTGAATCTTCGGCGAGGCGGCAAAATCGGCGGCGGGCTTCAAAGCTCGGAGCGGATTTGCGGAGGGCCTCCAGCCGGAAAAAACCAGCTTGGTCGGCACCGCGACGCCGGGATTGACCAGAAGCGCATGCAAGCGCGGCAGCGGCAGCGGCGCGGAGAGCATTTCGCCAATGCCGCGCATGACCCGCGGGCGCGGATCGAAGCAGACCGGCACGTCGGCGCCGGTCGCACGCGCGGCATCGTGGAGGCGCGGATCGTCGGACGCTAGCTTATTCGCCCGCGCCAGAAGCCGGAGCGCTGCCGCGGCATCGGCCGAGCCGCCGCCAAGTCCGGCCGCAACCGGCAGGTTCTTTTCCAGACGAAACGCGCCCGCGCGCAGACCCGGAACGCGTGCAGCCAGTGCGTTCGCAGCTTTCACCACGAGATTGTCGGCCTCTGCTCCGGTCTGCGCCGCGCCCGGCCCGGCCACGGTGAGCGTCAGCGCGTCGCCGGGCGTCAATGACAGCCGATCGCCGACATCGGCAAATGCCACCAGGCTTTCGATGTCGTGATAACTGTCGGCGCGGCGGCCGAGCACGCGCAGGGTTAAATTGACTTTGGCCGGCGCGCTTTCGACGAGATCATTAGACAAGGAGGCCGCTTAGCCCCCGTCACCGGATTTTTTCGTCTTCACGACATCGGCCGGCTTGTCAGCTGCCGCTGCGGAGGTCGAAGACGAGGTGTCGGCGTGCAGGCCCTCTTTGAGCTTGGCCTCGATCTTCGGCAG
>DASSXN010000037.1:0-2459 GCA_035703785.1 Xanthobacteraceae bacterium
GAGGGGAAGCGAAACACCGAACATCAGCATGAATCACCGGATCACGTTGCCGGCGGAAGTCTTGCGCTCGCTTCGTCTGCCGCTCATTTGACGCTAGACTCGGCATAACGAATCGCCCGGAACCGCAAAGCTCGATGCGCCAATATCTCGACCTGATGGAACGCGTGCTCAGCGAGGGCGTGGAAAAACACGACCGCACCGGCGTCGGCACGCGCGCGATCTTCGGCCATCAGATGCGGTTCGATCTGCGGCGCGGTTTTCCGCTCCTCACCACCAAGAAGCTGCACGTCAAATCCATCGTCTATGAGCTGCTCTGGTTCCTGCGCGGCGACACCAACATCAAGTATCTCAACGAGCACGGCGTGCGCATCTGGGACGAGTGGGCCGACGAGAACGGCGACCTGGGTCCGGTCTATGGCCACCAGTGGCGCTCATGGCCGGCGGCGGACGGACGGTGCATCGATCAGATCGCCAATGTGGTCGATGAAATTCGCCGCAATCCCAATTCGCGGCGGCTGATCGTGACTGCCTGGAATCCGGCCGAGATCGAAGGCATGGCGCTGCCGCCGTGCCATTGCCTGTTCCAGTTCAACGTCGCCAACGGCGCGCTGTCGTGCCAGCTTTATCAGCGCTCGGCCGATGTGTTTCTCGGCGTGCCGTTCAACATCGCCTCCTATGCGCTGTTGACCATGGCGGTGGCGCAAGTGACCGGACTCGAACCGGGAATCTTCATCCACACGCTCGGCGACGCGCATCTTTATCTCAATCATCTCGAACAGGCGCGGCTGCAGCTCACGCGGCAGCCGCGGACGCCGCCGACCATGCGGATCAATCCGGCGGCGAAGGATCTGTTCGCGCTGACTTACGAGGATTTCGTCCTCGAAGGCTACGAGCCGCACCCGCACATCAAGGCCGCGGTCGCGGTGTAACTGCCCCCGGCCGCGTCACATGGACATTATCATTATCGCTGCGGTCGCCGAGAATGGCGTCATCGGCCGCGGCAATGCGCTGCCGTGGCGGTTGAAATCGGACATGGCGCATTTCCGCGCGCTCACCATGGGCAAGCCGGTGGTGCTCGGGCGGAAGACCTTTGCCTCGATCGGCAAGCCGCTTGCCGGCCGCACCACAATCGTGATCAGCCGCGACGAAAATTTCAGCGCGCCCGGAATCGTGGTCGCGCCGAATTTTGAGGCCGCGCTGGAAACCGCGCGTAGTGATGCCTTGCGGCGTAACGCCGGCGCCATCATCGTCGCCGGCGGCGCCGACATTTATTTGCAAGCGCTGCCGCTCGCCACGCGGCTCGTCATCACCGAAGTGCACAAGCGCGTGGGCGGCGATGCATGCTTCCCTGCGATCGATCCCAAACTATGGCGCGAAACCGCGCGCAGCGAACAGAAGCCCGGGCCGCAAGACGACGCGGCGTTTGCCTTTGTCAGCTATGAACGCGCAAGTTGAAGCGAACGGGCCTTAAAATACACGCTTCGCACTCATACTTAATACACTCGCGCGGCGGCGCTACGCGTCATAACTGCGCGTTGTAAGCGAAAGGCCACTCCCCTATAAACCCGGCAGCCAAATCCGGCCCGCAATTCGGCTCGCAACGGGCCCCAAGCAGCACCGCTGCCAAGGTTAATTGAGCATGATTTTTTCCGAATACCGGTACCCACTTTTCGGGATCATGCTGTAGGAGCAAAGTCATGCCGTGGAGCAATCAGACCGGCGGTCCGTGGGGGTCTGGACCGCGCGGACCGTGGGGTTCAGGGCCGCAGTCGCAGGGCCCCAAGCCGCCCGACCTCGAAGAATTCCTGCGAAGGAGCCAGGACCGGTTACGCGGGCTGATGCCCGGTAATCTCGGCGGCCGCGGTTTCGCCTTGATCGCGGTAGCCGCGGTGGTGCTGTGGGGCTTTTCCGGATTCTTCCGCGTCGAGCCCGATGAGCTTGGCGTAGTGCTCCGCTTCGGCAAGTTCGTGCGTGAGGTGCCGCCCGGGCTGAATTATCACCTGCCCTATCCGATCGAGACCGCGCTCACGCCGCAGGCGCTGCGCGTCAACAAGATCGACATCGGTTTCGATCTGCGCCGCGGCAGCACCATGCGCGACGTGCCGGAAGAGGCTTTGATGCTCACCGGCGACGAGAACATCGTCGATGTCGACTTCTCGGTGCTGTGGAAGGTCAAGCCCGACCATGTCGGCGACTACTTGTTCAACGTGCAAGCGCCCGAGGGTACGGTGAAGGCGGTCGGCGAAAGCGCGATGCGCGAAGTAATCGGGCACTCCAATATTCAGGCCATTCTCACCGGCGCGCGGCAGACCATCGAAACCGCGGTGCAGGAAAGCATGCAGAAGACGCTCGACGATTACGGCGCCGGCGTCGTGGTGCAGCAGGTGCAATTGCAGAAGGTCGATCCGCCGACGCAAGTGCTCGACGCCTTCCGCGACGTGCAGGCGGCGCGTTCCGAT
>DASSXN010000140.1:0-9263 GCA_035703785.1 Xanthobacteraceae bacterium
GACCAGTCGGACCAGCTCATGCGATGAAAGATGCGGTCGCGCAAAATGCCGGCATTGTTGACGAGAATGTCGACGCGGCCGAACTGCTCGAGCGCCGCGGCGACGATTTTTTCGGCGTTGCCCGGATCGCTGATCGACAGCGTCGAAGCGATCGCCTCGCCGCCGGCCTTCTTGATCTCGTTGACGACCGTTTGTGCCGGGCCGGTATCGGTGCCGGCGCCGTCGAGGCTGGCGCCGATGTCGCAAACCACGACGCGTGCGCCCTCCTGCGCCAATAGTAGCGCGATGCCGCGGCCGATCCCGCGTCCCGCGCCGGTGACGATCGCGACCTTGCCCGCAACGATGTTCGACATTTCCAGGTTGCCCCCTCTTTCAATCGTCACCCCCGTGCTTGACACGGGGGTCCATGCAGCCATGCCGCCCCATGGATTGCCGGCATAGGCGAGCGAAGCGACGCCGTTCTACGAACGACTATGCCCGCCAATGACGATGTCAATAACGTTACCCCCAAACCTCGCGCGCGACCTCGCCGATCATGCGCAGCTTCGCCCATTGTTCGTCCTCGGCGAGAATATTGCCTTCCTCGGTCGAGGCGAAGCCGCATTGCGGCGAGAGACAAAGCTGATCGAGATCGGCAAAGCTGGCGGCTTCCTCGATGCGCCGCTTGATCGCGTCTTTGCCTTCCAGCGCGCCGGTCTTGGTGGTGACGAGGCCGAGCACCGCGACGCGCCCTTTCTGCAGGCGTTGGAGCGGCTCGAAGCCGCCGGCGCGCGCGGTGTCATATTCCATGAAATAGCCGTGCACCTTGATGCGGTCGAACAGCACTTCCTGCATCGCGTCGTAGCCGCCCGCGCCCATGAAGGTCGATTTGTAGTTGCCGCGGCACAGATGCATGGTCACGGTCATGTCCGGCGGAATGTCGGAAATCGCGACATTGATGAGGTCGCCGTAGATGGTGCCGAGTGCCTGCGGATCGTCGCCGCGATCCTTCATCTGCTGGCGATATTTCGGGTCGCACAACATGGCGATGAAGACCTCATCGAGCTGCAGGTAACGGCAGCCGGCATCGGCGAAGGCGCGCACCGCCTGGCGATAAGCCTGGCCGAGGTCGGCAAAGAATGTGTCGAGCTTCGGATAGATGGATTTATCGATCGGGGTTGCGACCGGCCGGCCGTAGAGCGCCGACGGCGCTGGAATGGTCATTTTCGGCGTGCGGCTGGTATTGGCTTTGACGAATTTGAAATGCTCGATCATCGGATGGCTGGAGAAGCCGAGCTTGCCGGTGACCTTCACGCCTTCGTTGCGCGTCGTCACCGCGGCAAAAGCGATGCCGGTATCCATGACGTGCCGCTCGACGCCGTCGAGGCCCCACAGGAAATCGAGGTGCCACCATGAGCGGCGAAACTCGCCGTCGGTGATGGACTGCAATCCGGCCGCCTCTTGTTTCTTGATGACGTCCTTGATCTCGCGGTCCTCGATCGCCTTGAGCTCGGCGGCGCCGATTTCGCCTTTGGCGCGTTTCTCGCGCGCGGCTTTGAGTGCCGCCGGCCGCAACAGGCTGCCGACATGATCGGCGCGAAACGGCGGCTTGGTTCGTTGCGTCATGGTTTGCTCCTCCGCGCGTCATGGCCGGGCTTGTCCCGGCCATCCCGCTAATATTTGCACCGCTCTGCCCGCCTAAGCGAGATCACCGGGACACGGCGCTGGCGCGCCGGCCCGGTGATGACAAGGTTATCAGCGGCCCCACACCTCCTCGGCGATCTGCACGATCATGCGCAGCTTCGCCCATTGTTCGTCCTCGGCAAGAACATTGCCCTCCTCGGTCGAGGCGAAACCGCATTGCGGCGAGAGACAAAGCTGATCGATATCGATGAACTTGGCCGCCTCGTCGATACGGCGCTTGATCTCGTCTTTGTTCTCGAGCGTGCCGGTCTTGGACGTGACCAGCCCAAGCACCACCGTTTTTCCCTTAGGGACAAAACGCAGCGGCTCGAAGCCGCCGGCGCGTGCGGTGTCATATTCCATGAAATAGCCGCGCACGCTGATCGTGTTGAACAAAAGGTCGGCCACCGGCTCGTAGCCGCCGCTGGCGACGAAATTGGAGCGAAAATTGCCGCGGCACAGATGCATGGTGATGGTCATGTCGGACGGAATGTCGGCAATCGCGGCATTGATCATGCCGGCATAAGTCGCGGGCAAGCGCGCCGGATCTTCGCCGCGATCGGCGATTACTTTGCGCAAAGACGGATCGCAGAGATAAGCGAGATTGACCTCATCAAGCTGTAGATAACGGCAGCCGGCATCGGCGAAGGCGCGCACCACCTTGCGGTAGGATTGGCCGAGATCGCGATAGAAATCCTCCATCGCTGGATACAGCGCCTCCGGCACCGCGTCGCGGCCGTAGCGGAAATGCAGCGACGACGGCGACGGAATAGTCATTTTTGGTGTGCGCCTGGTGTGCGTGCGCAAGAACTTGAAGTGATCGATCATGGGATGCGGCTTGTAGCCGCCGAGCTTGCCGATGAGGCGCAGCAAGATCTGCCGCGGCTGCGGGCCGCTCGTTTGAAACTTAATCTTGCGTTCGCCGGCATAGGATTCGACGTTGTCCAGCCGTTCGAGGAAGTCGATGTTCCACGACACGCGACGATATTCGCCGTCGGTGATCGATTGCAGACCGGCCGCCTCCTGCTTTGCGATCACGCCGGCGACTTCGCGGTCTTCGATTGCCTTAAAGCCTTCGGCGTCGATTTCGTTGCGCGCCCGCTGCTCGCGGGCCGCTTTGAGCGCTGGCGTGCGCAGGAGACTGCCGACATGGTCGGCGCGAAACGGTGGCACGGTGCGTTGGGTCATAGTCACTCTTTGACACGTCATGGCCGGGCTTGTCCCGGCCATCTCGGTAAAGCTGGCGCTATTCTGCCCGCCTAAGCGAGATCACCGGGACACGACGCTGCGCGTCGGCCCGGTGACGACACGGTCATCATCAGCCCCACACCTCCTCGGCCAGTTCGACGATCATGCGCAGCTTCGCCCATTCTTCGTCCTCGGCGAGGATGTTGCCTTCCTCGGTCGAGGCGAAGCCGCATTGCGGCGACAAGCACAGTTGATCCAGCGCGACATATTTTGTTGCTTCGTCGATGCGGCGCTTGATCTCGTTCTTGTTCTCGAGCGCGCCGGTCTTCGACGTGACCAGCCCGAGCACGAGCTGCTTTTTGCCTTTTGGAAAAAACCGCAGCGGTTCAAAGCCGCCGGCGCGGTCGCTGTCATATTCGAGAAAATAGCCGTCGAAGCTGGTGTGGCCCAGCAACTGCTCGGCAACGAAGTCATAGCCGCCCGAGGCGATGAAGGTCGAACGGAAATTGCCGCGGCAGGAATGCATGGTGATCGCCATGTCGGCGGGTTTGGCTTGCAACGCGGCATTGGTGAGCCGCGCATAGCGCGCCGGCAGGCTGTCGGGATCGTCGCCGCGTTTTTTCGATTGGGCCCGCTCGTTCGGGTCGCACAACATCGACCAGGCGGTATCGTCGAGCTGCAAATAGCGGCAGCCGGCGTCATAGAAGGCGCGGATCGCGGCGCGATAAGCATTGGCGAGATCGTCGAAGAACGCGTCGAGATCCGGGTAGACCTCTTTTGAGATCGCGGCGCGGCCCTGGCGGAAATGCAGCGTGCTCGGCGCCGGCACCGTCATTTTCGGCGTCAGGCGCGTATGCGCTTTCAGAAATTTGAAATGATCCAGCATCGGATGGCCGGAAAAGCCGATTTTGCCGTCGATCTTGATCGTCTCCGCCTTGGTCTGCACGCCGTGAAACTGGATGCCATGTTCGGCCGTGTAAAATGTCACGCCGGCAAGGGCGCGGAAAAAATCGAAATGCCACCATGAGCGGCGAAACTCGCCGTCAGTCGCGAGTTTAAGCCCGATCTGTTCCTGCTTTTTGATCGCTTGCTCGATCTCGCGATCTTCGATCGCACGCAGCGCCGCGGCGGTGATCTCGTTGCGCGAGCGTTGCTCGCGCGCCGTTTTGATCACCGGCGGCCGCAACAGGCTGCCGACATGGTCGGCACGAAACGGCGGGCTTAAGCGCTGGGTCATGGGTTGCTCTTACGTTCACCTCTCCCCGTGCACGGGGAGAGGTCGGATTGCGCGGCAATCCGGGTGAGGGGGCGCTTCCGACAGCCGCAGCATATCGGCGTCGCCCCCTCACCCCAACCCTCTCCCCGCAAGCGGGGAGAGGGAGATAGCCACCGCCAGCCCGGCATTTCACGCCCTATCGCATCCAAGATACAAGCAGCTGAAGATATGACGCGCTAGCGTGGTCGCGGGAGGAAAAATGAATCCGATGCTTCGGCTGTGCGAGGACGTGTTGTCAAATCATGGCGCGATGGAGCTGCCGGCGCTGCCGCGCATGATCTTCGTCGTGCATGGCTCCGTCGCAATTGGCGAGCGCACCTTGCGCGACGAAGAGGCGCTCGGCGGCGAAAGCGCCATCATGCTCAAAGCGGGCAGCGCCGGCGCCACCGTGTGGCGCTGGGAATTGATCACGCGCCAGGCGGATTTTGGCCGGCCGTCGCCCGGGTCGGGCATTGTTTCGCACGAGAAGCTCGCGGTGATGCTGGCGACCGTACCGGCGGGAGCGCTGCTTCTTCGCGGCGACAGCGTCGCCTTTCCGCCCGGCGGCTGCGCCTATCTGCACCGGCATCAGGGGCCGGGCATCCGCTGCCTCATCGAGGGCGGCATCCGCATCGATACCCACCGCGGCTCCGCCTCATACGGTCCGGGCGGTGCCTGGTATGAGACCGGGCCTGACGGCGTGTTCGCGCAAGCCGCCGATCGCCCGACGCGCTTCATCCGGGTGATGATCCTGCCGCGCGCTTATCTCGGCAAAAGCTCGGTCGAGTATCTCAACGAAGAGGACAAAGCGAAGCCGAAGTCGCAGAGCTATAAGATTTTCGTCGATATGCCGATCAGGGACGTGTGAAGCGAGCGTGGACAATTTGATTCGTTTCGTTCCCCGGACGCGGTGCAGCGCGTAGCGGTGCACCGCTGATCCGGGGTCTTTACAGTCTCAATGCACCACAGGTGTTTGTAACGATCCCGGGTCTGCAGCGCACCACTTCGCGCTGCGCTGCGCCCGGGAAACGTAAGCCGAAAGCTAATTCACACCGGCTTGTAATTGCGGTCGACCGGCACGTCGATCAGCAACGGCGCGTCGCCTTGCAAGCCTTTCGCGATGAGATCGGTGGCATCGTGCACGCTGGTCGCGCGCTCCGCCGCCACGCCAAGCGAGCGCGCGAGACCAACATAATCGATCGCCGGATCGGTCAGCTCCATGCCGACAAAGCGATCGACCTGGGCGGCGAGCCCACGTTGCGCGACCAAGCGCTGCTTGAGAATGCGATACGAGCTGTTGTTGAGGATGACGAACACCGCCGCGATGCGCTCATGCGCCGCGGTCCACAGCGCCTGGCAGGTATACATGGCGCTGCCGTCGCCAACGAGCGCCAACACCAGACGGCCCGGCAAAGCGAGCTTGACGCCGAGCGCCGCCGGCAGGCCCCAGCCGATGCCGCCGCCGCGCAAGCCGTAAAAGCTCTGCGGATCGTCGCTGCGGATGAGTGAGCGGATGCCGGCGCCCGATGAAATGGTTTCGTCGATCACGACGGCGTCTTTCGGCAGCATCTCGCCGATCGCATTGAGGAGCGAGAACGGCTGCACCGGCGTTTGGCTCGCCATATCGCGCGCCTTGGCCCTGAGCGCGTCGCGCTCCGCGAGCGTCGCGGCTTTGGCCGCGTCGAGCCGCTCGCGCGCGGCGCCGCGCGCGCCGCTCGACATCGCTTTGCGCACCGCCTCGGTAACGTCAGGCAGCGTGGTTTTCGGATCGCCGAGGATCGCGACCTGCGGCGGATAATTCTTGCCGAGCTCCCACGGATCGGTGTCGAGGTGAATGAGCGTTAGCCCGGCCGGCATCGGCTCGATATCGGACGGCAGCGACAGCGTGAACAGATCGCCGCCCACCGAGAACAGCAGGTCATACTGTTCGAGAATTTTGCGGATCGGTCCCTGCATGCGCGTCATCGCGCCGCGAAACAGCGGATGGGACGCCGGAAACGACGCGGTCGAAGGCACGAGCTCGCTGTAGACCGGTGCGCCGATCAGTTCGGCGAGTTCGATCAGTTCGGCGTGCGCTTTCGAGCGCGCTACCGCATCGCCGGCGACGATAAGCGGCCGCTTGGCTTCGGCGAGGATTGTTGCGGCTTGTTTGACCGCCGCCGGATCGCCGCGCAGCTGCGCCGCGATGCGGGTCGGCGCCAACAGATCGATCTCGCCTTCGGCTTTGAGAATGTCGCCGGGCAAGGACAGGAATACCGGGCCGGATGGCGGCGCCAGCGCGGTCTTTGCGGCGCGGTGAAGAAGCCGCGGCAAGTCGGCGAGACGATGCACTTCGGCCGACCACTTCACCAGCGGCCGCGCGATCGGCGGCAGGTCGGCCCACAGAATGGGCTCGGTGCTGTTGAAGTCCTGATCGTGCTGCCCAGCGGTGACCAGGATCGGACTGCCCGCCTTCTGCGCGTCGTAGAGCATGCCCATCGCATTGCCGAGGCCGGGCGTGACGTGAAGGTTGACCACCGCGAGCTTGCCGGAGGCCTGGGCATAACCGTCGGCCATGCCGATCACGCTCGCTTCCTGCAGCGCGAGCACGTAGCGCAGCTCGTTCTCGACCGCGAGCGCGTCCATCAGCGGCAATTCCGTGGTGCCCGGATTGCCGAACAGAATCTCGACGCCCTCCTGCTTGAGCAGTTCGAGGAAGGCGCGTTTTCCACTCATTACAGGCAAGATTGTTTCCTCCAGCGCGTCATTCCGTGAAGCGGCCCAAACCGCGATCCCGGAATCCATGAGCGCGATACTTGCAGATTTGCGCTGGGGTTAGCTATGCCGGATTTGCTTGGCCGGTTTATTGTTGGCCAGGTCATTGCTGGACCCGATCTGGCACTGCGAGTGCCTAGTCAGGCGCTCTACCGATGTCTGGTTAGAGAGGTAGGGCCTGCTTCAACGCTGCGCATACCTGATCAAAACTCTCTGACGTTAATCGTGAGCTGGCTCGATCTCGTCGAGAGGTTCACTTTGGAGCTCAGCATGGTCATCTATCAATCCAATCTCTCGAATTAATCTTTCAACTTCGACGCGCGCGAGTGAATTAGTTTGGCCGGACTCGGCCGAGCTCTCGGACCCTTCTGCGAAATCGAACACTGTCAAACCTGCTGCGAAAAACTCCCGATATGCAGGCCGTTCCAGTAGACCACGTGCGATGCGAAACCCCAGCTTCCTTTGAAGCACGTCCAGAACTACAGTGATTTGACGCTGATTGTTTGACTCGACTGGTTCCAGCCGATTCCGAACAATGATCCAGTCGGTCGCGTGACCACTGACCTTACCCCGGGCCTCGAGCGCGCGCCAAACCATATTGGCGTATACTGACAGCTGAGGCTCGAGGTCGCTGCTTTCCATCGCGACCAATACGTCGAGATCGAAAAAGCTATCATTGATCGGGGTTATCAGAGTGTCTGCCATGCCGTGTGCGATTAGGCTGAGATGTTGCACCCCGCTTGGCGTATCGATAACGATGAAGTCGTGGTTGTTCGCTCGTCCAATTTCCCTCAGCTGCGAGATGAACTGCCTCAGATCAGCGCTATGACTTAAGCTGCTACTGTCGGTGAAGCTGTCTTCGTGCGCTCGCCCATCGTTCTTGAATTGCGCTATGAACTGTTTCAGATTCCGCGCTGTACCGTAAGCATCCCTTTCCTTGACTGGGTAGTGATCCGGCCTTTCCAATTTCTGACCGTGTTTCCGATCCCATTCCCGACGGTTGGCGAGATACCGCGTCAAGGTTTGTTGGTTTAGATCGAGATCGAAGCAAGCTACGCGCTTTCCGGCTTTAAGCAGTGCCACGATAATGTGCATGGCAAATGTGGATTTGCCGCTGCCACCTTTCTGGTTACCGATGACGACGACGTGAGGCGGTGTATGCACGCCATAAGATGGCACAATTGATGTACGCATAACGCGGCCAACCGGTTGTGAGAGAACGTAATTTTAGGCCAAGGCAGGAATTTAACAAGATAAAACTCCTAAAGGCCGAACAGGCCGCTTCGGGCCCTCGACGACGCGCTCTTCTTTTCGGCTCGCATGAGCCAGTTTGATTTTTCCGGGCTGACGGCGTCAGCAAAATGCACCGAAAGCAACGCCGGATTGCCCGATTTGTATCGTTTTGTATTCGAATTTCGCATGAACATGGTCGCCGGATGATGGGGAGGCGAGAACCATGTCAGCGCAACTCCGGCCGATCGGCACAATCGCGTTTGCTTCTGCGCTTTTAGCCTTGGGTTTTGGGGTTGGCGTGCCGGCTAACATCGCGTTCGCGGTCGATTGCCTAACTGCTCCAAATTCTCCCGCGCCTCCGAACGGCCACTGGTATTATCGTACAGATCGGACGCAAGAGCGGAAGTGTTGGCACTTGCAAACGGATAACGGTCAGTCACAAAAGGGAGCCGTGCAGACTGCGCGCGAAGCGCAAGCCAAAACATCGCAATCTGTTGCGGCGGGCGGTCCCTATGCGGGTCCGGGCTTCAAGGACTTCGTGGCGCAGCACCGAGGCGCCAAACTATCAGATGAAAACGTTGAAAAACTTTATGCTGAGTTCTTGGAATGGCGACGGCGCACCAAGAATTAGGACAGACCAACAGCTCCGATCAAAATGAGGCTTACAAAAAAGCAAGTTAGGCAGATCACGGCGGATGTCTCCTTTTGGCACTTAGCGGACATGGTATTTGCACCTCCGAATGTCCGCTTTCGGAGGTAAAGCAGACGTCAGTTGGACTCCGCGAAACGTCCGCTTGTGACCCAAAGCGGACATCGCACGTGCGGGTGTCGGTTCCTATTTTGAACTAAGGAGTTCATCGAGTTCTGGCAGCAGAACTATGCCATCTTGATCGCTGCCAGAGGAGTGCACGACTATCAATGTGCAAGGTGCACCGCTCTTATTGCACGGAGCGTGAGGGACGTCCGGCGGAACAAAAACTTGGTCTCCGGCGTGCGCGGTGACGTGATGCTCCCGTCTGGGCTGGTGCGACCATATTCGAGGAGAGGGGGTTGAGCGGAGTCAGGCCCCCACCGGAACAGTCGACCCTCGTGGACAGGATGAAGGGTGTCGATGAGCACAACGGTACGAAACAACGGGAGTCCAGCCGCGACGCAGCGGTCGCAGAAGCCG
>DASSXN010000151.1:0-4545 GCA_035703785.1 Xanthobacteraceae bacterium
CTGCCCGGTGATGTTGACCGCGAGCGTGCGATCCCACTCTTCTGGCGGAATTTCATCGACCCGGCCGGTCGGGCCGGCGATGCCGGCATTGTTGACGAGGCAGTCGAGCCCCCCGAGCGCATCCACCGTCGCATCGATGAAGCGCGTCACCGCCTCACGGTCGGACACGTCGCACAGCGAGGCCTTCACTTTGGGGTCGCTGCTTGCCAGCTCGGCGAGCGCGGTGCGATCGACGTCGCAAATGTGCACCAGCGCGCCTTCGCGCAGGAAAGCGCGGGCGACTTCGCGGCCGATGCCGGCGGCGCCGGCGGTGACGATCACGCGCAGACCTTTGATGCCTAGATCCATCGAGATTTTCTCCGGTTCAAGCGGAATGAGACTAACTCGTCATGCCCGCGCTTGTCGCGGGCATCCACGTCTTGGGTACTATCGCAAAACAAAGACGTGGATGGCCGGAACAAGTCCGGCCATGACGAGCTGGCGATTTGAGTTCACACGTTACTCGGCGCCAAGCCGAGGATCTGTCGCGCATCGCCCGCCGTCGCGACCTGGTCGCCGAGAGTCTCGATGATCTTTGCCGCCTTCTCGACCAGCGCCGCGTTGCTTGGCGCGAGCTTGCCCTTCTCCAGATAGATGTTGTCCTCGAGCCCGACACGCGGATGGCCGCCGAGCAGCACGGTTTGCGCCACCATCGGGAATTGATGCAGCGAAATGCCGAAGGCGAACCACGGGGCATCCGGCGGCAACAGATTGCGCATATAGGTCATGGCCTCCGGCGTCGCCGGCTGGCCCCAGGAAATGCCGAGGCAAATCTGAAACATGCCGGGCGGCTTGACGTAGCCATTCTCGATGAAGCGCTTGGCGAGCAAAAGATGCCCGGTCTCGAACACTTCGAGCTCGGGCATGACGCCGGCGTCCTTGATCGCGACCGCCATCGCCTGCAGATGCTTCGGCGTGTTGATGAACACCCGGTCGCCCATATTGAGGCTGCCCATGTCGAGGCTGCAAATGTCGGGCTTGAGCTCGACGACATGACGCACGCGCTCTTCCGGCGATTTCAGCACGCTTTCCGCGCCTGGTTTCGACGGATCGCGCTCGTCGTGGGTGAAACGCGCCCCCGGCCCGGTGGTGAGATTGATGAGCACGTCGGTGCCGCTTCCTCTGATCCGCTCGACGACTTCGCGATAATGCGCTCCGTCCATGCTCGGCTTCGTCGTTTTCGGGTCGCGCACATGGATGTGCACGATGGCGGCGCCGGCCTTGGCGGCGTCGATCGCCGAAGTGGCGATCTGCTCCGGCGTCACCGGCACCGCCGGATTGCGCCCCGGCGTGTCGGCCGAGCCGGTGACGGCGCATGAAATGATCACTTTGCGCTGCATGGTGGCACCATGTTGTTCCTAACAAAATGAGCGCGAGAAGCTGTTAAAATTTACGGCGTCAGCACCACGCGGCCAATGATCTTGCCCGCGCGCAAATCGTCCATCACCGCGTTCACGACTTCGAGCGGTTTGGTCGCAACCGGAACCTGCGGCAGCCCGGTGCGGCGCACGAGCGCCATCAATTCCGCCATTTCTGGAACGCTGCCGACGTAAGAGCCCTGGAGCGTCAGCGCACGCATCGGAATGGGCGGCAATGATACCGTGAGATCGCCGCCGAACAGGCCGACGATGATGTATTTCCCGCCCTTGATCAGGCTGTCATAGCCAACGCGCGCGCTTTGCGACGAGCCGACCAGATCGATCACCGCCCAGGCGCCGCCTTGGGTGAGATCGATGATCTGCTGTGCGGCATCGGACGCGCCGCCATCAATGACATGGGCGGCGCCGGCGTCTTTTGCCGCCTTGCGCTTGGCCGGATCGACATCGACGACCATGGCCGAATGTCCGCCCATCTTCTGATGCAAGGCGAGACACATCAGGCCAAGCCCGCCGGCGCCGATGATCACGGTCGGCTCGCTCGCGAGCGTCGGCACTTTTTTCAAGGCGCCGTAGGTCGTCACGCCCGAGCAGGCGAGCGGCGCCACGCGTTCGGGAGGCAGATCGCCGATGTCAAAAAGATACCGCGGATGCGGCACCATGATGTGATCGGCATAGCCGCCATTGGCGAACACGCCGAGGCTTTTCATGGCGCGGCAGAGGTTCTCCTCGCCGCGCCGGCAGGGCCCGCAGGCGCCGCAGCCGATCCACGGATCCGCCAGCATGCGCGCGCCGATGCGCACGCCCTTCGCGTCCGGGCCGGTCGCCACCACCTCGCCGACATTCTCGTGACCGAGCGTCACCGGCAGCTTCATGCCGCGGTCGGCAAGGCTGAGCCGCTTGCCGCCGCCGAGATCGAACCAGCCGTCGGCAAGATGCAGGTCGCTATGGCAGACGCCGGCCGCGAGCACTTTGAGCAGCACCTCGCTGCCGGCCGGCTTTGGCGTCGCCTGTTCCTTGAATTGCAGCGGCTCGCCGCAGACGCAGAGCTGAAACATGCGCATGGATCACCTTTTCGTTGTCACGAAACCAATTGCGGTCCCGAAATTCTTCTCCGGCGCAAGGATGTGCCGATTGCCGGCTCGCGGCAAATCCGCGAGCTGGCCGATAGTTTGGCATGCGACCGTCAAGGCAGCGAGATGCGGGCCATCTTCTTGATGCGGCGCGGACAGGCCGAAAACTCGCTCAAACGCCTGCGGGCGAGCCAGCACGATGGCGCCGGATCGCGTCTGCAAGGTCGTGGCGGATGAATCATCGTTCACGGGTTTGGCACCGGTGACGGTGTGGAGAAAGCCGGCAAGATCGAGTGCGGTTTCGCCGACGATCCAGACATCCTGCACCCGCATCGCGCCATTGGCGTGCTGCAAATAGCGCGGCTGTTCGAAATATTGTGGGCTGTAGTGCTGGCAGGCGAACAGGCCGAGCCATGGCGCCGCCGGATGGCTGACAAAGGCGAGTGAAAAGCCGACTGTGATCTCTTCGCCGTCAGGCATCTTGGCCGTTCTTGAGAAATCGAACGGCGCGTAAGTTTGCAGTCCCGCCGCGCGCCACGCCTCGATGTCGGCGCGTGCATCCGACGTGTCGAGCACCAGCATCGAGAAGCCTTGGTGACGGGCGAGATAATCGCGATTGAATGCGGCGAAGGAAAAATGCCCGGCGCGATGCTCGGGAACGTCCCGTGGAACCGTGACGGCAAGCGGTTCGAGGTAGGTGCCGTGCAGCTGAATGAGGGAATTGCCGGTGCCGAACGGATGCTGGCCGCGCGGGGTAACGGTAAATCCCAAACGCGCATAGTGCGAACGCATGGACTCGAGATCATGGCCGGCGAGTACCAGGTGGTTGATTGCTTTCATCGATGAATACTCAAGGTAACGACAACGAAATTTTATTTTCACCTCTCCCCGGTGGGGAGAGGTCGCGAGCAAAGCGAGTGGGTGAGGGGGTCCGAGGTTCTAGATCGAACTCTGTACCCTCTCACCCCAACTCTCTCCCACTGGGGGAGAGGGAATAGAGGCGCCGAGAGTTCGGACCTGCAGCATGGATTGCCGGATCAAGTCCGGCAATGACGAATGATGATCATCCTCTCCCCTTGCGGGAGAGGGTGCTGAGCGAGCGGTAGCGAGCGAAGCGGGTGAGGGGGCGCGCAGCGCAGAGAAAAGCCCCTCACCCGGCTCGTTGCTCGCCGCGGGCTCGCAACTCGCCACCCTCTCCCGCGAGTGGGAGGGGAAAAATATTTGTCACCGTACTATTGACATGTGTCACTGATATAGTTACATACGAGCCAGCTCGCTCGTGAAGGGTGCATTCCGGATGCGATCCGATTTGCGACAGCGAGTGCGGTCCCCGCGCGCGGTCTCGCAAACCGCTCCCGGGCGGCTCCGGGCATCGAACCGGCCGGCACTAGGACTGGCCTGCGAGGTGCTCGCTGCACTGGCGCCGGGGAGGGTCCTCCCGTTTGCACCCGGTAATTCCAGGAAGCGCGGCCCGGGGTTGAGCCAAGGGGTCAAAGCCTTGGCGAGTGCCGCGGTGGAGCGCCGAGAGGCGAGCGGTCGCCGCTTGCGACCGCTGCCGCGCCCGAAGGCGCGATCAGGTGGCAACATCCGATCGTGTGGCGCGGCTCCAAGATAGTGCGCCTTCCGGCGCTCCGCCTCCCTTCGTTTTTTTGGGGAGGTCTTTCTTTCGTGGCTTGTCATAGCTCGGGCGCGTTCGCGTCGCGAGAATGGATCGTTATTGCGAGCGGAGCTAAAGCCGGCGCGGCAGCTCCAATAGATCCGATGGTCTGCTAGCCGCGATTCGGCGGATTGGCCAGCACGACCGAGGTTTCAATCTGCCGCTCCGGAATGGTCCAGTAGGACTTGAGCAGCGCGGTCTTGTGTTGCGGCGACACCAGCGCAAAGCCGTGGCGCTCGTAAAAGCGGATCGCCCATGTGGCGGCGGCCCAGGTGCCGACCAGCATCGGCTTTGTGCTCATCTGCAGCAGATGTTGGAGGAGCTTGCCGCCGATGCCGTCGCGTTGCTTTGCGGGCAGGACATAAGCATGGCGGATGAGGCTGACATCGCGCACGTCTTG
>DASSXN010000059.1:0-79482 GCA_035703785.1 Xanthobacteraceae bacterium
TCCTCGCCTATGCCTATTACCGCTCGGCCGGGGACGCGCAGCTCGCCGCGATCGGGCTGTTGTCCTTTGCGGCGGTGGCGCAATTGGCGCCGGCCTTCTTCGGCGGGTTGATTTGGCGTCGCGGCACGTCGCTCGGCGCCATCGCCGGGATGAGCGCCGGCATTCTGATTTGGGCCTATACGCTGTTGCTGCCGAGCATCTCCGACGCCGGCATCGTCAGCGCGCGCATTTTGACGGATGGGCCCTGGGGCCTCGCGTTGTTACGGCCCGAGGCGTTGCTCGGTCTCGACTTGCCGCCGCTCGTTCATGGCGTGTTGTTGAGCTTTGCCGCCAATTTCGCTTGCTATATCGGCTTTTCGCTGGCGCGGCCGCCGAGTTCGATCGAGCGTGTACAGGGCGATCTGTTCGCGCCGCCGACGCTGGCGCCGATGCTTGGACCAATGGCGCCTGGCTTTCGCCTGCGTCGCGCCTCGGTCAGCGTCGAGGACCTGATCGCGACCGTCGCCCGTTATCTGGGCGACGAGCGCACGCGCAGATCCTTCGAAAGCTTCGCCGCGGCGCGCCGCATCAGCATCGAGCCGGCGGCCGAAGCCGACTTTCAGCTCCTGCAATACGCCGAATATTTGCTGGCCTCGGCAATCGGCGCCGCTTCGTCGCGCTTGGTGCTCTCGCTATTGTTGCGTAAGCGCACCGTCTCGACCAAGGCGGCGCTGAAGCTGCTCGACGATGCCAGCGCGGCGATCCACTACAATCGCGAGATCCTGCAGACCGCGCTCGATCATGTGCGTCAGGGAATTGCCGTTTTTGACAAGGAGCTGGCGCTGGTCTGCTGGAACCGGCAATTCGGCGAGATCCTCGACTTGCCCCATGAACTCACTCGCGTCGGCATCCCGCTCGATGACATTTTGCGCCATATCGCGCAGCACGGCGACGCCAACGCGGGCAGTGATCAATTCATCGCCGAACGCATCGCGAAATACACATCGGGCGCCGAGCCGTTCCTCGAGCGCATCGCCGGACAAGCCCTCGTGATCGAGGTGCGCGCCAACCATATGCCCGGCGGCGGGCTGGTGACCACTTTCACCGATATCACGCCGAGCGTGAAAGCGGCGGAAGCGCTTGAGCGCGCCAATGCGACCTTGGAACGCCGCGTGCGCGAGCGCACCGGCGAACTGACGCGGCTCAACGCCGCGCTCGAACGCGCCAAGGCGGAGGCGGACGAAGCCAACGTCTCGAAGACCCGATTCGTCGCGGCAGCCAGTCACGACATTTTGCAGCCGCTCAATGCCGCACGGCTCTATGTGACAAGCCTGATCGAACGCCACTGCGGCGGCGAGGATGCCCCGCTCATCGGCAATATCGACGCCTCGCTCGAAGCGGTCGAAGAAATTTTCTCGGCGCTGCTCGACATTTCGCGACTCGACACCGGCGCCATGAAGCCGGAGCTCGCCGATTTTCGCATTGATGAATTGCTGCACCGGCTTGAGGTCGAATTCGCGCCGCTGGCCCTCGAGAAGGGCCTCGAGCTTAGCGTGATGCCCTGTTCGCTCAATGTGCGCTCCGACCGGCGATTGTTGCGGCGGCTCCTGCAAAACTTCATTTCCAATGCGATCAAATACACGCCGGCGGGGCGCGTGCTGGTCGGCTGCCGGCGGGAGCGCGAGCGGCTCCGCATCGACGTTTATGATACCGGGATCGGTATTCCGCCGGCCAAACATCGCGCGGTGTTCAAAGAGTTCCATCGCCTCGACCAGGGCGCGCGGGTTGCGCGCGGCGTCGGTCTCGGCCTCTCGATCGTTCAGCGCATCGCCCGCGTGCTCGATTGCGAGGTAACGCTGAAATCGAATCCTGACCAAGGCTCGCGTTTCTCGGTCGCAGTGCCGCGCGCCGCCGCGATTGGTTCGGCATTGCGGCCACCCGCCGCGCTGCGGCTCGAGCCCGGACGGCTGGACGGCATGATCGTGCTTTGCATCGACAACGAGCGCGCGATTCTCGACGGCATGGAGACGCTTCTGAGCGGCTGGGGCTGCCGCGTGCTCAAGGGTGCCGATCTCGCCGAAGCTATGGCGGCGCTCGCGGCGAGCCGTCTCGAACCGGACGGCCTGCTGGTCGATTATCATCTCGACGGCGGCAACGGCATTGCCGCGATCAGGCAGCTACGCGCCCATCTTGGCCGACCTGACGGACGCGATGTCCCCGCGATCGTGATTACCGCCGACCGCTCGGCCCGCGTCCGCGACGAGGCGCGCACGGAAGGCGCGCATGTTCTCAACAAGCCGATCAAGCCGGCCTCGTTGCGCGCTCTGATGATGCAGTGGCGGGTGCAACGCGTCGCGGCGGAATGAGCCTCTACCGTCTCTCGCTCGCGAAGCGGTATATGCAATTCGCCTCAATCGCGCTTGAAAGCCCGCCGCTTTAGGGCGCTTACTCATAAATTAAATGCTCAATGTCTGCTTTCGGGGGTGAAACAGACATTGCGAATTCGTCCCGTTATGTCCGCTTTTGACCCAGTTCGGAAGTCGAGCATCAAAATTTGCTGCGATCAACAGGGTGTCTCTCGGCAGTGTCACTGGGAGTTGAGGAGTGTGCTGAGCAGCGTGGGCCACCGATTTTCGAAGTCGCCATCCCGTTGGAGTCCACGCTTTAACAGAGCTTTGACTCGCTGCTGCGTTTCAGGCCACGTCAACGCGGTCCCAAAGGAGGTGATGGCGTCGAGGAGCCGGTCAGCAGACGGCAACGAGACCTGGTTGACGAGATTCTTCGCCGCGGCGATAGCGCGCCGGTCGAAAGAGGCGATCCGGCGCGCGAGTGCGTCGACGAAGCCGTCCAACTCGGCGTCCGGAAGTGCCCGGTTGACGTATCCGTATCGCTCCGCGGTGTCGCCATCGAAGTCGTTCGCGCCGAGAACGATTTCGAGGGCGCGGCCGCGGCCGACCAAATGTGGCAGGCGTTCCGTGCCGCCGCCGCCGGGATGCACTCCTACCCCGACCTCGGGTTGGCCCAGTAGCGTGTTCTCGCGTGATGCGAAGCGCATATCGCAGGCGAGGACGAACTCGCTGCTCACGCCCCGGACGCAGCCTCGGATCTTCGCGATACTCACCACCGGGGATTTGGTGAGACGGACGAACGTGTCCATCAGGATCGGGAGACCGGAAGGGCCGACCGCTGTGGTGATGTTCCCCGTCTTGCCGGTCAAATCAAAGTGGGCAAGGTAGAATTCAGGATTCGCGCTCTCGAATACTACGACACGCAGGCTCGGGCTGGTGTCCATTCGAGCGAGCAGGTTCTGGAGGCCTTCGAATATGGTGGCGTCTACAATGTTGAAAGGCGGATAATCGAACAGAACCCTCCAGTATGCAGCCGTTTCCTCGATAACTCGCACGGGCGCCACTGATTCAATCATGATTCACGCTCCTTGCTTCGACCACGTCCGGCCCCGTTAACTTGCAGCCCCAGGCTTGGCGAACTACGCGCGTCGTATCCCTCAGGAGACCGCGCATCACCGTCCAACGTTGATCACCGATCAGATTCAAAAAGGTTTTTTGCGCTTCGTCCCAGTGGGGCTTTGCGTCAGCGATCAATTTTGCCCCTTTCTTTGTGAGTGAGACGAGCCGCGTTCGCTTATCGCTTCCGGCACGACTGCGAATGAGCCGATCTCGCTCGAGTGGCGCAAGTGCGCGCGTAATACTGGTTTGATCCATGACCATATGGCGACTGAGGGTAGATACTGAAATCTGTTGCCCGTATTCGATCATACGCAGCATCGAGTACTGCGTAATATTCAAACCGCAAGTGCGAAGACGATCGTCATACAGACGTGAAACCGCCCGCGTCGCTTTTCTCAGGTCGAAACAGCCGCACTGGGCCAGCAAGTCCGCGCGCATCACCTCCGTCATTTGTCTGATCCGTTTTCAAAGCAAGGCTATTGCGCGCTGCACCCCAGCAGGCATATGCTCCGCCTAATTTATATGTGTACGCATGTAAAACAGGGAGCGGACCATGTCAACGCAGACCAAACCAAGCATCGTATTCGCCCACGGACTTTGGGCCGATGGCTCCTGCTTCCAGAAGCTGATCCCCACACTGCAGGCGGATGGGCACGAAGTGATGTGCTCCCAGCATGGCCTGGACTCCCTGAAAAGCGACGTGGAGTGCGTCACCCGCTGCTTCGGGCGGGTCCGCGGTCCCGTAGTTCTTGTCGGCCACTCTTACGGTGGCACCCTGATCACCCATGCCGGAACGGACAACCGAGTCGCCGCCCTGGTCTACATCGCGGCCCTCGCACCCGACGAGACCGAAACCTCGCAAAGCCAGCAGCAGAAGTTTCCCGTCACGGAGGTATTTTCTCACATCGAAGTCGCTGATGGACGCATCTGGCTAAAGCCTGACGGTATCGGGTGTTTCGCAGGTGATCTGCCCGAGACGGAGCAGAAGGTTGTCTGGGCGACCCAAGCCGTGCCTGTGCCCGACCTGTTCAACCAAAAGCTCGATGGTGTCGCTTGGCGGTCGAAGCCGAGTTGGTACATCGTCGCCACCAAGGACCGTACCGTGCACCCCGATTTGGAACGGTTCGTGGCGAAGCGCATCGGGGCTACCATCTATGAGGCCGACAGCAGTCATGTCCCGATGCTTTCCAACCCCGACCTCGTGATCGACGTGATCCGTGCGGCCGCCAAAGCTGTGACATCGTCGCAGCGTGCAGCCTGATCGCGCTGCTGGGGTCGTCTTACCGGCGCATGGCGCGGGGGTCGTGGTCTGCGCCATCGTCGTGCTGATGGATTGGAAGTCGATGCGTCGCCGGCTTAAGGCGAGCAACCGCAGTCGAAGACTGGGAGCGCGACATGGCCCAAGCCACTACACAGGCCACCTTCACGTCACAGACGATCGCAGTAGAGCACATCCGGATATCGTCGGGACGGCTGTTCGCAGAGGTCCGCCGGAAACTCGAAGGTACGGTACCGAGGCTTGATACAAGAATCGCCGAGGCGCTGCGTAGTGGCGATCAGGGGCGCGCGAAGGATTACGAAGAGAACGGACCAAAGCTATCGATCTTCGGAGAGCGCGATCATGGAGTGTTGTTGCAAATTGCGGGCGGCAGACGTAGCGCGCTGCAATATGACATCGGTAATCCCCTGACAGCCTCAAAGATGACCCGCCATCAACTCCCCGCTGCTCTCTACGCTCCGCTGCGGGTGGTTCTGTTTGAGGATGAGCAAGGTCGCGGAGTTTTTGAATATGATAAGCCATCATCCTTCTTTGGCCAGTACGGCGACGACCGCGTGACGGAGGTAGGGCGCTATCTGGACGCCGCACTGGAAGCTGTTTTGCGCAACGCTGCCGAGTAGCGGTGGCGAGCTGCAAGCGACTCCCGACGCCGCGGTCGTAATTAGACTGCGCTGCTTAAGCGCTGGCCGCTGAAATCGGGACCTTGTCAGGTCGTTCCGATATTATACTGAAGGCCAGCCCAGCCTCTTGGCGCGTTCTATGGGAGCGGCAAATCATTATGGCGCAATTAGAGTCCATTCGCGAACAGCGACACGACCAGATTTTTCCCACGCTCGATCTGCTCGAAATCGAGCGGGTGCGTCGGTTCGGCAACCTGCGCTCCTTTGCTGCCGGTGAATCGCTTTGGACCGTCGGCCAGGTCGCTCCTGGCCTCGTGGTGATCCTGGCGGGCAGGGTCGCGGTCACCGAGCGCGACCAATTAGACAATCACAAGCCGATCGTCGTCCACGGCCCGGGAAACTTTCTGGGGGAGCTGGCGCTATTGTCGGGTCGTCCAGCGCTCGTGGATGCGATTGCGCAGGAGCCGGCAGAGGCACTCATCATCCCGTCGGAGCAGCTGCGCGCGCTGATGATTACGGAAGCCGAACTTGGCGAGCGCATCATGCGCGCTTTGATCTTGCGCCGCGTCGCCATCCTGGAAGCTGGGACCGGCGGACCGATTATCCTTGGTCGCGCCGAGAACGGTGATGTGCTGCGGCTGGAAGGTTTTCTCCGCCGCAACGGTCATCCCCATCAACTGCTCAATCCTGAGACCGACGCACCCGCAAAGGTACTGATTGAACGTTTCCACATCGATCCGGGACAGTTGCCGATCGTGCTGTGCCCCAGCGGACAACTGCTGCGCAATCCCAGTGAGGACGAACTGGCGCGCTGCCTCGGTTTGGTGCGGCCGATCGATCCCGAACGTCTTTACGATGTCGCCGTTGTCGGCGCCGGACCGGCCGGTCTTGCCACTGCCGTCTATGCGGCATCGGAAGGCCTTTCGGTCGTGGTCCTCGATTGCCGTTCATTTGGAGGTCAGGCCGGGGCCTCAGCGCGGATCGAGAACTACCTCGGCTTTCCCACCGGGATCAGCGGAATAGCGCTGATGGCGCGCGCTTACAGTCAGGCGCAGAAATTCGGAGCCGAGATTGCGATTCCCGACGAGGCGACAAGTCTCGCCGCTGACGGCCCTGTCGGCCCCTTCACCCTCGACCTGCAAATCGGCGAACGGGTCAAAGCGCGCTCCGTGGTGCTCGCCACCGGTGCGCGCTACCGGCGGCTCGATGTCGAGAACCTCGATGCGTTCGAAGCCACAAGCGTTCACTATTGGGCGTCGCCTCTCGAAGCCAAGCTGTGCGCCAATCAGGAAGTCGCGTTGGTCGGCGCCGGCAACTCCGCTGGTCAAGCTGCAGTTTATTTGGCAAGTCAAGTTGCCAAGGTTTGGATGCTCGTACGCCGCTCCAATCTCGCGGCAACGATGTCCCGTTACCTGGTCGATCGTCTGCACGGACTGGCCAATGTCGAAGTAGTGACAGGCGCAACGATTAGCCGGCTTGAGGGCCGCGACGGAATGCTAGAAGCCGTGCGCTGGCAGATCGCCGGAGACGATCAGGAAGTATGCTGCTCGATCAGTCATCTGTTCCTATTCATCGGCGCAGAACCAAATACCGACTGGCTCGGAGGTTCCGGCATCGGACTTGACGCCAAGGGATTCATTCTCACCGGAGAGGATGCCGGAGGCAGCCGCCACGCATTGGAGACGACCCGGCCGGGGGTTTTTGCCATCGGCGACGTGCGGTCAAAATCGGTGAAGCGCGTTGCCGCCGCAGTTGGCGAGGGCGCGCAGGTGGTGGCAGCACTGCACGCCTATTTGGTTGGCTCCGAAACAAATCTGCCGCCAGCTGAGATTAAACGATCGAACGAGAACGCCGCACGGAGACCCGCCGACCTCAACTTTTCGCGGCCGCCAATGAGCTAATCGAAACCGCGACGACTTCCGTTAATGGCACAAAGCGGACATCCAACTGTTGTCTGCCAATGTCTGCTTCTCTAATCGGCCGGTTGGGGTCAAGCGGACATGGCGATTTCAAAGCGTGATGTCTGCTTTTGACCCATCTCTGCAGTCGGCGGCCAAATTTGCTGTAATGCACAACGCTGCTCTCACTCAACGATATGGTAGCATGGCGTTCACCAACAGTGCGACCCCGGCGTAACCATGGGCTATGGTGACGGCCGGAAGAGGTGCAGCTTGGGCTTTCGTCACTGCCATCTCATTGGAGCAAAGGTTGGACCAATACTCCCGGGCCGATCTTTTGAAGATTGCCGTTGATGACGCGCTCGCCTTCCGAGACTCCCTTCAAGACCGCTATGAGCCCGCCGTCGCTTGGGCCCAGAGAAACGAGACGCTGATCCACCTTGTTTCCCTGGCCGACGACGTAGACGTATTTGCCAAGCTGACTTGATCCCAACGCCGTCTGCGGCACCATGAGCGCATCAGGGTCCGCTCCGATGGCCAACCGAATTCGAACGTACTGGCCGGGAAGCAAGCTTAGATCAGCGTTGCTGATGGTAGCGCGCGCGAGAATGGTGCCGGTCGAGCGATCGACCGCGTTGTCGATAAAGGTCACCTCGCCGCTGTGACGGGCCTGCGTCTCGCCTGGCAGGAAGATTTCGGCTCCGATCTTCCCGGCGGCACGGGCTTTTTGGATTTCGACGAGGTCCGTCTCGCTCGGATTGAATGTGACGTAGATCGGATCGAGCTGCACCAGCGTGTTCAACGGCGCGCTGGCGACGGCGATAAGGGCACCGACCGGAGCCTGGTTCCGACCGAGGCGCCCGGCAAACGGCGCACGGATTTCAGTGTAGCTCAGGTTGAGTTCAGCTGTTCGGACCGCAGCCTGATCCTTCGCCAGCGCCGCCTCGGCTTGGACTTCGGCGCTGGTGCGCTGGTCATAAGTGTCCTTGGCGAGGTAGCCGTTCTTAACGAGCGTGGATCCGCGTTCGAGATTCGAGCGCGCATAGTCGAAAGCCGCCGAGTCGCTTTGCGCCTGCGCCTTCGCTTGATCCAGCGCCGCCTGGAAGTCACGCGGATCGATCGTGTAAAGGAGATCACCCTCCTTGACGTCGGTGCCATCCGGAACGTGCTGCGCCCGGATATAACCCGATACCTTCGCCTGGAGCGCGATGTTGCGGATCGACTCGGTGCGCGCCGAAAAGTCCAGGTAGATCGGGATCTCTTTCTTGATGACCTTGGTCACGGGAACGGGCATGGCGATCGTCGCCGGGTTGGGCGTCGCCGCCCCGGCGGTGCCGCCCACCAGCGCATCGCGGTGCCGAAGAGCAATAAAGGCGATGACGATCACCACGACGGCGGTTGCGGCGAAGGCTATTTTTTTCCAACTGCGCATCATTGGTGAACTCCAATCTTATTCCGCCGGCTCGGCGTGGCCTTCGACGGCCTCGTGCGCCGCTGCAGGTTGGTCGCGGAAGCCGCGCTCCCGCAGTTGTTCGATGACCGCATAGAAGACGGGGGCGAGGGCAAGGGTGAGTATGGTGGCGGCCAGCATTCCACCGAATACGGTCGTGCCGATAGACTGTCGGCCGGCGGCACCGGCGCCGGTCGCAAACATCAGCGGCACGACGCCCAGAATGAAGGCGAAAGCCGTCATCAGGATGGGCCGCAGGCGCAGGCGCCCAGCCTCCATCGCAGCCTCGACGATATCGAGGCCGTCCTCACGCCGCCGCTTGGCGAACTCCACGATCAGGATCGCGTTCTTTGCGGCCAGGCCGACCAGCATCACGAAACCGATCTGCGAATAGACGTCGATCGGCTTGCCGCGCAGCCACAGCGCCAACAGCGCACCGAACAGCGCCAGCGGCACCGCGAGTAAGACCATGAAGGGCATGGACCAGCTTTCGTATTGCGCAGCTAGGATCAGGAAGACGAAGACGATCGCGAGCGCGAAAACCACCGTCGCGATCGAGCCGCCCTTGAGCTCCTGGAATGTGATGCCGGTCCATTCAAAGGCGAAATCCCGGGGCAGCGCGATGGCCGCCGCCCGCTCCATCGCGGTGATCGCCTGGCCGGAGCTATAGCCTGGGGCCGCGCCGCCATTGATCAGGGCCGCGCCGTAATTGTTGTAGTGCGGCACCGTCTCTGGACCGACGATCGGCTTGAGGCTGCCGAGCGTACTCAACGGCACCATGCCGCCGGAGGCGTTACGCACATAGAGGCGGGACAGATCGGACGCGGCGGCACGGGCGTCCTTGTCGGCCTGGAGTGTCACCCGGAACGTGCGGCCGAGCAGGTTGAAATCATTGACGTAGAGCGAGCCGAAATAGATCTGCAGCGTGTTGAACACGTCGGGCAGACTGAGGCCGAGCAGCTTCGCCTTGGTGCGATCGAGGTCGTAATTGAACTGCGGCGTCGAGGTGCTGAACGACGTAAACAATTGCTGCGCATTGAGCTCCGGTTGCTTGCGCGCTTCGGCGATCACGGCTTGCGTCGCGTCGTTGAGCGCCGTGCTGCCGCGGCCGGTGAGGTCCTCGATCTGGAACTCGAAACCGCCGGTCGTGCCGAGGCCGGGAATCGACGGCGGATCGAAGCTCAGCGCGACGGCGCCCGGGATCGCGAGCAGCTTCGGGCGCACCGACGCCACGAGGTTCGAGGCGGTCTGCTCGGGCGGGCGCTCGTCCCACGGCTTGAGGATCGCGAACTCCACCGCGGAGTTCGACTGAGCCGCCCTGGTCAGAAAATTGAGGCCGCTGATCGAGCCCACGATCTCGACACCAGGCGTGCCCTTGAGGACATCGCGCACCTGCTTGGCCACTATGTCAGTGCGCTCAAGCGATGCGCCGTCCGGCAACTGGATGACGACGAAGAAGTAGCCTTGATCCTCGACCGGGAGGAACGTCGAGGGGATGCGCAGCGAGGTGAGATAGGTCGCCGCCAGCGCCGCCACGAACAGCCCCAGCATCTGCCAGCGCATGCGGATCAGCACGCGCACGCCGCGGGCATAGAAGTGCGAGAGCCCCTTAAAACCGGCGTTGAACCACCGGAACGGCGCGAAGTGAACGTCGCCGCGGTGGCGCAGGAACGCGGCGCTCAAGGCGGGGCTGAGTGTCAGCGAATTGAAAGCCGAGATCCCGACTGAGATCGCGACCGTCAAGGCGAACTGATTGTAGAGGCTGCCGGTGACCCCCGGAATGAAGGCGACCGGCACGAACACCGCCATCAGCACCGCTGTCGTGGCGATGATAGGGCCGGTGACCTCCTTCATCGCTGCGCGCGTCGCGGCGAGCGGCCGCAAGCCGGCTTCGAGTTGCCGCTCTACGTTTTCCACCACCACGATCGCATCGTCCACGACGAGGCCGATTGCCAGCACCATGCCGAGCAGGCTCAGCATGTTGAGCGAAAAGCCGAATATCTTCATCACAATGAGGATCGCGATCAGCGATACCGGAATCGCGATGGTCGGAATGATCGTGGTGCGCCAACTCTGCAGAAAGATGAAGACGACGGCGACGACGAGAAGCAGCGCCTGCGACAGGGTGATGACAACCTCGCGCATGGCCGCGGAGACGAAGCGCGTCGTGTCGTAATGCATGCCATAGTCGATGCCCTTGGGAAAACGCTTCGACAGTTCCTCCATCTTGTCCTTGACGCTCTTCTGCAGATCGAGCGCATTCGAGCCCGCCATCTGATAGATCGCCAGCACCACTGTCGGATCTTCGCCGAAGAACGCCGTCGAAGCGTACTGCAGCGCGCCGAGCTCGATGCGGGCGATATCGCGGAGCCGCACGACCGATCCGGCGTTCGCGTTGGCGCGCACCACGATGTCGCCAAACTGCGCGGGATCGCTTAATCGACCAACCGCATTGACCTGCATCTCGAAGGGCGTGCCCTCGGGCGCCGGCGACTGGCCGATCTTGCCCGCGGCGACCTGCACATTCTGCTCGGCGACGGCATTCTGCACGTCGACGGCGGTAATGCCAAGATTCGCCAGTTTGTCGGGATCGAGCCAGACGCGCATCGAGTAGCGCCGCTCGCCGAAGATCTGGACGTCACCGACGCCCGGCAGGCGCTTCAGCGGATCGACGATCTGCAGGTAGGCATAGTTGCTCAACGCCACCGGATCGACCGAACGGTCCGGCGAGGTGAGATTGACGATGAGGACGAAGTTCGGGTTCTGCTTCTTGATTGTCACGCCGGCCTGATTGACAATCGGCGGCAGCGAGCCGGCCGCCTGCGCGACGCGGTTCTGCACGTCGACGGCCGCGATGCTCAGCGGATAGCCGACGTCGAACGTGATGGTGATCATCGATGAGCCGTCGTTGGAACTCGACGACGACATGTAGGTCATGCCGGTGACACCGTTGATCTGCTGCTCGAGCGGCGTCGTTACCGTGTCGGCCACGACCTGCGCGCTGGCGCCCGAATAGACGGCACTGACGACGACCTGCGGCGGCGTGATGTCGGGGAACTGCGAGACCGGCAGCAGGAAATAACAGATAGACCCCGCGAGAACCAGAATCACGGCGATCGCTGATGAGAAGATCGGACGTTGAATAAAGAAACCGACCACGGCTCAAGGCGCTCCGCTGGTGCTCATGGTTCGTCTCCCGAATGCGGTTCCGTCCGGCCCGTGAGGTGGCAAGAAAGCTGTGCCGTCAGTTCACGCTCGCGCGACTGCGTTGGCGCGCTGCGCCTCACCCCGGCCAAATGAGAAATTCTCGCCGGGAGCTTCGTAGAGCGTGATCATCAGGTCATCCGGCGACGCGCCGGCCGCCGCGGCGACGCGGGTATTGACGTCTTTCAAGAGTGCGAGCCGCGTCTCCTTCGACCGCCCTTCGATGAAAGTGAGATCGAGGATAATCAGGTCGTCGGTATAACGCATGCCGACGAAAGACGGTGTGTGGAGAAAGCGCTTCTTCGGAAATTCAAAGATAAGTTGGTAGAAGTCTTCGGGCGGCACGCGAAGCGTGTTCATCAAGGCCGCTTGGACAGCGCCGGACACTTTAGCGATCCGGGTCTCATCGTAACGGCCTTCGACAACATGGATTTTGGCGAGCGGCATAGGATGATCTTGGCCAGTGAGATACCCTTCCGAAGCGCAAATAATTTCAGGCGCGCGCCGGCACGGCCGTGCCTATTCCCCGCGCCGACGGCTTTCGCACCGTCAGAACAAGTGCCGCCGCGATGAGGCAGAGCGCACCGGCGACGAAGAAGGCCGGGAGATAAGTCGAATATTCCGTACGTACCAGACCGGCGCCGAACGCCGCACTGGCAGCACCGATCTGGTGGCCGGCGAACACCCACCCGAACACCATGCCGGCCTTCTCCGGGCCGAAGCGGTCGGCCGTCAGTTTGACGGTCGGCGGTATGGTGGCGATCCAATCGAGACCGTAGAACACGGCGAACAGTGAAAGGCCGTAGAACGTGAAATCGGTGAAGGGCAGGTAGATAAGCGAAAGGCCGCGCAGCCCGTAATACCAGAACAACAGCCAGCGATTGTCGAAGCGGTCGGACAGCCAGCCCGAACCGATCGTGCCGAAGAAATCGAAGAAACCCATCATCGCCAGCACGCTCGCCGCGGTCACCGCCGCCAAGCCATAGTCGTGGCATAGCGTGATGAAATGGGTCTGGATCAGTCCATTAGTGCTGCAACCGCAGACGAAGAACGTGCCGAACAGCACCCAGAAGATCGGCACGCGCGCCGCGTCCTTGAGCACTTTGAGGGGCGCCATCAACAAGGAGACGAGGCCGACCCCTTCGGCCGGCCGCGGCGTGATCTTGCTGTCGCCATAGAGCGGCAGATTGAGGTCGCTCGGCCGGTCGTGCATCAATAGCGACGCGACAAGCGCGACAAAGGCCAACATGCTGGCGACGAAAATAAGCGCCGCGCGCCAGCCCAAGCGGGTGGTGAGTTCGGCGATCAAAGGCAGAAATATGAGCTGACCGGTCGCATTGCTCGCCGCCAGCATACCGATGACGACGCCGCGGCGATGGTTAAACCAGCGGGTCGCCACCGTCGCTGCCAAAACCATCGCGGTCAGCCCGGTCCCGACGCCGACCACGATGCCCCACAACAGGATGAGCTGCCACACTTGCGTCATCGCCAATGACGCAAGCAGCCCGCCCGCGATCAGCGCCATTGCGAACATAATGACGCGGTGGACGCCAAAGCGGTTCATGAAGGCCGCGGCGAACGGACCAAACAATCCGAACAGCATAATGCGGATCGCCAGCGCCGAAGAAATCTGCGCGTTGTCCCAGCCGAATTCTTTCTCGAGCGGCACAATCAACACGCCGGGCATGCCCATGGCCGCCGCGGTCACTAACAGGGTGAGAAACGTGACCGCTACTACCATCCATCCGTAATGGATGTTGCGACGGGCGAATGCTGCGGCAATTTGCGAGGAAGCCATGACTGACGCGGTCCTTGCCGGAATTTGGGGCCTGCTGGCGGTTAAATGATACCCATCATCATACTTGATTATTGATGTCGGTCGTCATATAAATTGTCAAGCGGTCCCCTTGGGCTGCATAGCTGAGGTGCGTCATGAGAGTGACCCGTGAACAAGCCGCCGCAAACCGCGAGCGCATCATCGAAACTGCGGGCGAATTGTTCCGCAGCAAGGGTTTCTCCGGCATCGGCGTCGCCGACATCATGGAGGCGGCCGACCTGACGCATGGCGGGTTCTATGGTCATTTTGCCTCCAAGGACGATCTGATTGCGCAGGCAAGCCGGCGCTCCATGCAGCGCACGGAACAGAACTGGAGGAAGGTGGTAGCCGAGTCCGGCGGCGATGCTTTTCCGACGCTGCTGACGCGCTACCTTTCGCCCCGCCATCGCGATGATCCAGGCCACGGCTGCGCCTTCGCCGCGCTCAGCGGTGACGCGGCGCGCTGCGGCAAACCGGTGCGCGAGGCCTTTGCGGAGGGACTGGAGCCGCTGATCGACATTCTAAGCGGACTCGTTGGCGGCCGGACTAAGGCTGCGCGCCGGCGCAAGGCGATTGCGGCGCTGTCCGAACTGATCGGAGCGCTGATGCTGTCACGGGCGGTCGGAGACGCGGGGTTGTCGGACGAAATACTGGATGCGGGGCGCCACGAGCTTCGAGCGAACGTTAACCAACTCCGGCCCCCTCGCCGCACCGGAGTGAGTTAAGGGGCGGCAGACCGTCACGAGACAACCTCCCCAAAACGTGATCATGAACAAGCCGGACGAGAAGGAGACAGAAAATGCAGGTACGTAAGGTAGTCACGGGCCACGACGCCAAGGGTCGGGCTGTTATTGCGAGAGACGAGCAGATTGATGGGATGCCCATCTCTGGCCTAGGGGAGCTCGCTGTCCTCTGGAGTGCCGATGAGCCCGCAACCTACCCGAACGCGGGGAACAATCCGGCGGCGCCCGGTATATTTCCACCCGTAGGCGGCGTCCGCTTCATCGTAGCGACGTACTCGCCGGAGTTCGACGTGGTTGCACCAGAAGCCACTCCCGGGATGCACGTAGAGAACGGCGACAAACCCGGCATGCACAGGACCGACTCGACGGATTTCGGGATCCTTCTCTCCGGTAACATAGTAGTAGAGCTTGACGACGGCGCGGAGTTGATGCTGTCGCCCGGCGATGTCCTGGTGCAGACCGGAACTCGCCACCGGTGGCGTGTGGTTGGCGACGTCCCGGCCACCATGGCTGCTTTCATCATCGGAGCCCACCGCCGTTAGGCTCCGGCCTGACGCCTTAGATTGCAATTGGAGAAGGATGCTTATAGTGCCTGTTTCCATATACACCGTTTCTATTCCAGTCTTCATTCGACACCTAAATGGCCTCAATACCGTTCTCGACAAGGCGGCTGCCTGGGCCGCCGCACGTAAAGTGAATGAGACTGATCTGTTGAACATGCGGCTATCGCCCGACATGTTCAATTTGGTACGGCAAATAAGGGCGGCTACCGATCACGCCGCGAATGCGGCAGGGCGTTTATCCGGCAAAGAGCTTTTGAAATTTGCCAACGACGAGACCACGATTGCTCAACTGAAAGACCGGATCGCCAAGACTATCGATTACCTCAAGAGCATCAAGCAAAGCGAAATCGACGGCACTGAGACTAAGGACATCAGCATCACCTTCTCAAGCGGGCAGACACGGCAGTTCACGGGCCAGAGCCTCCTGCTTGGCAACAGCCTGCCCAACTTCTACTTCCACGCCGCGACAGCTTACGACATCATTCGCCAGTGCGGGGTAGAGATCGGAAAACGCGATTTTATGGGCACACCGCCGACATGACGAATGTCCGCTTCTGGCACAAAGCGGAAATTATCACGATGCCGAATGATGTCTGCTTTCGGAGCCAAAGCGGACATGGCGAATTTGTGAGTACACGCCCTAGTCAATCTTGATGCCGAGCGCCTGCACAATCGGCGTCCATTTCGCGATTTCCGCTTCGATGCGCCGCCGGAATATTTCCGGCGACGAATTGACGTCCGGCTCAAATCCGGTCTCCACCAGCATCTTTTGGTAATCGGACTCGGCGAGCAGGGCATGATTCGCTTGCGCGATCTGATCGATGATCGCCTTCGCTGTGCCTGCGGGCGCAAATAAACCGATAAGCTGTTGCGAAATCATGTCCGGCAGCGACTCTGCAGCCGCCGGCAGGTCGCTCGCGGCAGTCAGGCGCTTCGGACTGGTGACAGCGAGAATGCGCAGCCTGCCGGTGCGGTGAAACTCAATCATTTGCCCGGTCACGGCGGGAGTCACCATGGACACATGCCCGGCCAGCGCATCGGCGATGGCCGGTCCCGACCCGCGATACGGCACCTGCAGAAGATCGGAAAGTCCGGCGAGCGACTTGAATAATTCGCCGGTCAGATGATTGAGCGAACCAACGCCGGCGTGCCCATAGGACAGCTTGCCGCGATTGGCTTTGTCGTAATCGATGAACTCCGCAAGCGTCGTGGCCGGAATGGAAGGATGCACCGCGAGCGCGAACGGCGAGACGGCAATGTTGGATATCGGTTCGAGATCCTTGATCGGATCGTATAGCGGCCGCGTTTTCAAAATCGCCTCGGTGACGTGCGTGCTCGATCCACCAAGCAGAAGCGTGTAGCCGTCGGGACTTGAATGCGCGACCGTGGCGGCACCGAGCGAACTCCCGCCACCGCCCTGGTTTTCCACCACGATGGTGCCAAGCAGCGGCTTAATCCGGTCCGCCCACGGGCGTCCGATGGCATCGAATCCGCCGCCCGGCGGAAACGGGATGATCAAACGGACCGGCCGCTCGGGATAGTTCGATGCCGCGCGGGCAGTAGCGGCCACCAATCCGCGGACTGCGAGCGCCGCCGATCCGAGCGTCAAGAGATCACGCCGTCGCATCGCGGCCGGTTCCCCAATCTCGCCGTTGCCCCAGCAGATTGAGAGAAATTACCGGTGTGCTTCCATAAGGTCCAGCGCCGCTGGGAAGACGAGACGCTTTGGCTTATGATTTCCCGACCATGTCGTGTCGATGCCGAAGTCTTCGATTGGAGAGTGATTGATGTCGATGACCCTAACGCCGCTGACGCCGGCGGTCGGCGTGGAAATAGGAAATGTCGATCTCACCGCTTTGAGCGCGGCGGAATTTGCGCAAATCGAAGCAGCCTGGCACCGCCATTCGGTGCTGCTGTTTCGCGGGCAGAAACTCAGCGACGACGACCTTCTCGCTTTCAGCCGGCGCTTCGGGGATCTCGATCCGCCGCCAAATCAGGAGCGCGGCCGGCAGAGTCCGCCGGGATATCCGGACATTTACGTGGTCTCTAACGTGCTCGACGACAAAGGCCTGCCGATCGGCGCGCTCGGCGCCGGCGAAGCCGTCTGGCACACCGACATGAGCTATCTGGAACTGCCGCCGGATGCGTCCATGCTCTATGCGCTCGAAATTCCGCCGGCCGGCGGCAATACTTTTTTCTGCGGCATGCAGGCGGTGTGGCGGGCCTTACCGGCGTCGTTGAAGGCGAAGCTGGGGACGCGCCGCATCAAACACGACGGCACGTTCAACAGCGGCGGCTATGTGCGCCAAGGCGTGACGCCGACCGACGATCCGCATAAAGCGCCTGGCGCGTGGCACCCGGCTGTCTGCGCCCATCCCGCCACCGGTGAAGCGGCGCTCTATCTCGGCCGGCGGCGTAATTCCTATGTCGAAGGTTTGCCGCGGGCGGAATCAGACGCGCTGCTCGATGAGCTGTGGCAGTTCGTCGACTCGCCGGAATTCACCTACCAACACCGCTGGCGTGTCGGCGACCTCGTGGTCTGGGACAATCGATCGACCATGCACCGCCGCGACCCGTTCGATAATGCCTCACGCCGGGTCATGCATCGGACCCAGATCAAGGGAAAAATTCAGCCGCGCGCTTACGTCGGCGGATCGGGCCGCGGTGAAGCGGCCGTGGCGTGAGTTTGCATCACCCCCACTAACCGGCGGCAGCTTCGATTCGCGGCTGTTACTTCAGCGGCCATTGCCCGGTCTCGATCTTGCCGGCGGCGATCACGGCTTGCGTGCGGCTGTCGACGCCGAGCTTTTGCAATATGGCGGAGACATGGGCTTTGACGGTCGCCTCCGACACGCTGAGCTCATAGGCGATCTGCTTATTAAGGAGCCCGCCGGAGAGCATCATCAGCACGCGCACCTGCTGCGGCGTCAGCGTTGCCAGCCGCCTGATCAGCGCCGCCGTCTCGGCATCCGCCGCGCCGGCAAGCTCGACATCGGGCGGCGTCCACATTTCGCCCGCCAGCACGCGTGCGACGGCGGCGCGCAGCGCCTCGACGCCGAGCGTTTTTGGCAAAAAACCCGCGGCGCCGAATTCCATGCTATGGCGAATCACGACGGGATCGTCATTGGCGGATACGATCGCGACCGGCAGGCTCGGATATTGCGCACGCAAATACATCAATCCGGAAAAGCCGCGCACGCCGGGCATTTGCAGGTCGAGCAGGATCAAATCCACCTCGCCGCCGGTTTCGAGCCGCTCCACCACCTGCTCAAACGTGCCCGCTTCGGCGACCTCGACGCGATCGAACAGACCGTTGACCGCTTCGCGCAGCGCGCCGCGAAACAGCGGATGATCATCCGCGATCAAAACACGGTAAGATTGCGTCTCGCTCAATCGCCTGCCCTGTCACTGTTGGCGCAGGACCCGCAGAATTGCAGGACCACCTCACGCCGATGCGGGGTCGTGCGATGCTCGGCGACATAAATGCCCTGCCAGGTGCCGAGCGCCAGATCGCCGTCGCTGACCGGCATCTGCAAGGACACGCCGTTGAGCATGGATTTGACATGGGCCGGCATGTCGTCCGGCCCTTCGACGTCGTGCACCCAGCCGGCATTGGCCGGCGCCAGCCGGCGGAGAGCCGTGACCAGATCGGTGCGGACGTCGGGGTCGGCGTTCTCCTGGACGACGAGGGAGGCCGAGGTGTGCCGCAAATAGATCAGAACCGCGCCGTCGCGTGCGCCGATCTGTTTGAGAAAACGCGTCACCTCCGCTGTTATTTCGAAAAAACCTTCGCCGGACGTTTCCACTGACAAACGAGCAGTGGCAATGCTGTCGGCTTTCGTGCTGCGAATGGCGGAAAGCTTGCTCAAGATCGCTCAGCTCTTGTTGAAGACCTGCTTTTGGGCGCGGGCGATGGCATCGATAAAACGCTGCCAGACGTGACCGACAAAAGCGATTGCCCGATCGATATCGGCGTCGCCCGGCAGACGCAGCGTCGAGTCATTTTGCGCGGTCGAAGCATCTGGCGCCACGCCCGGCGGCAGCGACAGGCCGTGCGCCAGTAGAGTTCGCTTGAGCGCTGCGTTCTCGTTCTGCAATCGAGCGATCTCGCCCTCGAACACGGCGCGATCTTCCGGCGCCACTTGGCAGGCCCAGCCGACCGGCTGTTCGCTGCACAGCGACACTGCTCCCGATTGCGTATCCAGCCGCAAAAAGCCGTTCGCCTGCCGGCTGAAGACATAGCGCCCGCCTTCGGTATCCGGTGTCGGTTCGTCGGCCAAAGCTGGTCCAATCAGAACTGCCGGCCCAATCAGAACTGCCGCCGCGACGGCGATCGCCATGCCGATTTGCTTCATGACCAAATCCTCTCGCGAGAGCGCGTCAAGATTCCAATATTAAGGGCGCACAGCCCGCCTGGCACGGCCGGCTTGCCATCTGACCGCACTTTGCGGTGCACAAAGGGAGCCAAAAAGAACCGCGCGCGCATGCACTATCTCCTGCTAAATCAACGGCGTAGTCGAGGTCGGCGTTTTCTTGACTTGCCGGAACCCAGTCAGTATGGTCCGCGCGGCTTTAAGGTGCGCGTGGGCCGCGATCGCTGCAAGCCGCGAGTGTCGGGAGCATGAGCGACGCGCGCAAAAACAGCGACCGGGGCAAGCAGCAAACCAGCGAAGCCGCTCTCTCCGCGAGACTCCAGCGGCTCAACGAAGGACTCGGCCAAGCACGCGATCAAGCCCGCGATGCCGCCGGTCACCCTTCGGACAGTTCTGGTGCGCAGCGGGCAGCGACTGCATCAGGCTACGCCAGAGGTTTCCGCCTCTCCAGCGAACTCGTTGCAGGCGTTCTGGTCGGTGCCGGCATCGGCTGGCTGCTCGACCACTGGCTCGGCGTCTCGCCCTGGGGGCTCATCGTATTTCTCTTGCTCGGCTTCGCCGCGGGCGTGCTCAACGTGATGCGCTCCGCGGGCCTCATCGCCGGCCCCGCGCTCGATGAAGGCACCCAGCCAGGCCCGGACAGGTAAGGCGCGCAGCGCAAGCTGCCAGTGCGCAATCGGCGAAGGGACTATGCAGGTCGACCCGATCCACCAATTCGAGATCAAGAATTTCTGGCCGCTCTTCAATTTGGGCAGCCATCAAATCAGTTTCACCAATTCAGCCCTGTACATGTTCATCATCATCGGTTTGGCGTCCGCGCTGCTGATCGGCACCACGACGCGCCGCGCGGTGGTGCCGGGTCGGCTGCAATCGATCGCCGAGATTTGCTACGAATTCGTCGCCAATACCGTGCGCAGTTCGGCCGGAACCGAAGGGATGAGATTTTTCCCCTTCGTGTTCACGCTGTTCGTGTTTGTTTTGTTCGCCAATCTGATCGGGCTCATCCCTTATTCGTTCACGGTCACGAGCCAATTGATCATTACCGTGACCTTGGCGTTGCTCGTGTTCTTCATCGTCGTCGGCTACGGCTTCTGGAAAAACGGTCTGCGTTTCTTGAACTTGTTCGTGCCGAAGGGCGTGCCAAAACTCATTCTTCCGGCAATCGTCGCCATCGAGGTGCTGTCGTTTCTGTCTCGCCCGGTCTCGCACAGCGTCCGATTGTTTGCCAACATGCTCGCCGGCCATATCACGCTCCAGGTTTTTGCCGGCTTTGTTATTATGTTGGGCAGCGCCGGCATACTCGGCCTACTCGGCGCGACCCTGCCGTTCATCATGGTCGTGCTGCTGACCGCGCTCGAGCTTCTGGTGGCGTTCTTGCAGGCGTATGTGTTCGCCATTCTCACTTGCATCTATCTGAATGATGCAATTCACCCGGGCCACTGACGGCCAATCATTACAACCTAAAGAAGGAGTGTTCTCATGGATCCGACCGCCGCGAAATATATTGGGGCCGGTATTGCCTGTATCGGGATGGGCGGCGCCGGTGTCGGCGTGGGCATCATTTTCGGCAACTATCTTGCGGCGGCGCTGCGCAATCCGTCGGCGGCGCAGGGCCAGTTCGGCAACCTGATTTTCGGCTTCGCCATCACCGAAGCGCTCGGCATCTTCTCACTGTTGATCGCGCTCTTATTGCTGTTCGGGCTATAAGTCCGCGGAAAAATCGAACTGCCAAGTTCCGAGGCAGGAATTTATATGGCCGAAACGACCGCCCATACCGAAGCTCCCGCGGGACATGCCAAGTTCCCGCCGTTCGAATCTGAGCACTTTCCGTCACAGCTCGTCTGGCTGGCGATCAGCTTCATTCTACTCTACGTGCTGATGTCGAGAATTGCGCTGCCCCGCATCGGCGGCATCATGGCGGCACGCAGCAAAGTCATCAGCGACGATCTTGCGGCGGCGGAGCAGTTGAAAGAGCGATCGAATGCCGCGCAAGCGGCTTACGAAAAGGCGCTTGCGGACGCCAGGGGCCGCGCCCAGGCCATTGCCGGTGCCACGCGCGAGCAGCAGGCCCGCGAAACCGAGGCTCTGCATAAGCGGCTCGAGGCACAACTCCACGACCAGATAACCGCCGCCGAGCAATCGATCGCAAAAAGCCGCGGCGCGGCAATGAGCAATGTAAAGTCGATCGCCGCTGAGACCGCTTCGGCCATCGTCGAGCTCCTGATCGGCCAGCGGCCGCGCGACGAGGACATCGCCGCCGCGCTCGGCGACACCGGCAAACATTGAAGAGACGGCCATGCTCGAAACCGAAAATTGGGTGGCGCTCGGCTTTCTCTGCTTCCTCGGGCTGCTCGCTTATCTCGGCGCCCATCGTAAGCTGATCGACGCCATCGACCGCCGTCAGGCGCGCATCAAATCGGAGCTGGAACAGGCGCGCCGCTTGCGCGAAGAGGCGCAGGCGCTGCTCGGCGAGTTCGAGCGCAAGGCGCGCGAGGCCGAAAGCGAGGCGCAAGCGATAATCGCCGGAGCGAAGGCCGAGGCCGAACGACTGGCGGCGGAAGCGAAATCAAGAGCGGAAGATTTCGTCGCCCGGCGCACCAAGATGGCCGAGACCAAAATCGCCCAGGCCGAAGCGCAGGCCGTCGCCGATGTGCGGTCTGCTGCGGCCGATGCCGCGGTGGCGGCTGCGGAGAAAATCATCGCGACGGCGGCCAAGGGTAAGATCGCCGAGGATCTGCTCGCGCGCGGCATCGCCGAGATCCGGCAGAAATTCAATTGACCGAACCTGAGGTCCGATTTCCGTCACCCTGAGGTGGCCGCCAACGGGCCCGGCCTGAAGTGGCCGGCCCGATGACAGGCTCCGCGGCCCTCGAAGGGCGACGGCAGCCAAGTCGGCTGTGCCGACTTGGAGAATTATAATCCGAAATCGGACGCCCGATTTCGGCTGGTCGTTCATCCTTCGAGGCTCACTTCGTTCGCACCTCAGGATGACGGATTGCAGTTTTGCCTAGAGAACTCACCCCGTCGGCGCATTGGGGTTTGGTTTCGCGGTCGGCTTTGGCTTCTTGGCCGGCGCGGGCTTTTTCGCCTGATCCGCCGCCGCGGCGCCGAACGGATCGAAGCCGATATAGACGAGATAGGGATCGGACGAGTTTGACGGCATCGGGAAGCTCAATCCCTCCTCGATATGGGTGAAATCGACATTGGGAACGTTGGCGCCGATCGTCACGGGAATACGGATCAGCCTGGTGACGACCGTTTTCGGTGCGGTAATCGGCGCGCTGACGACGGCGATGCGCAGCGGCACATCGATCTGACCGGCGCCGCCGGCAGGGCCGACGATAATGCGGCCCTGCACCCCGACGCGCATCACCATCTGGCCGTTGACGACTGCGCAGTCGCGGGCGGCACGCACAAACATGCCCTGGTACTTCAGCGCCATCGCTTCATTGCTGCCGTCGGGCGGCGGCGGTGGAAATGTGAGCGTGGAGGCGCCTTGGCGGATGTCTAGGAGAGGACATTCGACCTCCGGCTGTGCGTTGGTGACCGGCTGCGGCTCTTTCTGCGTGGCGCCGGAGAAGAAGTTTGCGATCTTGTCCTTCAAGGACGGTGTGCTCGGCGCTGCAGGCGCCGGCGGCGGGGCTGCGCCAGTCGATGCGGGAGCCGGTGGCGCCGAGCCGGTCGACGCGGTCGTCGCCGGCGCGCCGGCGTCGCCGCCACTGCATCCGGCGAGCAACACCAATGCGAGCACAGCCCCGGCCGGCGACCGATGGCGCCAGCCCGACCGAGAAAATACGCGTTTTGTTACCCGCGTCATCGCCAATTCGCGATCCCCGATTGCTATAGCAAACTCATGACGGCTTTCCCAAGGCGTTATGCAGCTTGGTTAAAGGCGCAAACGGTCACGCTCTGCCGTAATCGGAACCGTCGTTCACATGCGCGTAGAGGAGATGATCCTGCCAGATGCCGTTGATACACAGATATTCGCGGGCATAGCCCTCCCGCACGAAACCGGTCTTCTCTAGAAGCTTGATCGATCCGCTATTGCTGGGGATGCAGGCGGCTTCGAGACGGTGCAGCCGCAGGCTGGCAAAAGCAAACGGAATCACCGCGCGCACCGCCGCCGTCATGTAGCCCTGGCGCACGAACGGCAAGCCGGTCCAGTAGCCGAGACTGCCGGCCTGGGCGACGCCGCGCCGGATATTGGCCAGGGTCAGCCCGCCGACCAGTGCACCATCGGAATCGCGGGCGATGAGAAAAGCGTAGCCCTGGTCGCTGCGCAAATCCTCGGCGTAGCGTTTTATCCGACGGCGAAACGCCGCGCGCGTGAGATCGTCGACCGGCCAAGTCGGCTCCCAGGGCGTGAGAAAATCGCGGCTCGTCTCCCGCAGCGCCGCCCATCCTTCGAAGTCGGTTATCTGGGGCGTACGCAGCATGATGCCGTCGCCTTCGATGCTCGGCAGCGGCTCAGAAAAATTGATGGTGCGGAAGAAAGCCATTGGCTGGTTCGGCCGGACTCTTCATGCAGCGGCGCGGCGTGTCAGAGTCTCCGCAATCGCCGCCGCGCTTTCAAGTCCGGAACCAAGGCCCAGAACGGCGGTGGCAAGTTTGCCGCGCGCAATGAGCGCTCGGCCGGCCGCCCGCGCGCTTTCGACGGTGACCGCGTCGACCCTTGCCACCAGCTCGTCGAGCGGTATGGGACGGCCGCGGGTGATCATCTGCCGGGCCAATTGCTCAATACGCGCGCCCGAGCTTTCCAGCGCCATCAGCAGGCCGGCTTTCATCTGCGCTTTGGCGCGCGCCACTTCCGGTTCGGAAATGGTCTCGGCGGTGGTGGCGATCTCGTCGACGATCAGCCGCATCAATTCCGAAGTGTCGGCGGCGTCGGTGCCGGCATAGAGACCGAACATGCCGACATCGGAATACGGTACGTGGAACGTGTAGATCGAATAACACAGGCCGCGCCGCTCGCGCGCTTCCTGGAACAGCCGCGATGACATGCCGCCGCCGAGAATATTCGTGAACACCTGGAGGCTGTAGAGCGACGGATCGACAATCGAGACGCCCGGCAGCGCCAGCGCGATGTGCACCTGCTCGAGTTCGCGCTTCTCGACGTGAGTGCCGCCGCCGAAATTTGCCGGCTCCGGCAGCGGACCGGCCGGCCCATTGAAGCTGCCAAAGTGTTTCTCGACCTCGGCGACCACGGCGCGATGCTCGACCGCGCCCGCGGCCGCGACCACGATATCCGGGGCGCGATAATTTCTGGCGAGATAAGTGCGCAGCTTGCCACCGTCGAACGACCGCACCGTCTTCGGCGTGCCCAGGATGGAGCGGCCGAGCGACTGATTGGGAAAAGCGACCGACTGCAGGTGCTCGAAAATGAGATCGTCGGGCGTGTCCGCGACGGCGCCGATCTCCTGAATGATTACATTCTGTTCCCGCAGCAGCTCCTCGTGATCAAAGGACGGGGCCGAGAGGATATCGGCGAGCACGTCGAGCGCCAACGGCACATCGGATTTGAGCACGCGAGCGTAGTAGGCCGTGCTTTCGGCGCCGGTCGCGGCGTTGAGATCGCCGCCTACGGCCTCGATTTCCTCAGCAATCTGCCGCGCGCTGCGCCGGCGCGTGCCTTTGAAAGCCATGTGTTCGAGGAAGTGGGAAATGCCGTGCTCGTCGTGGCGCTCGTCGCGGCTGCCGGATGCCACCCAGACCCCAAGCGAGGCGGTCTCGAGATGCGCCATCGCGTCGGTCACCACATTGAGGCCGGACTTGAGCGTGGTCACCTCGACACTCATGCCGCCGCTCCTTCCTGGGCGGCCCGGCTTGTCGCCAAAATGAACCGCTCGACCGCCGATTGATCGGCCGGCAGCGCCGTGACACGCTCGGGCCGCTCATTGATATGCGCCAGCCAATCGGGAAGAGCCGGGCGAACACCGCAGGCTGCCTCCACCGCATCGGGAAATTTCGCCGCATGCGCGGTCGACAGCACGATCATCGGCACCGCCGGGTCGCGCGATTCCTTCTCCGCCACGGCGACCGCAACCGCGGTATGCGGGTCGATGCAATTGCCGGTCTCGCGTTTGACGGTGCGGATCGTAGCGGCGACTTCATCCTCGTCGGCGCGGTCCGCGGTGAACAGGCTGCGAATCGACGACAGAGCGCGCGAGGACAGCGTGAACCGCCGCGACTGCGCCAGCGAACCCATCGCCGCGCGCACGGCGGCAGGCTCGCGGTCATACGCCTCGAACACGAGGCGTTCGAAATTCGACGCAACCTGTATGTCCATCGACGGCGAGGTCGTCGGCACGACCGCACGCGGCTCATAGGTCCCGGTCGCGAGCGTGCGCGCCAAAATATCGTTGACGTTTGTCGCCACGATCAAACGATCGATCGGCAGGCCCATGCGCGCGGCCACATAGCCGGCATAGACGTCGCCGAAATTGCCGGTGGGAACCGCGAAGGCGAATTTGCGCGATGGGGCGTCGAGCGCGACCGCGGCGGTGAAATAATAGACCACCTGGGCCACAATCCTCGCCCAATTGATCGAATTGACGCCGGAGAGCCGGGCCTGCTCGCGAAAGCCGTGATGGCCGAACATCCCCTTCACGATCGCCTGGCAATCGTCGAACGTGCCCTCGATCGCAACGGCACTGACATTGTCAGCGCCGCTGGTCGTCATCATGCGGCGCTGCACGTCGGAAATGCGGCCGTGCGGGAACAGCACGACGAGGTCGACCTGCCGGCGATCGCGAAACGCTTCCACAGCTGCGCCGCCGGTGTCGCCGGAGGTAGCCACGACGACGGTGCGCCGTTCGCCGCGCGCGGCCAGCGCGTGATCCAGCAGCCGCGCCAGGAGCTGCATCGCCAGATCTTTGAAGGCGAGCGTCGGGCCATGGAAAAGTTCAAGCAGAAACGTGTTGACGCCGAGCTGGCTGAGCGGCGCCACAGCCGGATGACGAAAATTGCCATAAGCCTCGCGGGCAAGCCGCGCGAGATCGCCGGGCGCAACCGCGTTGTCGGTAAAAGGCCTGATAATGTCGACCGCAACCTCGGCATACGAGCGGCCGGCGAAAGCCGCGATCGCCGCGGCATCGAGGCGCGGCCAAGCGTCCGGCACATAAAGTCCGCCGTCGGGGGCAAGCCCGGCGAGCATAGCTTCGGCAAAGCCGAGCGAGGGCGCCTCGCCTCTGGTCGAGATATATTGCACTTTACCTTTCCGCCGCCGTTGGACGCCGGCTAGAAATTTCTAAGTAACTGATATGGCAGGCTTATCTGCCCGGCCAAACGATGTGGCCGCCGCGTCGCCGCGCTGGAACGCGGGTCACACTAATAGCAAATCGAAAGGCTTCACAAGCAAGGCAAGGCACCGGCAAAGGCACCGGCAAAAGTACCGGCAAGACACCGGGCCGGCCGGGCCTCGGGATGCGGTTTTGACGCAACCGAGAGGCTTCTACGGGCGATCAGCGGGAACGGTGCGGCGGCCGGATGAGGCCGCCCAGAAGCCGAATACAGCCGCCAAGACCGCAGCCAACCCATACCAGGTCAGCGCATATTGCAGATGGTTGTCCGGCAAGGCGACCACGAGCTTTCCGGGTTGCGGCAAACCTCCAGGCGGTGTCGGAGCTTCCTGTTCGACATAAAACGGCGCTACGGCACCCGTTCTTGGATCCAGACCCTTGTCCAAACCCTTGGCCGCTGCAATCGCGGCCGGGTCGCGCGTGAACCAGAGATTATGCGAAACGTCGTCCGCCGGGGTGAACCAGTGCCGCTCGTCCGGCCAGCGTAGCGCGCCGGGGATCTCGATCGCTTCGGCGATTTGGCCTTGGGGCCGCGATTTTGGATCGCGGCGCGCGTCCGGGACGAAGCCGCGATTGACAACGACGATGCTGCCATCAGCGAGCCGCGCCGGCGTGAATACCCAATAGCCTGGGCTCGTGACATCCGGCCGGAAAGCGCTCGCCGCGGCAAAGACCAGCGCTTCACGCGCGTTGTCGAAGCTCGCCGTGAATTTGACCCGGCGGTATTCGTCACCGGCGCGATCGAGCTTTGCCCAATCCTTGGCGGGCGGCAGCGCTTGCGGCGGCGCCGCGAGGCGTTCGGTCAATGAGGCGATCAGCGCTTCTTTCCAGGCTTTGCGCTCGACCTGCCAAGTGCCGAGCGCAATAAGTGCCGCGAAGGCCAACAGCGCAGGCAGCAACAGGCTTCGCCATGTACGATTGCGCGCTGCCGGCCGATGCGGCACCGCTTCTGCGCGCGGCTCAGCCGTCATGGTCCTTGATGCTCTTGGTCGTGTTCTGGGTGCTGTTCTGGGTGCTGTTCTTGGCCATGTTCATGGCCGAACCGGCTCTCGGCCGCTTTGTGATGATATTGCAGCGCGATCATCAGGCCTTTCATCGGCCGCAACGGGCCGAGCGTGACGAGCACGATCAGCGGCAGCCATAGCGCCGCATGCACCCAGTACGGAGGCTGAAACAGAATCTCCGTCACCAGCGCGGCGCCGACGACGATTGCGCCGGCCAGGAACATGATGAACACGGCCGGACCATCGCCGGAATCGGCAAAACCGTAATCAAGTCCGCAGCGCTCGCAGCGCGGCTGCAATTTCAAGAATCCGGCAAACAACCGGCCTTGGCCGCAGCGCGGACAGCTACAGGACAGGCCCGCCGCGATGGTGCCTGAGAGCGTGGTGATCGTCTCGGTCACTCCAGATTTTTAGATTTCGTTTTCAGCCCGCCTGCGGACCGCCGCCCCAGACATAAATGCAGGCGAACAAAAACAGCCACACGACGTCGACGAAGTGCCAGTACCAAGCCGCGAATTCAAATCCGAGATGCTGGGTCGGCTTGAACTGTCCTGCTATGGCGCGGAACAGGCAGACGATGAGAAAGATCGAGCCGATGATCACATGGGCGCCGTGGAATCCGGTCGCCATGAAGAAAGTGGCGCCATAGATGTTGCCCGAATAGTGGAACATCGCGTGCATGTATTCCCACGCCTGCACGCAGGTGAAGCTCAGCCCCAAGGCGATGGTGAGCGCCAAGCCCCACACCAGCCCCTTGCGATCGTTTTCCAAGAGCGCGTGGTGCGCCCAGGTTACCGTCGTGCCCGAGGTGAGCAGAATGAGCGTGTTCAAGAGCGGGAAGTGCCACGGATCGAACGTGTCGACGCCCTTAGGCGGCCAGACACCGCCGGTAAAGGCGATGCGGGCGACGTCGCGGAATTCATCCGGGAACAGTGCGGTGTTGAAATAGGCCCAGAACCAGGCGACGAAAAACATCACCTCCGAAGCAATGAACAGGATCATCCCGTAGCGGTGGGAGATCTGCACTACGCGGGTGTGATCGCCTTCCACTTCGGCTTCGTAGATGACGTCGCGCCACCAGCCCACCATGGTATAGGCGATGCCAATCGCGCCGGCGCCCAGCACCAAGGGCGCATAGGCGACCATGTGGTGCATCCACAGAATGGCGCCGACGGCCGCCAGAAAGGCCGAGGTCGCGCCGACCGCCGGCCACGGACTGGGATTGACCAGGTGGTAATCGTGATGCGGTTTGGCATGCGCAGTCGCCATCGTCTTCTCCACCTTGGCGCGATCGAACTCTTCGCTTCCGCGCTGTCTTGGTTACGGTTGAATGATCTCTAGATGTGCCCGGATTTATCCGAATTGACGCCCTCCGCCACCGGCCGGTCCGAAACGCGCACCGGAAAGAAGGTGTAGGAGAGCGTGATGTTGTTTACGGTGCTCTGTTCCGCATCTTTACCGAGCTTGGCATCGACGTAAAAAACCACCGCCATGTCGCGCTTCTCACCCGGCTGCAGTGTCTGCTGGGTGAAACAGAAACAGTTGATCTTCTCAAAATAGGCGCCGACCGTCGGCGGCGTCACGTTGTAGCCGGCCTGGCCCGTCGTCACCCGCGCGGATTCGTTGCGGACCGCATAATAGACCGTGACGACCTCGCCGAGCCGCACGTCGATTGTCCTGCGTTCCGGCTCGAACGACCATGGCAAGCCGGGCGCAACGTTGGAATCGAAGCGGACCGTGACGACGCGGCCGGACACTTGATCGGGCGCGGTTTTTGCCACCTGCGTTGTGCCGCCGAACCCGGTGGTGCGGCAAAACCACGAGTACAGCGGCACAGCGGCAAAGGAAACGCCGACCATCACGGCAACAAATCCGCCGCAGGCAAAGGCCACGACAGCATCGCGGGCCGGGCGCCGGGTCATAGCGGCCGCTCCAGCACGCCGGGCCCCTTCACCAGCGTCACGATGTAGAACAGCACCGCCAGCACGCCGAGCGATATGGCAATCGCGATCGAGCGGGCGCGGCGGGCGCGCCGCTGCTGCTCGGTCAGCCTGATGCCGGGCTCCGGCTTTGGTTCGGTGTTTCGCTCGCTCATCGCCGTCTCATGCTCCTGCCGGGAAATGGCCCCACAGCGGTGCGAACAGTCCTCCCGCCATGCGATCGACCAGCAGCATGGCGAACAACAGGAACAGATACAAAATCGAGAAGCCGAACATTTGTTTGCTGGCGGTGTGGCCGCGCGCTTCGCCGCGAACGCGAATGGCAAGCGCGATCATCGCGCCGCCGGCCAGCACGGCGGCGATTCCGTATAACGCTCCGGCATAGCCGAGCAGCCACGGCGCAACGCCGACCGGCGCCAGCACCAGCGTGTAGCGGAGAATCTGCCGCCGCGTTTCGGTCGCGCCGGCCACAACCGGAAGCATCGGCACGCCGGCGCGCGCGTAATCGTCGGCGCGATAAAGCGACAGTGCCCAGAAATGCGGCGGCGTCCACAAGAAGACGATCAGGAACAGAACCAGCGGCTCGATGGCGACGCCCCCGGTTGCCGCCGCCCACCCGATCACTGGCGGCAGTGCGCCGGCGGCGCCGCCGATGACGATATTCTGCGGCGTCCAGCGTTTGAGCCAGATGGTGTAGACAGCGACATAGAACGCGATGGTCAAGGCCAGCAGCAGCGCGGCAAAAACATTGACCAGAAGCCCGAGCACGACCACCGAGAAGCCGGCGAGCGTCAGACCGAAAGCCAACGCCTCCCCACGCGCGAGCCGCCCGGCCGGAATCGGCCGCGCCGCCGTGCGCGCCATGCGCGCGTCGATATCGGCGTCGTACCACATATTCAGCGCGCCTGCGGCGCCGGCGCCGACCGCGATGCACAGCAATGCCGTAAACGCCATCACCGGATGCATATGCACCGGCGCCAGCACCAGCCCAACCAGCGCGGTGAACACCACGAGCGACATCACTCGCGGCTTCATCAGTTCGATGTAATCGCCGACCCCGGCGACGCTCGGTTCGGCGCGCGCGACGGTGACGCTCATCGGATCAGCGGCAGCGTTTCATATTGATGGAACGGCGGTGGCGACGGCAGCGTCCATTCCAGCGTGGTGGCGCCGGGGCCCCATGGATTGGCCGCGGCCCGCTCCTTGCGGACGAAGGCCAGCACCATGCCGTAGAGGAATATCAGTACGCCGAAGCCGGAAATGTACGAGCCGATCGAGGAAACGAGATTCCATCCGGCGAACGCGTCGGGATAGTCGACATAGCGGCGCGGCATGCCGGCAAGCCCGAGGAAATGTTGCGGGAAGAAGACCAGATTGACGCCGATGAAGGTGAACCAGAAATGCGCTTTGCCGATTGCTTCGCTGTACATGTAGCCCGTCATCTTCGGGAACCAGTAGTACCAGCCGCCGAAAATCGCGAACACCGCGCCGAGCGACAGCACGTAGTGGAAGTGCGCGACGACGTAGTAGGTGCCGTGCAGCACGCGATCGACGCCGGCATTGGCAAGCACCACGCCGGTGACGCCGCCGATAGTGAACAGGAAAATGAATCCGATCGCCCACAGCATCGGCGTCTTGAACTCGATCGAGCCGCCCCACATGGTCGCGATCCAGGAGAAGATCTTCACGCCCGTGGGCACCGCGATCACCATCGTCGCCGCAATGAAATAAGCCTGCACGCTCGCCGACATGCCGACGTTGTACATGTGGTGCGCCCACACCACGAAGCCGATGCCGCCGATGGCGACCATCGCATAGGCCATGCCGAGATAGCCGAACACCGGCTTGCGTGAGAACGTCGCCACGATCTGGCTGACCATGCCGAAGCCGGGCAGGATGAGAATGTAAACTTCGGGGTGGCCGAAGAACCAGAACAGGTGCTGGAACAGAAGCGGATCGCCGCCGCCGTCGGGCGTGAAGAAAGTCGTGCCGAAGTTGCGGTCGGTCAACAGCATCGTGATCGCGCCGGCCAGCACCGGCAATGCGAGCAACAGCAGGAACACGGTCACCAGGATCGACCACACGAACAGCGGCATCTTGTGCATCGTCATGCCGGGAGCGCGCATATTGAAGATCGTGGTGATGAAGTTGATCGCGCCGAGGATCGAGGAAGCGCCGGCGAGATGGATCGACAGAATCACGAAATCCATCGCCGGACCGGGATGGCCATAGGTCGATAGCGGCGCATAGATCGTCCATCCGGTCCCGGCGCCATTGGTGCCGGGCTCGCCCTCGACAAACATCGAGATCAGCAACAGCGCGAACGACGCCGGCAGCAGCCAGAAGGAAATATTGTTCATGCGTGGGAACGCCATGTCCGGCGCGCCGATCATCAACGGCACCATCCAGTTGCCGAAGCCGCCGATCATCGCCGGCATGACCATGAAGAAGATCATGATCAGTCCGTGCGCGGTGACGAAGACGTCGAAGGTATGGGTGTCGTGAAAGATTTGCAGGCCCGGATACATCAGCTCGGCGCGGATGGCGATCGAGAGCGCGCCGCCGATCAGCCCGGCGATGAGCGCAAACACCAGGTACATCGTGCCGATGTCCTTGTGGTTGGTCGAATAGAGAAAGCGCCGCCACCCGTGCGGGATTTCGTGGGCTTCCTCATCGCCGTGCGCGGCGTGTGCCATCGTATCCATTGCCAGTCCCTTCGTTACGACCGCTCCGTAGCTGCGACCGTCATCGGATCGCAGGCGCCGCGGTCGCGGCAAGCGTATTAGGCGCGGCGTTGTTGTCGATCGCGTATTTCTGCTTGGCGCTACTGAGCCAGGTATTGAAGTCGCCCTCGTTCACGACCCGCACCGCAATCGGCATGAAGGCATGATCCTTGCCGCATAGCTCGGAGCATTGGCCGTAGAACACGCCCTCGCTGGTGGCCTTGAACCAGGTTTCGTTGATGCGGCCCGGAATCGCGTCCATGCGAATGCCGAACGACGGCACTGTGAACGAGTGAATCACGTCGGCGCCGGTCACCAGCACGTGCACGACTTTGTTGACCGGCACCACCATCTCGTTGTCGACGGCGAGGAGCCGTAGCTGATCCGGCTTGAGGTCCTTCTCCTGCACCATAAGCGAATCGAATTCGAAATTGCCGCTGTCCGGATAGCTGTAGCTCCAGAACCATTGTTTGCCGGTGACCTTCACAGTCAAGTCCGGTTTGGGCACTTCGAGCTGGACGAACAACAGCCGGAACGAGGGCACCGCGATCACCGCCAGGATAATGACCGGAACGATGGTCCACAGAATCTCGATCGGCGTGTTGTGGGTCGTGCGCGTCGGCGCCGGATTGGCGCGCGCGTTAAAGCGCACGATGCAGATGAGAAGAAGCGCGAGCACGAAAGCGGAGATCGCGGCAATGACCCAGAGCAGGAAGAAATGAAAATTGGCGACGTCCTGCATGACCGGCGAGGCCGAATCCTGCAGGTCCATTTCCCATGGTGTCGGCTGGCCGAGACCGGCCCACGCGGCGCCGGCGCTCGCCAGTACACCGCTTGCGCTTGCCGCGATCGCGGCCAAACGTGACAACGCCTTCATGCCTCGTCCTGCTCCCGTGTTGCTGATCGTGTCACACTAACCAGCGCGCAAAACCTGTAGTTCGCGCCAGCCGCCACGGCATGACACCACCGGATAACGCCACCGGTTTGGCGGGCCTTGTCCCGCGGCGCGATGTCCCGGGCGGGCCGCGCCGCGATAAGGGAATTCCGGTTCCTCCAAACCACAAATCGGGGACTGCTGCAATGCACTCATCATCGCAGCGGCCGCGGCGGCGGATGGCCCCGACCGCCGACAAATCGCCGCTCATTGGTGATCGCCACCAAGCCTCAATTGACCTTTGACTGGCCACAATGGCTTGACTTTGATTCCTTGACAGGGCGGGCTCACGCTGTAGGCAGGGCGCGGCGGCCAAAGCGCGCCGCGTGATGCGCGCCAGCCAGCCTGCCGGGGCGGCTTTGCGGCGGATCGAGGGAACTCATAATGACGCAATGTGACAGCCGCGGGCGGATCCGGCCATCGGCCAGGCTCGTGAGCGCTGCGGTATTCATCGGACTGGCGCTGGGGCCGATTCTGGCACCGGCGGATCGCGCCAGTGCGCAAGGCGCGGTCAAATCGGTGCATGGCGACTGGCAGATTCGCTGCGACACGCCGCCGGGTGCGCAGAGCGAACAGTGCGCGCTGATGCAGAGCGTCACGGCGGAGGACCGCCCGAATATCGGGCTGACTGTGATCGTCCTGAAAACCTCGGACCAGAAGAGCCGGCTGATGCGGGTCGTCGCGCCGCTCGGGGTTTTATTGCCGTCCGGCCTCGGGCTTAAGATCGACAATCAGGACGTCGGCCGTGCCGGTTTCGTGCGCTGCCTGCCGAGCGGCTGCGTTGCCGAAGTGGTCATGGACGACAATCTGATCAAGCAATTGCGCAACGGTCAGACCTCGACTTTCATTATTTTTCAGACGCCGGAGGAAGGAATCGGCTTTCCGATGAGCCTGAAAGGTTTTGGCGAAGGCTACGACCAGCTGCCGTAATTTTCATCAGAACCAGTACCCGTCCCACCAAGCCGTCATTGAAGCGCGTTCATCCGAGCCATCGCAAAACCAGCGAGCAGAAAGGGCCGCGAACAGGGATAGGCATCATGCGAGCCGAAAGCTTCGTCGCGGCGATTGCCACGATATTCTTGACCGGATCCTTGGCCGGTGCTGCATCACCTCGCTTGGCCTTGGTGCAGAATGCCTTGGCGCAGAATACCTTGGCGCAGAATGATTATCCCAACCGCCCGGTCAGCCTGATCGTCCCCTACGCCGCAGGTGGCATTGCCGACGTCGCGATGCGTATGCTTGGCGACAAACTGTCGACTCGGCTCGCACAGCAATTCGTCATCGAAAACCGGCCTGGCGCCGGCGGCATCGTGGCCGCGCAAACCGCGGCGGCCGCTCCCGGGGACGGCTATACGCTGTTGATGACCGGCAACAATACTGCGATCGCGGCCGCGCTGTTCAAATCGCTGCCGTACCATGTGCTCACGGATTTCGCCTCGATTTCCACGGCTGCCTTTTTCGACCTGCTCATTGTGACGCGGGCCGGTTCGCCGCTGCGTTCCGTGACGGACGTGATCGCGGCCGCGCGCGCCAATCCCGGCAAGCTGAATATCGGGACGATCAATCCCGGCAGCACGCAGAACCTCGCTGCTGAACTCTTCGTCAACACTGCCGAGATCAAGGCCGCCATCGTGCCGTTCCGCACGTCGCCCGACATGGCCGGCGCGCTCCTGCGCGGCGACATCGATGTGGCGTTTGAATTCTACGCCGCCGTGCACGGCTTGCTCGCCGACAATAAGCTCGTGGCGCTCGCTTCGGCCGGGCCAAGCCGAACCGCCTATCTGCCGCAGGTGCCGACCGTGATCGAAAGCGGGCTGAAGGACTACGAGGTGACGAGCTGGAACGGACTATCCGCTCCGGCGGCAACCCCGGCGCGGATTATCGCAACGCTCAACCAAGCCATGAAAGAGGTGATGCCATCGCCCGACATTCAAACGCGGTCAGCGGAAATGGGCATGGCCATGCGCTGGAGCACGCCGGAAGAAATGACGGCGCGCATGAAAGCCGACATAAGCAAATGGTCCGCGGTGATCGAAAAGGCCGGAATTGCCAAGCGCGACTAGCGCATGATCCCGAAAAGTGGGAACCGGTTTCCCGCCTGCGCGAAGCCTAGCCAGTCGCGAGTCCTTTCGTTCGAGCTTCGGCGGGCGAAGGCAGGTCGGAAAAGATCATGCGTAAACAAAAATGGTAGGGGACGCATAATGAATCCCGCTCTAAGGGCCCCTCGCCGGGGCGCGCCAAAGCGCATATCTAGGAGCGACTAGGGATTAAACGCACACTCGCAGGGTATCGCATGACCGACACTCCGATTTCGCTCGTCGATCGGGCCGGGCTCGACCGGCAGCGGCTCGCAAAAATCATTTCGCGCGGGCTCGACGGCGCCGACGACGGCGAATTGTTCCTCGAATACCGTCAGGCTGAAGCGTTGGCCTTCGATAATGGCCGGCTCAAACAGGCGACCTACGACACTTCGCAGGGCTTCGGCTTGCGTGCGGTCAAGGACGAAGCGGTCGGCTATGCCCATGCGTCCGACGTTTCCGAAGGCGCGATTGAGCGCGCTGCCGACGCGGTACGCGCGGTCAAGGGCGGCTATTGCGGCCATTACGCGGCGCCGCCGCCGCGCAGCAATGTCAAGCTTTACGGCGAAGACAGTCCGTTACAAAGCCCCTCTTTCGAAGCCAAGGCGCAACTGTTGCAGACCATCGACGCCTATGCGCGCGCCAAGGACCTGCGCGTGCGCCAGGTGACGGCGAGCCTCGCCGCTTCGTGGCAGGCGGTCGAAATCCTGCGCGCCGACGGCGAAGCCTATCGCGACATCAGGCCAATGGTTCGTGTCAGCGTTTCCGTCGTGGTCGGCGATGGCAATCGCCAAGAAACCGGCAGTGACGGTTATGGCGGCCGCGAGGGCTATGAGCGCTTTATCGCGGAAGCTGCGTGGCAAGGCGCAGTGGACAATGCAGTGCGCCAGGCGCTGATCAATCTCGAAGCGGTGCCCGCGCCCGCCGGCGAAATGGACGTCGTGCTCGGCCCGGGCTGGCCCGGCGTGATGCTGCACGAGGCGATCGGCCATGGCCTGGAAGGCGATTTCAACCGGAAAAAGACCTCGGCCTTTGCCGGACTGATGGGGCAACGCGTTGCCGCCAAGGGCGTCACCGTGGTCGACGACGGGACCATTTCATCGCGCCGCGGCTCGCTCTCGATTGATGACGAGGGCACCCCCAGCAATCGTACTGTGCTGATCGAGGACGGCATTCTCGTCGGCTATATGCAGGACCGGCAGAATGCGCGGCTGATGGGCATGAAGCCGACCGGCAACGGCCGGCGCGAGAGCTTTGCCCACGTGCCGATGCCGCGCATGACCAACACTTACATGCTCGCGGGAAGCCACGAGCCCGGCGAAATCGTCGCCTCGGTCAAGAACGGGGTCTACGCCACCTATTTCGGCGGCGGCCAGGTCGACATCACCTCGGGCAAATACGTGTTTCAATGCACCGAGGCCTATCGCATCGAGAACGGCAAGATCGGCGCGCCGATCAAGGGCGCCATGCTGATCGGCAATGGGCCGACTGACCTGCACCGCATTTCGATGATCGGCAGCGATATGCGGCTGGACAACGGCATCGGCACCTGCGGCAAGAACGGCCAGGGTGTGCCGGTCGGCGTCGGCCAGCCGACGCTGCGCATCGACCGCATCACCGTGGGCGGCACCGGCTAGGGCCCTAGTCAGACTTCACTATGAGCACCGTTACGGGCATTACCGCACCACGCCGGAAATGCAGCACGGCCGACGTCGTGGCGGCTTGATCACGTCTTTTAGAAAGCACCGCGCCGAAGTGGCACCGTAGCCGGGCCGCCGATAGGTCCAGGCCCGACAGCGCTGCTCGCCCTGACAGGCCTCGGCGCAGGCTTTGCCTTTAACGTCGGGCGGCGTTTCAAACCACCGATAATCGCCGCCAAAGCGATCGATCGAATATTCGACCGCCCCGGCTTGCGGCTCGATCACGCCAGCGCCGCGCACGCCCGATACGCAGCAGCTCGATTGCCTGGCCGGCACCACTTCGCGCTTGAGCCAGCACATCGCTGGGGCGCCGGACGTCGATGGATATGAGAAACTCCAGGCGCGGCAGCCTTTGTCGCGCTCGCAGCGGGCGGCGCAGACCGTCGGATCGCCGTTCGCTACCGGCGCGCTGGTATAATCTCCGCCCGGCCGGTCATAGCCGGCTTGCGCGAAGCCTCCGGTTGGCCGCCCAATCGCAACAGCAATCAGCGCAGCGAGACTAAAGAAGATCGCCTGCTTGATGCGCCGCTCCTGCGTTATCGGCCCTCGCCCCCGCGTTACTCCGAACAGGGGAACCGGTTTCTCTAAGAAATACCACAAGAATTTCCGCCTCCGGGCGGCTCGTCAACGATCGCGCGGCACAAGCAGAATAGTGTTCTAAGCACCCCGCATCAGCGGAAATGTTTCGACAGTTTGAGCCCCTGGGCCTGGTAATTGGAGCCGATGCCGCTGCCGTAAAGGTGGTCGGGACGCGCCAACATTTTCTCGTAGACCAGCCGGCCAACGATCTGCCCGTGTTCCAGGATAAACGGCACTTCGCGCGAGCGCACTTCCAGCACCGCGCGTGAACCCAAGCCGCCGGCCCCCGCATAACCGAAGCCGGGATCGAAAAAGCCGGCGTAATGCACGCGGAATTCGCCGACCAGCGGATCGAATGGGACCATCTCCGCCGCGAAGTCCGGCGGCACCTGCACGGCTTCGGTCGACGCCAAGATGTAAAATTCGTCGGGATCGAGAATAAGGCTGCGATCGGTGCGCGCTACGATCGGCTCCCAGAAATCGGCGACCTCGTAAGCGCCGCGGCGCTCGACTTCGATGACGCCGGTATGCCGCTTGGCGCGATAGCCGACGATGCCGTTGATGTGCGCGCGGTCGTTTGCGGCAGACCCGGCGAGGTCGATGCTGACCGCGACACCGTCGCCCATCACCGCTTCGGCGCGATCGACCAGCCGCTCGCGCGCGTGCAAGGCGCGGAGCGCCTCGCCTGAGAGCGCAGCGTCGCCGCGGCGCAAGCGCAGTTGCGATAATCGCGAACTCTCACGCACCAATACTGGAAACGTTTTTGGGCTGATCTCGGCGTAAAGCGGACCGTGGTAACCGCCGGCAACGCGATCGAAGCCACGGGTCTCATCGGCAATCACGCGCGTGAATACGTCGAGCCGGCCGGTCGAGCTCTTTGGATTGGTTGCCGCCGCGATGTCGGCGGGCAGCGCCAGGCTTTCAATCAACGGCACGATATAGACGCAGCCGGTTTCCAGAACGGCGCCGGCGGCGAGCGAAAATTCGTGCAGCTTCAGTTCGGCGATGCGCTGCACCACCGTGGTGCCGGGACCCGGCAGAAAACTGGCGCGCACGCGATAGGCAATCGCGCCAAGACGCAGATCGAGGCTGGCCGGCTGAATCTGGTCCGCATCGAACGGCCGGGCGGCGCGAATCCCGCCCTGCTCCGTCAACGCTGCGATCATGCGGTCTGGCAGAATTCCTCGTTCGGAAGCTTTAAAGCTCAAAGCCATTTGCGGACCGGCTGCGATCTTCATCGGTGTAACGCTGCGATCTAATCCGATGCCCGGTTTGACGCAAAGACGGCCGCAGCGTATACAGCGTGTTATCCCGTGGTCATTTGAGCCGGCCGGCTTGCAGCCACGTAAAACAAGTCGCTAAAAGGCCGGGGACGCGTGAGCCCGGCCCGAGGATTTCCCCGGCCGGGTTTTGTTTTGGCCGTGTTTTTAGCGGCCAAAACGCGTGTTGGCTAAGGAGGGCCGCATGTCCGCGTCGGCAAAAAAGAGCTATCGCCCCGAAACGCGCCTGGTGCAATCGGGCACTCTCCGTTCGCCGTTTGGCGAGACTTCGGAAGCGCTCTATCTCACCCAAGGCTATGTCTATGACAGCGCCGCCCAGGCGGAGGCGCGATTTAAGGGCGAGGATCCGGGTTATCAATATTCGCGTTTCGCCAATCCGACGGTCGACATGTTCGAGCGGCGTATGGCGGCGTTCGAAGGCGCCGAGGCGGCGCGCGCCACCGCGTCGGGCATGGCCGCGGTGACATTGTCGCTGCTCGGCCAGGTCAAGGCCGGCGATCATGTCGTCGCCTCCAAAGCGATGTTCGGGTCCTGCCGCTATGTCGTGGAGGATTTCTTGCCCCGCTTCGGTGTCGCTTCGACGCTGGTCGACGGCTGCAATCTCGATGCCTGGCGCGAGGCGGTGCGGCCGAACACCAAGACTTTCTTTCTGGAAACGCCGACCAATCCGGCGCTCGAAGTGATCGATATTGGGGCGGTCGCCAAGATCGCGCATGATGCCGGCGCGACGCTCGTTGTCGACAACGTGTTCGCGACGCCGTTATTTCAGAGCCCGCTCGCGCTCGGCGCGGACTGCGTCGTGTATTCCGCCACCAAGCATATCGACGGCCAAGGCCGCTGCCTCGGTGGGATTATTCTCGGTTCGCAAAAGTTCATCATGGAAAAAATCCATGTGCTGCTTCGTCAAACTGGGCCATCGATGTCGCCGTTCAACGCCTGGGTGCTGCTCAAAGGGCTGGAGACACTCGCGGTGCGGGTGCGGCGGCAGACCGACAGTGCGGCGACGCTCGCTGTCGCAATCGCCGGGCATCCAAAAGTTTCGCGACTGATTTATCCGGGCCGGCCCGACCATCCGCAGGCCGCGATCGCGCAAAAGCAGATGCGCGGCGGCTCGACGCTCGTTGCCTTTGAGATCAAGGGCGGCAAACGTGGCGCCTTCCGCTTTCAGGACGCGCTCAAACTCGTTCGCATCAGCAACAATCTCGGCGACGCCAAGAGCCTGATCACCCATCCGGCGACAACAACGCACCAGCGGCTTACGCCAGCGCAGCGCGCCGAGCTCGGCATCAGCGACGGCTTGGTGCGGGTCTCGGTTGGGCTTGAGGACCCCGACGATATCGTCGAGGACGTGCTTGGCGCACTGGAAGCGGTATGAGCAGGGACTAGAAAAGCGCTTAGCGCCGGCGTCGTTAATGCAGTCTCGTTAATGCAGTGTCGTTAATGCAGTGTCGTTAATGCACGTCCGGCCTTGCTGAAATCGTGGCCGGGCGAACGGACGCGGCGGCAATCGGCCGCGTCGCCGCTTCGGCGATAGCGCCGCCGAGCAGCTTCGCCAGGCAGGCGTAACTCCAGTCGTTCATGTGCAGATGGTCAGGCGACACGAACGTGTCGAAGGAGAGGTGCTGCACGTCGTGCCAATTGCGCATTACCGCGAAGCGCTGGAACAGCCCGACGTCCTCCTGCTTTGCGGCGAGCGCAATCTGATCGACCATGCCTGGCGTTTCCGATTTGGCGAGCACCGCGGGTGCAAATTGCGGATCGATCAGAACGACATCAGCGCCGGCTCCCTTGAGCTGCTCGATGCCATCGTGCAGCTGCACGGCATGCGGGTTGAGCGGATGGTCGCGCAGCACCGAATTGGTGCCGATCTGCCACAGCACGAGCTGGGGATGCGCGGCCAGCACGTCGGCGCCGAACCGCGCCATCATATTATTGGTCTCTTCGCCATTGACGCCGCGGTTGAACACGGTGATCTCCCGGCCGGGAAACCGAGTCCGCAATTCGACGGCAAGCCGGCTCGGATAGGTTGCGTCAGGCGAACTGGCACCGGCGCCGGCAGTCGACGATGAGCCGATCGCGACGATGGTCAGCGGCTGACCGTTGACCAGGCGCCGCATCGTGTGAATGAGCGGCCGCTCGAAACGCGCCAGGTCAGTGGGCGCCGTGCATGTCGCCGGCGCGGCAGGCGCGGTCCCGACAACCGGTTTTGCGTTCGATCCGGCCACGGCGGGAATCGCCGGGGGCGCGGTACCAGGGGCAGCGACTGGATTCACAGGCAGTTGCGCCGCCACGGCCGATGCCTGAGTCGCGGAGCTTTGCGCGCTCATTTGCGCTTTTGCACTGTCACTGTGCAGTGCAAAAAACTGCAGCGCCAAAATGGCGGCGACGCCGGCGGCGTGCGCCCGGCAGGCGAGTTTTGCTTGTTTGTTGAAAGACATTAACGCGTCGTTTGCATTCTTACGGCGTCAAGATGTGCGGCACTGATAATTTGCGACGCCAGGGCCCGGCCAATGCACTCATGAACTCGCCGCGCCATATCATACTTTTTTGTCGCGGCATAGAGGTCGAAAGTGCCGATATCGTTCCAATATTGCATGATCGCTAACCGATCAAACAACAGCGCGTTCCGCTGCTGGGCAACACGACGCATCACATCGGCATAGGCCGACACGTCCAGCATCGAAGCGGTGCGGGGGCTGTATTGCATGTTCATGAGAATGAGGTCAGCGCCCGCGGCCTGAATTTTTTCGACACCGTCCTCGAGGCTTGAGCGGAAGTCTTCGGTCTCGACGCCATTGATGGCGTCGGCTGTGCCGGCCTGCCAGACCACCAGGCTCGGGTGGTCCTCGGCCAGAATTTTGTCCAAGCCGCCGAGCATGTTGGCAGTGGTCTGCTTCGGCTGAATGTGGGCCGTGACTTTGATCTCGTTGCCGGGCAATTGCTGCTTGAGCGCATCCTCAAGCCGCGCCGGATAAGCAAAGTGCGCGCCGTCGGGCCCGGCGAGCGAGGAGGAGCCGGTGCCCAGCACGGTGATGTCCAACCGATGCTTGTCTTTGAGTTGCTCGGTAACGCGGGAGAGATCGATTTCGCTTTCCAGAAACGACGCCGGCACGTCGCAAGCCTCGGGCTGCGGCTCCGCCACCGCCCCCCAGGCCGGCAAACAGTTAAGTGCAATCGTTGCGACAAGCGCGGTGAGCAGTTTCATGCCTCGCCTCCCGCGAGGTCTGCATCCGGCGGTTTGCTCCGCCCGGTGGGGCTTCGCCCTTCTATCTGTTTGTACCATGATATCAGACTAGCTGTGGCGACCATGATCAAGATGCCGACAAGGCTAATAAACGTCTGAATCAAAGGCCCGCCTGACCACTCGCTGATGATGAATTGGCCGGCAAAAGCCAAAAACACGCCGAGACAGAAGATTTCCAGCGAATGCTGGCCGCAAAGGATCGCCGGCCTTAAATACGGCGACTTGAGCCACGGCCAATCGCGCGGGATGAAACGCACGGTGACGGCCGCGAGCGCGAGGAAATGGGCAAAGCGCAGCACGTCGAGATTGGTCTTGTCGATCGGATACATCCAATCGCTCAGCCAGTTCGGCACGAAACGCCTGAGCGGCTCGACATACCAGGTTAGCGTGACCGCGAAAGCGAAGACGAGATAAGCAATCGCGATTGACAGCACGACGCGCGAGTGCAGCGCCGCGGACAGCCGTTGGGCGCCGCCGAGCGCACACCACGCGCCGAATACAAACAGCAATTGCCAAGCAAATGGATTGAAGAACCACTGCCCGTTTGGATAGGCGGGGAGATTCCAATCGAGGTTCCAGGCCAGCACGTAGACGAACGCCGATCCCGCCAGCGCCAAGGCCGGTTGTCGAATCAACAGCCAAAGCATCGGCGGGAAGAACAACAGCAACATGATGTACAGCGGCAGCACATCCATGTTGACCGGCTTGAACTTCAGAATGAGCGCCTGGAAAATTGTGACATCCGGCTGCTTGAGGAAGTCGAGAATGTTCATTTCCTCGGCGTAGAGCGGGTTTTCGAACGTCGCCGCGACGTAGGCGATTTCGGCCATGAAAATCGTGAACAGAAAAATGTGGGCCACATAGATTTGCCAGGCACGCCGCAGCACCCGCGCGCTGGCGACGATGATGCCGCGCTCGCGCATGGCGCGGCCGTAAACGAAGGCAGCCGTGTAGCCGGAAATGAAGATGAATATCTCGGTGGCGTCGCTGAAGCCGTAGTTGCGGATAGTGAACCAGTTCACGACATTCTGCGGGATGTGATCGAGAAAAATCAGCCACAGCGCGACGCCGCGGAACAGATCGAGCCGCAGGTCGCGTCCGCCCGGCGGCTGCGGCGAAGCGGCAGCCGTTGCGGATGTCAGCGCCAATCTGGGCAATACGAGGTGCTTCACAGCCGCCATCACGATCGTCGCGTCGCGGCGCTTTGCTTGGCGCCATTGAGCGGTGCGCCCGGGCTTGGCCTGCATAAGCGTCGATTTTCCAATCTAGTCGGCAAGTATCACTTGAGAAAGCGTCTTGTGACGGCTATGCAATCACGCATGCCGTGCCGCTTGCTTTTGCGCCGGTATCGGCCCGCAAAGTGGAACCGCGTGAACAGTGCTGGGCTTCGCGCGTGGTAGGTTGCAACACTGCCGTATCGCTCGCATGTATCGCGCCGTGACCCGCAATATTGAAGTCGTGGTGACGCCGCGTTTCGTCGCCGATCGCTCGTCGCCGGAGAACAACTATTTCTTCTGGGCCTATACGATCTCCATCGCCAATAAAGGCGCCGAGACGGTGCAACTCAAAACGCGTCATTGGCGCATTACCGATGCCCATGGACGGCGCCAAGAGGTACGCGGGGCCGGCGTTGTCGGCGAGGAGCCGGTGCTCAAAGCCGGAGAATCGTTCGAATATACCAGCGGCGTTCCGCTGCAGACGACCTCGGGCTTCATGGTCGGCACCTATGGCATAGTGACTGCCGGCGGCGAACATTTCGAAATCGAGATTCCCGCGTTTTCGCTCGACAGCGGCAACGGCAAGCGCACCATCAATTGAACAACCGCGGGCGAACACAATTGACGAACGGCGCGCCCTAAACACCTGCGGACCGCTATTGGCGGTCCGCATCCATTTTCCAAAAAAACCTTTATTCGATTGCGATCTTAGCGATGGATCACGACATCGCCAGCCGGTGTGCCTACATCAAAGCCGCGGTCGTGATGCCGCCAGTGCTCGCGCTCGCGAACGATCACATCTGAGTCTGAACGCTGGACACAGCGCGATACGCAGGTGCCGTTGTCGCAGACTTGGCGGCATATCCGTCTTGGCGGCATATCCGTTCGGCATTGGCGGCGTGCGAGAGCGCAAACCACAAGGCTGCCGTCGCGACGCCGATCAGGAATTTGGTCATCGTCAGCCTCCGCTCCGCCCCCGCGGTCAGCTTCGGCTGCGCCCCGCCGTGTTAATGGCAGAGCGACGTGGTTGGTTCCCTACTTAGTGGCGCCGTGGAGCGTGCCGGTTGGGCCAGACCGCCAAGTGGTATTTGGCCAATCTTGGCGCAATAAGATAACAAAATCAATTACTTGAAGGCACAAGCCCGGCGCGACGCTGTGCCGGCACACCCGACTATTGTGATGCCGGCGTGCCTGTGGCGGCGACTTCGCTCGGTGCGAAGACGTAGGCCGAGCTGCAAAACTCGCACGTCACCGTGATGCGGCCGTCTTCCACCATATCGGCGCGATCTTGCGGCGAGAAACTTAGCAGCATGTTTTCCACGCCGTGACGCGAACACGAGCACTGCGCGGCAATCGGTGTCGCGCGGAAGACGCGCACGCCGCGCTCGTGAAACAACCGATAAGCCAGGCGCTCGCTCGACAGTTCCGGATCAAGGAGCTCGATGTCGGTGACAGTTGCGACCAGCGAACGGCCCTCGACCCATGCTTCGTCCTCGGGCAGCACATGTGGCGCGGTGCCTGCCGGCGCGTCACCGGGATCCAGATCGGCGCGGCGAGCGCGCTCGGGCGAGTTGGGCAGAAACTGCAGGAGAATGCCGCCGGCGCGCCAGTGCCGGCGCGGACCGCCCTCGCCGGCGCGGAATTCTTCAGCGACCGCGAGGCGCACACGGGTCGGAATCTGCTCGGAGCGCGAAAAATATTCATGCGCCGCCTGTTCGAGGTCGCCACCTTCGAGCGGTACCAGGCCCTGGTAGCGGCTCATATCCGGTCCTTGATCGATGGTCATGGCGAGGTGCCCGCGGCCGAGCAATTGCCCGGGTGCCGCTTCGGCCTTGGCAATCGCGGCCGCGACGCGCGCGGCATCGAAACGGGCGCAAGCCCGCACATTGTGGGGCGCGGTGAAATCGACCACCAGCATCCGAACCGGTCCGTCGCTTTGCGTTTGCAGGATGAATCGCCCGTCGATCTTAAGCGCCGAGCCGAGCATCACAGTCAGCACGATCGCCTCGCCGAGAAGCTTGGCGACCGGGATCGGATAATCGTGCCCGGTTAGAATCGTATCGACGACCGCGCCAAGCCGCACAATCCGGCCGCGCAGATCAAGCGCCTTGACGGCAAACGGAAGGATCGTGTCGTCGAGACTGGTTGCCGCAGGCTGACGAACCGGGATGTTCAAATCGGGATTGTTCATCGCCGCAATATAGGTCCTGCGGATGCGATTGTGAGGGCCGCGGCCCGGCGTCACCGCGCATCGGCTTGCAGGCACCAGGTCAGTATGCCTTTTTGCGCATGCAACCGGTTTTCGGCTTCGTCGAAAACCACCGAATGCGGACCATCCATCACCTCGTCGGTGACTTCCTCGCCGCGATGCGCGGGCAGGCAGTGCATGAAAATGGCATCGGGCTTGGCGCGCCCCATCAGCCGGCCGTTGACCTGATAGCGCTTGAGCAGATTGTGGCGGCGACTGCCGTTGCGGTCGCCCATGGACACCCAGGTGTCAGTAACGATGCAGTCGGCGCCCTTCACCGCCTCGTCAGGGTCGGTGCCGAGTGTGATCGCGGCGCCGGAGCCTTTGATCCAATCAAGGAGCGGCTTCTTCGGCGCCAATTCCGCCGGCGTCGCCACCCGTAAATGAAAGTCGAAGCGCTGTGCCGCGTGCATCCATGACGTCAGTACGTTGTTAGCATCGCCGGTCCAGGCCACGGTACGGCCGCGGATCGGGCCGCGGCACTCCTCGAAAGTCATGACATCGGCCAGCACCTGACAGGGATGCGATCGGCGTGTCAGCCCATTGATCACGGGTATTGCGGCATAGTGCGCCAATTCGCTCACGGCTTGCGGATCGAGCATCCGGATCATGATGGCATCGACATAGCGGGACAGGACGCGGGCGGTATCGGCGAGCGTCTCGCCGCGCCCGAGCTGCATTTCTTCCGCGGTGAGAAGAATGGCGTCGCCGCCCAATTGCCGCATAGCGACTTCGAAGGACACGCGGGTACGCGTTGACGGCCGTTCGAAGATCATCGCCAGCGTCTTGCCGGCAAGCGGGCGTTCGTTGGGGTCGCGGCGCGATTTTATCGCGCGCGCAGCCTCAATCATGCCGCGCAGATCGGCGGCCGGAACCTCGATCAGATCGAGGAAATGGCGGACGATTTTCATCCCGCCGTCTCCGCCTTGCGCTGCGGCGCGGCGGCCGGACCGGCGGTCGGACCTTTAGCGCTCCGGCTAAGCTGCGCGCAGGCGCGATCGAGCCGGGCGATGCCCTCGGCCATTTCCTGCTCGCTGACAATGAGCGGCGGCAGCAAGCGCACGACATTGTCGCCGGCGGCCACGGTGAGCATTTTCTCCGCCCTGATCGCGTTGACGAGATCGCCGGCAGGAACGATCGCCCGCAATCCGACCAGGAGGCCCTCGCCCCGCACTTCGGCAATGAGTTCGGGGTAGCGGTCCTTGATCTCGGCCAGGCGCTGTTTGAACAAAATACCGATCCGTTTCACGTGATCGAGAAAACCCGGCGCCAGCATGACGTCGAGCGTCGCATTGGCTGCGCTCATCGCCAGCGGGTTGCCGCCGAAGGTCGAGCCATGCGTGCCGGGCGTCATGCCCTTGGCCGCGTCGCTGGTGGTGAGCACCGCGCCGACCGGAAAGCCGCCGCCGAGCGCCTTGGCGAGCGCCATGATGTCGGGGACGACCCCTGTACGCTGATAGGCGAAGAGTTCGCCGGTCCGGCCCATCCCGCTTTGAACTTCGTCGAAGATGAGCAGGAGCCCGTTCTGATCGCACAGCTCGCGCAGCGCGCGCAGAAAAGACGGTTCGACCGTGCGCACGCCGCCCTCGCCCATCAGCGGCTCGATCATGATCGCCGCGGTCTCTGTGCCGATGGCTTTTTTGGCCGCGGCAAGATCATTGAAGGCAACCTGGTCGAAGCCTTCCACCGGAGGCCCAAACCCATCCAGGTATTTCTTCTGTCCGCCCGCGGCGAGCGTCGCCAGCGTGCGCCCGTGGAATGCGCCCTCGAAGGTGATGATCCGATAGCGTTCGGGATGGCCGCTTACCGACTGATATTTCCGCGCCGTCTTGATCGCGCCTTCGGCCGCCTCGGCGCCGGAATTGCAGAAGAATACGACGTCGGCAAAACTCGCCGCGCATAGTCGTTGCGCGGCGCGTTCCGCTTCGGGAATTTCATAAAGGTTCGATACGTGCCACAGCTTCTGGGATTGTTCGGCCAGCGCAGCGACCAGATGCGGATGCGCATGGCCCAGCGCGTTCACGGCGACGCCCGAGGTAAAATCGAGATAGCGTTCGCCGTTCGTGGCGATCAGCCATACGCCTTCGCCCCGCTCGAAGGCGAGGTCGACACGCGCAAAAGTCGCCATCAGATGTGATGTCACGGTTTGACTCACGTTCTGGCTCACGGCTTGGCTCGCGAGTACCGCACGGCAATGCGGCGCGGCTCAAACGAAATGTGCCGCCTCTCCGGGCGGCACGGAACAACATTCTATTTCCACCCGCCCCGCTGTCAACACACGATAATTGCGCGGCGCGGACCCGATTTGTACCCAGTTCATCCACACGCGTGCAGGAATATGTGGACGCACGCAGCGCGAGTCTTGCGTCAGACTCCAGCCATATTGTAGCCTTTTGATCGTCTAGTACGACATCTCGTGCGGCGGACAGTCTTCTAAAGCGTTGGTGTTTGAGTGCGTGTTGGGCGGCGACGCGCTGCCCGGCGTAAGGGGGGATTCTCGCGACGGCTTTGTCGACAGGTTCAAGGAGGGTTGAGCATGTCGTGGACGGACGAGCGGGTCGAGCTTCTGAAAAAGCTGTGGTCTGACGGTCTCTCGGCGAGCCAGATTGCGGCCGAGCTCGGCGGCATCACGCGCAATGCGGTGATCGGGAAAGTGCATCGGCTCGGGCTTTCCGGCCGCGCCAAGAGCAGCTCCAGCGCCTCGCCGCGGCCGCGCAAGCCCCGTTCACCGTCGCACATGCTGCGCATCGGGCGCGCATCGATCCGCGGCAATACCGCGCTGGCGCACGCCTACGATTACGAGCTGGAGGCCGAGCCGGAATTGATCGAGAACATCATTCCGATCGGTCAGCGCCGCACCATCCTGGAATTGAACGAGCAAACCTGCCGCTGGCCAGTCGGCGATCCCGGCAGCAGCGATTTCTTTTTCTGCGGCGGCAACACGGTCGCCGGCCTGCCCTACTGCGCCTACCATTCGCGGGTCGCGTATCAACCGCCTTCCGAACGGCGGCGCGACAAACGGACGGTGCGATAGTCACCTTCGTCATTGCGAGCGTAGCGAAGCAATCCAGTCCGAGTTCAGATCTGGATTGCTTCGTCGCTAACGCTCCTCGCAATGACGAGTAGCGGGTGAAATCTTTTCACGCCGTCTTGCCGAAGCGGTCGTCCAGCGAATAACCGGCGCCGCGGACGGTGCGGATCGGATCGGTGGCGTGGCCGCGATTGAGCGCCTTGCGCAGGCGGCCGACATGGACGTCGACGGTGCGCTCGTCGATATAGACGTCGCTGCCCCACACGCCGTCAAGCAGCTGCTCGCGGGAAAACACGCGGCCGGGCCGCTCCATGAGAAATTCCAGGAGCCGGAATTCGGTCGGACCGAGATCGACCGGCCGGCCGGCGCGCGAGACGCGCTTTTTTTCGCGATCAAGTTCGAGATCGCTGATGGTGAGCACGAGCGCGACCCTTTCCGGACTGGCGCGGCGCAACAGCGCCCGCACCCGCGCCAGCAGCTCCGGCACCGAAAACGGCTTGACGATATAATCGTCGGCGCCAGTGGCGAGCCCGCGCACGCGTTCGCTTTCCTCGCCGCGCGCGGTGAGCATAATTATGGGCAGCGTTTGCGTCTGCGGCCGCGCCCGCAGCCGGCGGCACAGCTCGATTCCCGACAGGCCGGGGAGCATCCAGTCCAGTACGATGAGATCAGGCGCGGTTTCCTTCAACCGCGTATCGGCATCGTCGCCTCTGGCGACGGCGTCGACTTCGTAGCCTTCCGCTTCGAGATTGTACCGCAGCAGCGTGGTGAGCGGTTCCTCGTCTTCCACGATCAGGATGTTTGCTCCCATCCCGGTCTCCTATTTTTGCAGAACGCCTGCCGGAAAACTCGTGGTATCACCCTTGGGACGCTGGTCGGTAATCGGTCGGCCTTCGACCATGTAGTAGACGGTCTCGGCGATATTGGTGGCGTGGTCGCCCATGCGCTCGATGTCCTTGGCGCAAAACATCAGATGCATGCAGAACGTGATGTTGCGCGGATCCTCCATCATGTAGGTGAGGAGCTCGCGGAACAGCGAAACGCACATCGAATCGACCTGTTCGTCGCCATTCCAGACGGCGAGCGCCGATTGCAGGTCGCGGCTGGCATAGGCATCAAGCACCTGCTTGAGCTGCGCCAGCACCAGCGCCGACATGTGCTCGACGCCACGGATCAGCTTTTGTGGATAAAAGTCGTCGTCGAGCGCGACGACGCGTTTGCCGATGTGCTTGGCGTGATCGCCAATCCGCTCCAGGTCATTGCAGACGCGCATGGCGCCGACGCATTCGCGCAGATCGACCGCCATTGGCTGGCGCCGGGCAATTGTGAGGATGCATTTATCTTCCACCTCGCGCTGCAGCGCGTCGATGGTCGGATCGAGGCCGATGACGCGCTCGCCGAGTTCAATATCGCGGTCGACCAAGGCCTGAACCGAATCCGCGATCTGCCGCTCCACAAGGCCGCCCATCTCGGCGACCTTGCGGGTGATTTCCTGCAGATCGGTGTCGAACGCCTTGGCGGTGTGATCGATTCTGGTGGTGATGTCAGTCATCTGCGTTACCCGAAGCGGCCGGTGATGTAGTCTTGCGTACGCTGATCCCGCGGAGCCGTGAACATGTTGCTGGTCGCGTCGAACTCGATAAGCTCGCCCAGATACATAAACGCGGTGAACTCCGAGACGCGCGCCGCCTGCTGCATATTATGGGTCACGATCACGATCGTGTAGTCGTCGGTCAGCTCGTCGATCAGCTCCTCGATCTTGGCGGTCGAAATCGGGTCGAGCGCCGAACAGGGCTCGTCGAACAGAATGACCTCTGGCCGCACTGCGACGGTACGGGCAATGCAAAGCCGCTGCTGCTGGCCGCCCGACAGGCTCTGCCCATTGGCGTTGAGCTTGTCCTTTACCTCATCCCAGAGCGCCGCGCGCCGCAGCGAGGTCTCGACCCGGCTATCGAGCTCCGATTTCGGCAATTTCTCGTACAGCCGGATGCCGAAGGCGATGTTCTCATAGATCGACATTGGAAACGGCGTCGGCTTCTGAAACACCATGCCGATGCGTGCGCGCAACAGATTCAGGTCTTGCTTGGGCGAAAGAATATTCTCGCCGTCGAACAAGACTTCGCCAGTGGCGTGCTGGTGCGGATAAAGGTCGTACATCCGGTTGAGCACGCGCAGCAAGGTCGATTTGCCGCAGCCCGAGGGACCGATGAAAGCGGTCACCTTGTTCTGGTAGAGCGGCAGGCTGATCGATTTCAACGCTTTATAGTCACCGTAGAAGAAATTGAGTTCGCGGATCGTGACTTTATCGGCGAGTCCGACCTGACCGCTCGGCACGTGAGCGACGGAGGGAACAGCGACGGTAGCACTCATGGTCATGACTGTTTTCCCGTTGCGACGAGAGCACGCGCGGTGATGCTCAAAGCCAGCACCGCCATGGTGATGATGAGGGCGCCGGTCCAGGCCAGCGACTGCCAGTCCTTGTAGGGGCTGAGCGCGAACTGGAAGATGACGACCGGCAAGCTCGAGATCGGCGCGTTGAGATTGGTGCTCCAGAACTGGTTGTTCAGCGAAGTAAATAATAGCGGCGCAGTCTCGCCGCTAATCCGCGCCACCGCGAGCAGTACGCCGGTCAGCATGCCGGCGCGCGCTGCGCGATAGCAGATTCGGGTGATGGTCAATGACCGCGGCAACCCGATCGATGTCGCCGCTTCGCGAAGCGCATTGGGCACCAGCGTCAGCATATCCTCAGTGGTGCGCACCACGACTGGTATGACCAGGACGGCGAGCGCCACGCCGCCGGCCAGCCCCGAGAAATGGCCCATCGGCGCGACCATGACCTCGTAGATGAACAATCCGACGACGATCGATGGCGCGCTCAGCAGGATGTCGTTGATGAATCGCACCACCGTGCTGAGCACATCGTGGCGCCCATACTCGGCCATATAGGTGCCGGCGAGAATCCCGATCGGCGTGCCGATAAGAACGGCGAGCACCGTGAGCATGAGGCTACCGACGATCGGATTGAGCAGGCCGCCGGCGGCGCCAGGCGGCGGCGTCATTTCTGTAAATACAGCGAGCGACAGACCGGAGAAGCCCTGCCACAACAGTGCGCCGAGGATCAGCACTAGCCAGCCCAGACCGACGGCGGTGGCGGTCAACGCCAGGACCGTGGCGGTAGCGTTGCGGCGCCGGCGGCGTCGGTAACGAGATTGCAAAATTATCTCGCTCATATTTCAGCCGATCCGCCGTTCGATGCGCAGCAAGAGATAGCGCGCAATCGCCAGCACGATGAAGGTGATGACAAACAGAATGAGGCCAAGTGCGATCAGCGCCGAGGTATAAAGATCGCCCACCGCCTCGGTGAATTCATTGGCGATCGTTGCGGAAATGGTGGTGCCGGGCGCGAGCAGCGAAGCGGAGATCCGATGCGCATTGCCGATGACAAAGGTCACCGCCATGGTCTCGCCGAGGGCCCGGCCGAGCGCGAGCATGATGCCGCCGATCACGCCGACCCTGGCATAAGGCAGCACGACGTTGCGCACCACCTCCCATTTTGTGCAGCCGATACCGTAAGCGGCTTCCTTGAGAACCGCAGGGACGGCTTCAAACACGTCGCGAGATATCGAAGTGATGAACGGCAGCACCATGATCGCCAGGATCAGCCCCGCGGTCAGAAGCCCGATGCCATAAGGCGGTCCGCCGAATAGCGGCCCGATCAGCGGCGCATTGCCCAAAGTGCCGATCAGGAAAGGCTGCAGTGTCTCCTGCAGGAATGGGGCGAATACGAACAGGCCCCAAATGCCGTAAATGATGCTCGGAATTCCCGCGAGCAGTTCGATCGCAATGCCAATCGGCCGGCGCAGCCATAGCGGACAAAGCTCGGTGAGGAAGAACGCGATCATCAGGCCAATCGGCACCGCGAACAGCATGGCGACAAAGGACGTAATCACGGTGCCGTAAATCGCCGGCAAGGCGCCGAAATTCTCGGTCACCGGATTCCAGCGCTCACTGGCGAGAAAACCAAAACCGAACGTCTTGAGCGCCGGTATCGAACCTCTGAACAGCGAAATGATCACCGCGCTGAGCAGGACCAAGACACCTATCGCGGCGGCGCGCGTCAGTTGCCGGAACGCGGCGTCGCCCAGCCGCAACCGGTCGAGCACTTTGGCGCGGCTGCCGGCCGCGGGCGCGATCAGACCGCGTTCGTGGATAGCTATATCAGCCACGGATTGGCTCCGCGACGAATCCATCAGGACGCTCCATTGCCCGAGGCCCGTGGCGTCCACTCAAACGGACCACCGGTCGCCGCACAAGACAGATGTGCGGCGAGCCGGCGGATGGAATCCGGACGTTCCGCAGGAACGCCCGGTCTGGTGCATAAGGGCTCAATTCAAAGTCACGTGCAGCGGCTTGCCGTCGCTGCCGGTGATCGATTTGGCCCACATCGCCTCGATCTCTTTGACGACCTTGGCGGGCATCGGCACGTAATCAAGTTCTTCGGCCATCTTGCCGCCCTTCGCATAAGCCCAGGCAAAGAACTTGAGCGCCGAAGTTGCCGCTGCAGCGTCCTGCGGCTGTTTGGGAATGAGGATGAAGGTCGCCGCCGTCATCGGCCAGGACGCAACGCCCGGCTGGTTCGCCAGGATCACGCCATAGCCCGGCACTGAATTCCAGTCGGCATTGGCGGCCGCGGCCTGGAACGCATCGCTGGTCGGCGAAACGGTCTTGCCGTCCTTGTTCACCATCTTGGTGAAGACCAGCTTGTTCTGCAGCGCATAGGCGTATTCGACGTAACCGATCGAGCCTTTGGTCTGGCCGACATTGTTGGAGACGCCTTCATTACCCTTGGCGCCGATGCCCACCGGCCATTCGACCGACGTATTAAAGCCGACCTTCGACTTCCATTCGTCGCTCACTTGGGCGAGGTAGTAAGCGAAATTGAACGTAGTGCCGGAGCCGTCGGAGCGGTGCACGACCGCGATCGCTGCCGATGGCAGCTTGGCGCTAGGGTTGAGCTTTTTGATCGCCGGATCGTCCCAGGTCTTGATGTCGCCGACGAAGATTCTGGCGAGCGTGGGTCCGTCGATCACGAGATCGCCGGCTTTGACGCCGTCGAGATTGACCACCGGGACGATGCCGCCCATGACCATCGGAAATTGCACCAGACCATTCTTGTCGAGATCTTCGCCCTTGAGCGGCGCATCGGTGGCGCCGAAAGTGACGGTCCTGGCCTCGATCTGCTTGATGCCGCCGCCCGAACCGATCGATTGATAGTTCAGTCCGACGCCGGTCTCTTTCTTATAAGCGTCCGCCCATTTGGCGTAGACCGGGTACGGGAACGTGGCGCCGGCGCCGGAAATGTCCTCGGCGGCGGCAGGCACGATCGTCGCGGCCAAGAGGCCGGCGACGGCAATGGTTCTCAGATGTTTCACTGTGCTGTCTCCTGTGGATAAAACCCGGCGCGATCAGTCCCGCGTGTGGTTGACGCGGGTGTTGGGCCGTTTCGCCGTGTGTCAGAACGCTGCATCGTGGGCTTGCCCTTAAAAGGCGAAAGCTGCAGCAGGCGGACGGTTAGGCCTGACGCGTAGCCGTTCTATGAAGGTTGCATGACACCTGGATGACAGCGCAAAACCTTGAAAGACCGGGTATTTAACGCGCAGGCGGGGCAATGGCGGTGGGCAGATGCACCGTGAAAGTGGCGCCGGCACCGGGCGCGCTGTCGATGGTGAGGCGGCCACGATGGCGATTGAGAATGTGTTTGACCAGCGCCAGACCGAGCCCAGTGCCGCCCTGCGCGCGACTTTCGGTGACATCGACGCGATAGAACCGTTCGGTCAGCCGCGGCAAATGCTCGGGCGCGATGCCCGGGCCGTAATCGCGGACACTGACCCGCGCCTCCGGTTCGCCCTCGGCCGATGAGCCGGGGCCAAGCTTGATGTCGACCCGCCGTCCGGCCGCCCCGTATTTGAGCGCGTTTTCGACCAGATTTTCGAAAATGCGGACCAGTTCGTCATGGTCGCCGAGCACCGTCAACGCGCCGGCATTTTCGACGTTGACGGCGACGCCGCGGTCGCGCGCCAGGCTCTCAAGCCCGTCGGATACTTGGCGAATGATCGGCACCAGATCGACCGGCGTGTCGGGACGGCGGTGCGCATTGAGCTCGATGCGCGACAACGACAACAGATCATCGATCAGACGCGCCATGCGCCGCGCCTGTTCCTGCATGATCGAGAGAAACCGTTCGCGCGCTTTGGGATCTTCCCGCGCCGAGCCCTGTAGCGTTTCGATGAATCCCAACAGGGCGGCAAGCGGAGTACGCAATTCATGGCTGGCATTGGCGACGAAGTCGGCACGCATTTCTTCGACGCGGCGCAGCGGCGTGAGATCATGAAACGTCATCAACACGAGATCAGGACTTCGCGCATTGGCTTGGCGCTTCACCGGCGTCACCACGGTCTCGTACCAGCGGTCCAGCGGCACGCGTTCGGAATAGACGACGCGCTGTTCCTCGCCGTCTCTGCCGGCCCGGCCGATCGCCTCGATGAGTTCGGGCGTCCGCAGCGCAAACGACACCGGCTCGCCCTGCCGCAACGCCGGCGCCAGAGCGCGGGCGCGATCGTTGAGCGCAATGACACGGCCATCGCGATCAAGGGCGAGAACCGGATCCGGCAGACCGGCGACAAATGTGCGCAGCAAATCGTCGCCGGCCTGCACATTGACGACGGGCAGCGCGAAGCGATCCTGCTCGCGCACTGAGCGCAGTCCAACAACAGCGGCAGCGGCAATGACGGCAAAGCCGGCCAGGGCATAAACAACGGGCAGCGTTCCCATCGCGGCCAAAACCGCAAAAACGAGCGCCGCCGCCGCAAGCACAACGCCGCCGCGCCAGAGCTTGGCGTTTTGGAAGGCGCGGTCCTCGGCCAGGCTCATCGAGGCACGTCGGTCGTCCGGCGAACCCGCGGATCGCCATCGACGAGTGGCGGCGATGCCGCAGGAGAGAGACGCCGCATGCCGCGACTGAGCAGAATTTCGCGGGTGCCCAGCACGGCCAATGAAAGCACGAATGGGACAATGTAATAGAGCAGCCGGAACAACAGCAGCCCGGCGAGCAGATCTTCCTTATCGAATTGCCACAGCGCGACCAGCATGGCGGCGTCGAACACGCCGAGACCGCCGGGCGCGTGGCTGGCAAATCCCAGCAGCGTTGCGGCAACGAAAATCACCGCAACAGTAACGAACCCGAGATTCGGCTCGTCCGGCACCAGCATGTACATGGCGGCGGCGCAGCAGGCGAGATCGACAATGCCAATCGCAATCTGCAACAACGTGAGCGGACCGCCGGGCAGCGTCACCTGCCAGCCCTCGCGGCCGATGATACGCGGTTTGACCCAGACCCAAGCCACATAAGCGGCGAGCATGGCGAGAATCACAACCGCGAGCAGGCGATTGCTCCACAGCGGCAACTGATCCAACGCGCGGGCGGCCTGCGGGTTGTACAGCACGCCGAGACCGAGCACGGTGGCATTGCCAAGCCAAAAGGTCAGACCGGCAATGAAGCAGATTTTGGTGACGTCGATGACACTCAACCTCCAGGCGGAGTAGATGCGATAGCGCACCGCACCGCCGGAGAACACGCTGGCGCCGACGTTGTGACCAATGGCGTAGCTGGTAAAACCGGCAAGTGCGGCGACGCGATACGGCACGTCCGAACGGCTGATGGTGCGCAGTGCGAACAGGTCGTAGAAAGTGAGCGTGAGATAACCGCCAGCGACGAAAAGCGCAGCAATAAACAGCGTGCGCCAGTCGGTAGCCTCGATGGCGTCGATGAGTTCATCGGGATCGATATCGCGCAGGATGCGATACAGCACCACGACCGCGACCGCGATGATGGTGACGCTGAGCACCACCCCGAGCCGGCTCAGTCCGACCTTGGTGTCGAAAAATCGCGCGGTCCCACGCAAGCGTCTCAACATGCTGCGCTCCGGATCGGCTGTTTGCGCATCCATCGTGAGTTCCGTTCCGTCTCCTACAGCATGATCCCGAAACTGCCTGCCATGAATCTCATGAATAGCTCACTTTCGTGAGAGGATCGTGGTTTACGAAAAACATTCCCAAACAACGCCCTAACGGGTCGTCACTGCATCGGGGCGGTTCGCGCCCTAACCTACCTTGTCTACCTTGATTTGTAGTTTCGGGTACTGCGCGGCAAGCTGGCTGGCACACCGGCGCAAGCCATTGTTTCTGCGCCAAGACGTTCCTGCGCCAAGACGTTCCTGCGACAAGACGTTCCTGCGACAAGATCCGACGGGCGTGTCGACGGCATATTTGTGCGGGCGTGGCCCGCCTGCGGAAATCCATAAGAATGAAGGGGTTACAAACTTCACAATGGCACGCCTCGCGGCGCTCCCCTAGCAGATGTCGGCGGCCGATGCGAGGCCAGCCAATAGTTTGGGCTCGGGCGGCACCGGCGCCAGGCTTTGGACTTGCTACAGCGCCGCGGCGGCCGCAGAACTTCACTTCTATTCGCTACTTGCGGTTAATTTAGCTCTCCCGCCGTGAAGAAATCGCGCAGCTCGCGATAAGTTCCTCCGGCGCCTCTTCGGAGAGATAATGCCCGCAAGGCAGCGCCTTGGCGCCGCGAATGTCGCTGGCGTAACGGCGCCAGATTTGTTCGGCGTCGTGGTTGCGGCCGACGCCGCCGGTCGCGCCCCACAGCAGCAGCACCGGGCAGACGATTTTGCGTCCCGCCTCGAAATCCTTGGTGTCCATGTCGAGATCGACGCCGTGGGTGGCGCGATAATCTTCGCACATCGCATGGACGGTCGCCGGGTTGCGGAAATAGCGCTTGTATTCCGCGAGCGCGCGCGGATCGAAGAAGCTCAGGCCCTGCGCGGTCTTGGCGAGCTTCTTTTCGATGAAATAATCCGGGTCGGCGCTCATCAGGCGTTCGGGAAAATCGTAAGGCTGGATCATGAAGAACCAGTGCCAGGAGAACGTTCCCCACGCGCGCGTGACATTGTTGAGGAGATGATGCTGCGGGATGATGTCGAGAATAGCGGCGCGTGCCACCTTGCGCGGATGATCGAGGCACATGCGATGCAGCACGCGGGCGCCGCGATCGTGACCGGCGGCATAGAATTGCTCATGCCCAAGCGCCGCCATGACCTCGATCTGGTCCTGCGCCATGGCGCGGAAGGAATAGTTCGAGTGACCGGCGCCGCCCGGCGGTTTTTCGGAATCGCCGTAACCGCGCAGATCGGTCGCCACGACCGTGAACTCTTGCGCCAACTGCGGCGCAAATTTGTGCCAGGACAAATGGCTGAACGGATTGCCGTGCATCAGGAGAAGCGGCGGGCCCTTGCCGCCGTAGACGGTGACAATGCGCGCGCCGCTGGTGCTGATCTCGGTGCGGGTGAAACCTTCGAACATTGCGCGCGCGATCACTTACGAGGCGGCTTATCGAGCCCGAGTTCGCTCCAGCGCGCTTTGACCGCGGCGATGTCTTCCGGCGCCGGCCAGACCAGCGGCGGAAACCGCGCGCCGTCGAACTCCGGATCGGGATCGTAATCGAGATTCATGGTGGCATCGATCAGCATGCGATTCCATTTGCCGGTGCCATAGAGCGAGGTGTTGCGGTCGCGCTTGCGGGTTGACGGATCGAGTCCCAAACCAAAGGTCGCCGGCATGATGATGACGTCATCCTCGCCGGCGTTGACCCGATAGGCGATCGCCCAATCGACCGCGGCGTAGTCGTGAATGTCGATATCGTCGTCAACGACGGTGACGTGCTTGTAGCGCACGTGGCCAGCCGAACTGCCCCACAGCGCATTGGCGACCTGTTTGGCCTGGCCGCGATAGCTTTGTTTGATCTGCACCAGGATGTTGACGCCGGCTTGCACCGGCGGACACCACACGTCGGTGACGCCGGGGACGCCGGCGCGATCGAGCACGTTCCACGCCGTCGCCGCGCGCATGATCGAGGAGCACATGCCGTTCTCTGAGACACAGCCGGGCAACGAGCCTTCGATGGTGCCGCGCAGGATCGGATCCTTGCGATGGGTGATGGCCGTGACGCGGATGGTCGGCTTCGGCGAGCGGTCGCCGGCGATATAGCCGGTGACTTCGGCGAACGGCCCTTCCATCAGAAAGGTCAACGGATCGAGCTGAAGATAGCCTTCGATCACGATCTCGGCGCTCGCTGGCACCATTAGATCGACGGTTTCGCATTTGACGAGATCAACCGGCGCGCCGCGAATGGCGCCGATCACGTCGTATTCGCACAGGCCCTTCGGCACCGGCGAGCCGGCGACGAAGCCGAGCGACGGCTCCCAGCCGATCGCAACCGCGATCGGCATTTCGCTGTGCCCCGCCTGCTGCCAGGCGGTGACGTGGTGGCCGATATGCTGCGCGCGCCACATCAAAATCGGGATCTTGTCCTTGCCGCCGATCATGCCGCGATAGATGCCGACATTCATCACGCTGGTGCCGGGATCCTTGGTCACCACGCCGCCGTACGTAAGTATGTAGCGGCCGCCGTCGGCTCTGTTCCATTGCGGCACCGGAAATTCGTAGAGATCGATGTCGCCGCCCTTGACGATGTTTTCCTTCACCGGCCCGGTCTTGACCACATTGGGCGGCAGACTTTGGGAGAGGACATTGCGGCCGAGCCGCACCAGCTCGCGCGGATGCGTCTCCGGTGGCAGGCCAAACATCATGGCGACGCGCCGCGCGCTGGACAGCCCGCCGGTGAAGACTTGCCGGCAGCGGGCATTGGCGCCGTAATCGCGAATATTGCCGAACAAAAGCGCCGGCCCGGTGCCGGCGCCCTGCGCCAAGCGCGCGATCGTGCCAAGCTCGACGTTCCAATCGACCTCGGCATTGACGCGCTGCAATTCGCCAGCGGCTTCAAGCGCGCCGATCCAGCTACGCAAGTCGCCGAACGCAACCGGTTTTCGTTCGCTCGTCATTCCGTTGAACCTTCCCTGGCGCCGGTTTCTTCGCTTTCCGCGCCGGTCCTGTCAAGAAAGTCTCTTTTCGTCATTGCGAGCGAAACGGCATTTGTTTCCCGGGCGCAGCGCAGCATGAAATGGTGCGCTGCTGAACCGGGACCGTTACACACGCGGAGTTTGAAACGATCCCGGATCTGCGGTGCACCGCCATAGCGCGTCGAAGACGCGCGTGAACGCGCTTATGGCGCTGCACCGCGTCCGGGAAACGCCAACACTCGCAAGGCCTGGAGCGATTTGCTAATTCAGCATTCATGACCGACGATCAACGCAGAATCCTGGTCGCCGGCGGCGGACCGGTCGGGCTGCTTTGCGCCTGGCTTCTTGGCCGTCATGGGCTGCCGGTGCGCGTGTTCGACAACAACAGCGCGGTGCAAATGGACTTGCGCGCCGCGACCACCCATCCGGCGACGCTCGACCTCCTGGACGACGAGCTGGTCGGCGATATGGCCCGGGTTGGTCTGGTCGCGCCGATCTTTCAGTTCTGGGACCGGCCGAGCCAGCAGCTGGTCGCGCAGTTCGATCATGCGGTCCTCAAAAACGACACGCGGCATCCCTTCGTCGTGCAATGCGAACAGTTCAAGACCGCAAAGCTCATTCTGGACCGGCTGCAGCTTTATCCCAATGTCGAGGTGCTGTTCGATCATGAAGTCATCGACGTGGCGCAGAGCGCGGATGCTGTGAGGGTACAGGTGCGCGGGCCGTCGGGTGCAGCTTCGCAACAAGCAGTTTCACAACACGTTTCGCAACATAGCGGCGCTTATCTGATCGGCGCCGACGGCGGACGCAGCACGGTGCGGCGGCGTTCCGGCATTCAATTCGAAGGCTTCACCTGGCCGGAGCGCTTCATCGTACTTACCACGCCGTTCGATTTCGAAAGCGAGCGCGGTTATTGCTACCGCAGCTATTTCGCCGATCCCGGCGCGTGGTGCAATTGCTTCAAGGTTTCCGCCGACGGTCCGCCGGGGCTTTGGCGCACGGTCTACCCGACCGACCCGGCGCAGAGCGAGCAAGACATATTGAGCGATGCCGGCGTGCAGGCGCGCATGCAATCGTTTTTTCCGTCGCCGCAGCCTTATGAGATCATCCATCGCAATCTCTATGTGACGCATCAGCGCGTCGCCGAGACGTTCCGCAAGGGCCGCGTGCTGCTCGCCGGCGACGCGGCGCATGTTAACAATCCCATCGGCGGCATGGGATTAAACGGCGGCATCCAGGATGCGGTGAACCTGTCCGACAAGCTTGTGCGCATACTTCTCGACGGCGCATCGGAGCGGCTGCTCGATTTTTACGATCTGCAGCGCCGCACCGTCGCCATCGAATTCGTCCAGGAGCAATCGATCGCCAACAAAAAACGCCTGGAAGCGCGCGACCCTGCGGTGCGGGCACGCAATCTCGACGAACTGCGCGCCAGCGCGGCCGACCCCGAACGCGCGCGGCAATTTCTCTTACGCACCTCGATGATCGCGAGCCAGCGCCGCGCGGAGGCGATGGAGTTAGCGACAGGATGAGAGGAGGCGACGCGGCGCGGCACTACCGCGTTTCATGACCACCTGCGTGACCGCAATCGTCGTGATCGCGCATCTCGAAGTTTTGGGCGACTCGCTCCAGATCAGCCTGTCTGCCGCCGGGTGTCGGCGATCCGACATAGCGCGACCCCACAACGGGGAAAACGCTTAAGTGTGATCTAGATCAACGACGGCAGCGGCGACGACTTTTTAAGCTCCACACACTGCACTGAGTTCACTTTTCTTCAATCCATGGAGCAAATCGATGAAGAGGCGGGCATGGACCAGCCGTGACATCCGCGCATTGAAGCGACTGGCCGGCAAAAGAACGCGCGCGGCCAACATCGCTTACAGCTTAAGGCGGACGGAGAACGCGACCCGGCAGAAGGCTTTCAGCCTCGGCCTTTCGTTGGAAACGCGCGCCGGACGGCTTTGACAGCCGAGCAAAAAGGTCCGGCCCCGTTGCGTTGGCTCTGAAGGTTGCAAAACGGGGCCGGGCTCAAGCAAATACGCAAAACACTTCCGCGTTCTTTGGCGCGGTGATCTTGATCCGCTATCACGCCGGATCGGATAAATTAGGACGGGTCACTTCTTTTAGAGTGAAAATTACAGCACACGATGTGAGTCCGACACAGGACCAAAAAGAATTGGGTGGGTCCCATTCGTTGCATTTTGTTTGATGTGAAACCCTAAATTGTCGACAGCCACGGGCGCGCGGCAACTAAGGCGCGAGAGACGCGCCTGGGAGATCGTGTAAATGGAAGAATTCCTTTGGAAGAATTCCTTGGGATGAATTCTTTCACCCCGTCGCGGTCATCGGTAGCGTTTTATGTCGACTGAACACAATGACCCTAAAAATGAGATGGCCCGAACCGCCGCGCTCGCGTTTGCTCATGCGCTCGCGTCGTTGTATCGGGCGCAGCTCGGCGAACGGCTGCTGGGCGCTTACCTCATCGGCAGCCTGGCCCACGGCGGCTTCAGCCATCGCTATAGCGACATCGATATTGCGCTCGTCACCGAGGACGGCCTCGATACGGCGGCACTCGCGACCTTGCGCGCCCTAGCGGCAGAAGAAAACGCGGCACTCAGCCAAAAGCTGTCCGTGTTCTGGGCCGATCGCCATTTCATCACTGGCAGATTGCCGCCACTTGATCGCGCGGACTATCTCGATCATGCCATCGCGATAAGCGAGCGCGAGCGCGTTCGGCCCGCACGCCCAACCCTCGATGAGATCCGCGTCTATCTCAACGGCGCGCCATTCTCGAATTGGACTGAAAACGCAAACCGTTTCGCAACGATGGATGCTCTCGCACCAAGCGATCATAAAGCCTTTATCCGAACGCTGCTCTATCCTGCGCGGCTGGTCTATAGCTGGACCACGGGACGAATGGCCTCGAACGATGAGGCGGTGGCATTCACCTGTGAACGTCAACCGCCAGGGATGGACACCGACGTTCTGACGCAAGCCTTGGCGTACCGCCAAGCCGGCGCCGATCCCGATGAGTTGTTCCACGCACGGGCCGTCCTGCCGGATCAGGTCAAATCTTGCACGCGATTCATCGCCGGCTCGGGCTAAATGTTTGCGATCAGTCTTCGCTGACGAAACTAAATCGCCGGCAGCACGGCACGCGACAGATAAAGCGCGAGCGAGGCGCCGAGCAGCCCGATCATGATCGTGAGCGCGAGGTCGAAGCGCGCGCCGGGGCCTGGCACTTCCGCATCGGTCTCGATGTCCTTGGCGGTCTTGGTGAAGCGCAAACCGGCGGTCACGATGGTAACGACGCCGATGACGATGAAGACAAGCCCGGCCCAATTGGCGAAGCGTTCGCCATGCGCGGCGAGCTGGCGCTCGGACAGCTGTGGCGCCGCGACTTTGAGAAACAGATCGAACCGCTCGATGATAAAACCGAAGGCCATCACCGCAATCGCGGTCCGCACCCAGGCGAGAAAGGTGCGCTCGTTGGCGGCGTGGTCGCTGTAGCGCTTGATCATGAGAGGAACCTCGGAACGAATCTCAGCGATGACGTGAGTATAGGGCCGCGTCTTTAAACATCACCTCTCCCCGGTGGGTAGAGGTGAAAAATAGGATCAGCTCTTGTTTGTAAGCTCGGTATCATGGAATTGTAGCGACCGCTGCGATATTTGCGATTGGCCCGTTCCGGTTTTATGGTGGAGCAAAGCTGAAATTTTCAAGCGAGCATCGTTGACACCGCTTGCGGAAAGAGCGTCGAATGCCGGTGGTCGTACGAGCATATGGGAAGAACTTCGACGTTGATGCGTTCCTCGCGCATTGCACGCTGCCGGTGTGCGCGGTGAAACGTCTCGGCGCGCCGGTACATCCCGCGAGCGAGCCGGATGGCCGCCGCTACACGGAATCTGGCGTTCACGTCTTGGCCGGTGAAGGTGATTTCAGCGACCTCCCGCTGCAAGTCGAACAAGCCATCGCATTTCTGCGGAGCAACGAATCAGAACTACGCCGGCTGTCTACGTTTTCGGGCGTTGAGATCGCTACTTTGGATTTTGGTATCGAACGCCGCGACGTAATTTTTCAGTTCGACCGACTGCCTGCTGAATTGCTGCAGCTGGCCGGATCACTTGGCTTGGATATCGAGGTCTCACAGTACCCGACGGCGGATAAGACCGAAGAGACGGGCTGAGGAAAAACAATCACCACCCGGTGCGCGCGTGGGGCCGGGAATCCAGTTCTCGCAGCGCGCGCTGCGCACCCCTTCTCCCCGCGTGCGGGGAGAAGGTTGGGATGACGGGGCGTTCCCGCTCCGCTCAGACTCTCGAGGACGCCCCCTCACCCGGATTGCGGAGCTTGTCATCGGGCCGGCCACTTCCGGCCGGACCCGTTGGCAATCCGACCTCTCCCCGCACAGCGGGGAGAGGAAAGAGTAGAATCCCGTTCTCGCGGCACCGCTTACTTCCCATCGGCGGCTTTAAGGATCGACGCGGTGTCGGTGAGCCAGACGCTGGGATCGGCCTTGAGCCGCGTGAGCACGCGCCGCATCGCGGCGGCGCCGTCGGGCGTGCCGACGACAAAGGGATGGATGCCGATCACCACGGTGGTGGCTTCGCGCGAGGCGTCGGCGCGCGATTCCTCGGCGAGTTCGAGCACATAATCGAGCCACAGCGTCGCGATCTCGGGCGGCGATTTCATGCGCGCCAGATTCTGGCCCATGTCGACGGTGACGACCGGATAGGGCAGCAGAACGAGCGGCCCGTCCGGCGTTTTGAGGCGCGACACGATGTCGGAATCCATCCCGTCGATCGTATAGGTGATGCCGGCAGCGGCCATCGCTTGCATAGTGTCGGCATTGGCGTAGACGCTCGGCGACGACCAGCCGGTCGATTTCACGCCGGTCGTCGCCGCGATCAGATTGAGCGTATCGCGGATATAGGCCTTCTGCTCGTCCAGCCCGCCGCTGAGCGGCAGCATGTGGCTCGTATTGTTCATGCCGTGGGCGACGATCTCCGCATCCGGCTGCACGGCGCGGATGTCCTTCCATTCCGACGGATGCGCGCGCGGATATTCGGCGTTCAAGACCACGGTCAGCGGAACATCGAGATCCTTAAACAGCCGGGCGACGCGCAAGTTGCCCCAGCTCAGCGAATATTGGCGGAAGTTCTCGTTCACCAGGTCCGGCGTGCGGCTCGCAAGATCGGGCCGGTATACCGGCCCCTGGCCGAAGCCGAATTCCTCGACGAAAAGGGCGAAGCTCACCGCGACTTTTTTGCCGCCAGGCCAGGCGGCGACATGGACGTCCGTGCGCGGAAACTTGGTGATCCAGTCGACGCCGTCCTGCGCAAAGAGCGCCGCAGGCAGAAGCAGCGCAACCGCCGCCGCGGCGGCGATCAGGCGTGCCGGCCAAAGCGGGGAGCGCCTTGTGATCGACCGCTGCTCTTTTGGTTTGCGCATGATCTTTTCCGAAGCTTTATGGCAGATCGGCGAGCGAGGCCGGACCGCTGCCGGGCGTGATCAGCGTCGGCCATTGATGCGAGCCGAACGCCACCGCCGGCGGTAGCAACGGCGTCATGCCGCGTTTTTTGCTTTCGTCGATAATGGCCGCACGGCGGTCGCCGCCCATTAATTCGTAATCCATCAGGTAGTAACTGCCGAAGAAGGCGGCGCCGACGGAGCGGTCGGCGATGATGCGGGTGAGCGCTTCAAGCATTTCCTCGGGTGTCGTCGTAAATGAGATCGTCTCGATCAGAACGAGCCGGCTATTAATGGCGTCGGGCCCGAAGAACTGCGCGAGCACGCTGAACAGCATATTATTCTGCCGCGCGACATAGATGGTATTGCTCGCCGCATAGGTTTTGTCCCAGTCGCTGCCGAGCATCTTCTTCCAATCGCCGATCACGTCCATCCAATGCCCGATCTGGGTCTGCGCCGCCCAGGCGATGTTCTTTTTCAGTAACGGCGCCTCCTTCTTGGCGAAAGCCTGGAACGCCGCGACCGTGATGACGCCGTTCTTGGCGCAGTCGTCCATGAACGCGATGTTGTTCGCCAGGATGAGCTTGCTGTTCTCTTGCCAGTCGCCGAGCACATCGGCTTTGTTCAAGTCATCGAGCGCCGATTGCATCTGGCTGCGATAGGCGAGCAAGGAGCTGCGCCACGACGTGTCGGAAGCGTTATCGAGGTAAGGCATCACTACTTCCGACAGCGCCATGGTTGAATGTCCGACCGATTTCATCAGCTGATAACGGATCGGCACCGGCGGCGCTTCGAGCGGCGGCTGACCCGGCCGGTAAAGAATGAACCGGCCGCCGGCGCCGGAAAACAGGCCGAGGATGATCGGGTGGTTAGCCAGCAGGTTGTTGCGGAAAATCGCGCCGGACGCGTCATACAGTTGGAACATCATGGCATTGAGCGCGAGCAGGTCCTTGGTTGCCGTCTCGGCGGCGCTCGAAGCGGTGCGGCCGCCGATCGGCGCCATGTAGGAGGGCAAGTCCTCCGCCATCGCGGTCCCGGTGAAACCGGCAAGCGCGATCGACAGCAGTGCGGCGTAGTAGCGCTTGCGCGTAACGATCGTTCGCATGTTTCCCTCCAGTAGCGGCGATGCGCCGTTAGGCTTCACGATGACGGCACGCAACACCAGCGGACTTTCACAAACATTCGGAAATATTCAAGCCCGTGAAGATTTATGATTCGAGGCAGCGCCGTGGCATTGCGAACTGTTAGTCTCCGCCTAGGCTGGCCGGCTGAGCTGCTTTTCCGGACCAGACTTGTCCCAGACGCACGGCTTGAAGTGTCGTCGACTGAGCGTCCGGTCTGACAAGATCATATTTGATGACGCTTGCGTCCGCACTTCCAGGCGCAACGCCACTGACCAGCAGATTGGCGCCGGTCGTCGTACTGGTCGTGGCCACCCGCGTGCCGCCAGAACCACCGAATGGCTCGAAGCCCGCGATCTCGCGGAAATGCGCATCGTGATCGTGGAGCAGAGGGCTCTGCAGGTATAGCGACGGGCCCCCGTCGAGTGCGGAGCCGCTGGAAAAAATCTTTACTGAACCGCTGTCCGCGAGCTGGCTCACTATAATTCGTTTGGCGCCACCGAGCGAGCCGGCGAGCCAACCCGTGGCCAGAGAAACGCCGCCCCGATAATCGTAGCCGAACGGAACGAAAGAGGCGGTATTCACGGGCAGGTCAGCCGTCTGCGCGCTGGCTTGACCGACTTTCGCGATCGGCTGCAACAGCGGGAAGGCGAACACCTTAACTCTCGCCGGGATGCCAGGACCAGGCGCAGTGACGATGCTCTCGCGGCCGGTCGAAAAATCCACAAAGCCGGTGGCGATGCTCACGCCGGACCGATCCTCACCACCATATGGTTTGAACGCCGCGAACAGCGCCGGCCCAGCGCTAGACGATATCGCCAGCGGGACTTGATAGACCTTCACTTCGCTCGGGACGCCCGGACCCGATCCGACGATGATGTTGTCGGAATTTGTCCCGTCGATCTGGGCAGCGGCCACGCTAACGCCGCCGCGCGCCACGGGATCGAACGGCTGAAAGCGCGCCAGCTCCGTCCCGAAAGCGCCTTTGCCGCGTATTGCCGCGCCAGCATAGACCACGACTTCCGGCGCGTGGTCCTTGCCGGCGCCGACGATCAGGTCGAGCACGCCGTCGCCATCAACATCGCCCATTGCGACGTTGACGCTGCCTTCAAAACCGGGAAACGGGATGATCGTGGCGACGAGCCGGTCGCCGTTGCCGTCGTACAGACGAACCTCGGCAGGTTTGCCGGGCGCGCCCGGAACCGCCACCGCATAGATGGAGACGGCCGGTATGACGTTAATCAGCGCCATCAACCCGTTATCTTCATGGTTGAGGCGATGGCAATGCATCACGTAAAGGCCGGTATATTCGTCGAACCGGGTGCGGATGGCGAGGATGCCGGACTGGATCACGCTCTCGTCGCTATGCATCGTCGGCGCCGGCGCATTAGCGTTGTCGATGGAAAACTTGTCGGGGCCCGTGCGTAGACCGGTCGTGGGATCGAAATACTCGACGACCTGAAAATCATTGACGTGAACATGGATCGGATGCTCATCATTATTGTTGTTAACGAACCTCCATTCCTCGACCGAGTTAAGCCGGGGCTGGATCAGCGGCACATTCGGGAATGCGCCTCCATCGAACGCATACACGAATGCTTTCGGATCAGCGGTGCTGGCCATGTTGTTGAGAAATCCGCCTGATATCACGATCTGCCGCTTAAAGTCTGGGACAGCGTTGGCAAGGTCGACGAAGGATGTGTAGGCGCCGAGCGACTGACCTTCGATGAAAGGAGTCGTTACGCCGCCGCGTTCAGACGCCGTGGCTGTTGCCAGCACCTGGGTTGGAAACAAGAAGAACCCGTCAAAATAGCTGACGGCCGAGGGCAAGACGCTCAGGGTCCCCAGTGCGGCGGGAGGATTGTCGCTTCCATTGTTCGTATAGAGCACGCCGGGGGCGGTGACCGTCTCTGCAGCGCCGCTGCGCTCCGGCATTTCGAGAACGAGCTCGCCTTCGGCTGGCATCGTCACCGCAATCGCGAACCGGCTCGCCGGCGGAATGAGCAGTCGGGTGCCATTGTCGGTGGGCGGATAGTGAACGGTCGTATAGGGATTGCCATCCTGGCCCACGATGGCGATCGGCGGATGTCGTCCAGTCGCGGTTTCCGTGAGCTGCACGTTGATGTAGGCAATGTCGCTCACATTCGCGAGCACCCAAATTTCGGTCTGACCGGCCTTGCTCTTGATGACCGGCTGAAATTGGCCGTTCACGGTGAACTGCACATCACGTTGGTAATCCGCGAGCGATGGATTGGCGGGCACATCGCTGCCGGCTTGGCGATCCGCCGCGGTGAATTGCTGGAGATTGCTGGGAATGAACTCGAGCTGGCCGCGATGATTGTTGATTGAAAGCGGCCCCGCATACCAAACGGTGAAGTACTGAGTGCCCAACTTCGATTGGTTGAAATTGACCGGCGCAAGCGACGGACGGTAAGTGCCGTTCGCCAGCTCGCCATCCTTCGGCGGCGTTATTGTGCTGACCCACTGGGGCCAATTCAGATTGTTCAGTTGCGCCAGACCGCCGGCGCGGTCAAAGACGAAGTTATACTGAAGCGCCATGTTGCGGACGGGAATGCTTTTCTCGGTGACGAGCGGCAGGTTGCCGTCCGTTCGTCCGATCTCAAGCAGACCCACGAGACCCGTATAGACCTGCGCCGCAGTAAGCCCATGAAGATGACAGTGATACCAGTACAATCCCTGCGGCATGTTCCTAGGGATGTCGTAGGTGTAGGTGTTGGACATCCCTGGAGGGATGTGCAGCATGACGTTGTCGGCATTCCCCTTCGGGCTGATGTGAGCTCCATGCGTGTGGAGATTCATCGGTGACGAGGTCATCTGCTCCGGGTAGAGCGGGATGGGCTGATCCTTGGGTGTGTACTGGGGAATGAAGTAATCCCGGATGGTCAGGCCGGTGAGTTCATTGTCGAAATGGACGATCAGCGTTTCGCCGGGAAATACCCGCAGAGTCGGCGCCGGATAGAGATTGCCGCCGGACCCCTGCCCGTTGGACGCCGTGCCGCGGATCACCTCATAATCGAAAAGAAGAAAGTTTTGGACCGGTGTCGCTACCGTGTCGAGCGTGGCTTGGCCTTGCCTTGCGGCCAGCCGAATTTCGAGGACGCCTTCTTTGCTCGTCAGCACGACGGGCTCTCGGAACTCCGCACGAATTGCGAGATCTGTCTTTTTGTCCGCACTTTGCGCCCAGGCAGTGACGCTGGGCCATTCGACCGCGATGAGGACGGCGAGGGCACCGAGTGTCAGCAAGCTATACAGCCGAATTGCGTGGAGCGCGTCGCGCAAAAGCTTATTCATGAAAGTTCCTGATGCGCCGTTAGGGTTCATGATGACGACACGCAACGCCAGCGGACTTTCAAATCCGCGCCGCCGCTATTCAACACGAAGCATTCGGAAATATCCCAGGCCCGTGAAGATCATAATTCAACGCAGCGATGACGCCACTCATATTCAGGCGGAACTCAGCGCTCACTTCATGTTCGTGTTCACGATGCTGCAATCTTGTAGTATTCGCCGCGTGACGTGCTTATGATCGTCACGTCTCGACAATCTCGTTTCCACGTTTTTCTGCCGAAGCAACTTCGAGCGCATCTGACAAGCTCGCGACGGCGCAATAGCAAAAAGCCGGTTCGAGAAGGGTGGCCATTGTGAGGGCCTCGCGACGCGATTTCGTGAAGCTGCTCACCTCGAGCGGCATCGCGCTTTCCGTGTCGCGTCTCGCTTTGGCGGAGGAACCCAGTTTCGCCGCGCGCGAAACATTGCCGGGCCGGCAAAACTGGAATCCGGCCGCCACCGGAGCCGGGCGCATCGATGGCGTCGTGAAGGTCACGGGATCGAAGCTCTACGCCGGCGATTTTCGCGCCGCCGATCTGCCCGGCTGGCCGGCGAAAACCTCGCACGCCATGATCATCCGCGCGACCGACGCGACGCATATCTATGACGGCCTCGATTTGTCGCGCCTGAGCGGCGCCATGAAACCCGCCGCGATTGTCACTGCTGAAGATCTGGCGCGTATCGGCACGCGGGTTCCCGGATTTTACGCCGGCGACTTGTTCTGTCCGCTCCGCAGGACGCCGCTCTATCTCGGCCAGCCGATCGCGCTTCTGATCTTCGAGGATTTTGATGCCTTCGATCAGGCGCGGCTCGCGTTGCGCGGCGCGACTGTCGTGAAATATGGCGAGGAGACCGGCCCGATCACGCGGCCGCCCTACGCGGCCTTTCGTTTCACCAGAGTGGCCGGCCCGACCCCGGACGCGCCCGATGTCTATTCGCCGGTCAAGAATGGCTGGGTCAGCCCGGGCGTGTTCGACGACACCCAGCACCCGGTTTGGGCGCGGCTGCCGATTCCGACCGGGCTCGACTATGCGGAAGCCGCGGGTTACGGCGAAGACATTCGCGCCGAGCTTGCGGCGGACAATCCGGCGCGTCTGGTGCTGGAGCGGCAATTCGAGACGCAATCGGCTGATCCGATGTTTCTCGAGCCGGAAAGCGGTCTCGCCTGGTACGACGCTGGCCGCAAGAACCTCGAACTCGTGGTCGGCGTGCAATCGCCCTACGATGCTGCGGAATCGGTCGCCTTCCTGCTCGGCGAAGCCGACGCCGCGCACAAACCGGCGCACATCAACACGCTGTTCGCCTATATGGGCGGCGGTTTCGGCGGCCGCGACCATACGCCGTTTCCAATGTACGTCGCGCTGGCGGCGATGTTCTTCCCCGGCCGGGCGGTGCGGCTCGCGAACAATCGCTACGAGCAATTCCAATCAGGGATCAAGCGGCACGGCTTCTCGATACACACGCGGATGGGCGTCGATCGGGGCAGCGGCAAAATCTTCGCGTTTGCCGCCGACCACGTGCTGCACGCCGGCGGGTTGATGAACTTTTCGCCCCATGTAGCAAGCGTCGGAGCCGTCGCGGCGCTAGGCATCTACTACGCTCCCAAAGTCGACATCACCACGGTTTCGCTGCCCTCGCGCGCAGTCACCGCGGGCTCGATGCGCGGCTATGGCACGCTGCAAGCCATGACGGCGCTCGAAGTGCTGGTCGATGAAATGTGCACGGCCCTGCCGCTCGATCCGATCGAGTTCCGGCGGCGCAACGCGATTAAGCCGGGCGAGCGGACCATAACGGGAAATACCTACGACGACTCGATCCGCACGCCGGAGATTTTGGACAAGCTCGAGCAGCACGCGATCTGGCGCGAGCGCGCCGCAGAGAAGGCCCGCGGCAAAGAGGCGGGAATACTTGTGGGCACCGGCGTCGCCTGCGCCCACAAAAATTACGGCACCGGCGCGGATTGTTCATTGGCGGCGGTGGAAATCGATCCGCAAGGACGCATTGCCATCCGCATCGATGACACGGAGATGGGCACCGGTGTCGGCACGGCGGTCGCGAACCGGGTCGCGGCCCATCTGGGCGGCGTCGCGAACGAGGTTGCGCTCGCCCAGATCGATGCGTTCGGTCCGCTCGCGCTGGTGAAGTCCGGCGATCCTTATACGATCGATCAGAAGACGCAGGACGCCGCGGCACGCAATCCGCGCTGGGTCCCGGAAATCTCCTCGGCCACAGCCGCCTCGACTGGCGCCCATGTCGGCACGCATGCGGCGGCCGAAGCCGCGCGGGTGACTTTCCGCTTTGGCTTATGGCCAGCGGCGCTCGATTTGTGGCGCATCGGCCCGAAGGATCCGCGCGCGGCGCAATGGCAGACGGCGCGCTGGAAGACCGGGCAATTGACCGCGCCCGGGCTCTCCCCAGTCCCGCTCTCCGACGTTGCGGCACGCGCGCATGCAAAGAACGGCATCACCGGTGCGATGGCCCATGGTTTCAATCGCTGGGCCTGGTCGCAGGCCGATTTCAAGATCGACGGACAAAACTGGACGGCCGACATCGACGCGCTGGCGCTCCGCCGCGGCGCCGGCAAGTTCGTCCGCCTCGATCGCACCAGCGTCAAGTTTCCGCCGACCGACTTCTCCCGGTTCGGCACCACCTACACAACGCAGTGTGGCACGCTGGTCCGCGTCGAGATCAATCGCTCGACCGGAGCGCTGCGCATCGCCAAGGCCTATACCGTTTTCGAGTGCGGTACGGCGCTGGTGCCCCAGGTCGTGGTCGGCCAGGTGCAAGGCGCCTTCGCCATGGGCGTCGGCGGCGCCTTCCTCGAAACGCTGCCGCTCTACGAGGACGGGCCCGGCAACGGCAAATGGAATCTCGGACAATATCTCGTCGCCCGCGGTTCCGACCTGCCGCTGCGCGATCTCGAGATCGAGGTGCTGCCGCCCGTGAACGCGAACGAAAGGCCGAAAGGCATGTCGGAAGTGGTGATGAACCCGGTCGTCGCCGCGCTGGTGAATGCCATCTTCGACGCCACCGGCCATCGCTTCGATTCCTTACCAGTGACCCAAGAGATGATTAAAGGAGTGCTGACGTGACGACGTTGAGCGTAACGATCAACGGTCGTAGCTACGGCCCGACGGAAGTGCGCGACGAACTCACCATGAACGATTATTTGCGCGAATATCTCGGGCTCACCGGCACCAAATTCGGCTGTGGCGCGGCGCAGTGTCTAAGCTGCGCAGTGATCGTCGATAATCCGGACGGCACCAGCTATACCAGTCCGACCTGCATCGTGCCGGCGGCGAGCTTTAACGGCAAATCGATCCGCACCGTCGAAGGCCACGCCAAGAACGGCGAACTGTCGGTCCTGCAGAAAGCCTTCATCGATCACTTTGCGTTTCAGTGCGGCTACTGCACCGCGGGCTTTCTCAACGAAAGCCAGGTGCTGCTCGAGCGGCTGGCGAAAAAACGCGTGCCGCGCGCCGAGCTTGAGAAAACCATTGCCGAGGCGCTCGACGGCCATCTCTGCCGCTGCACCGGTTACATCAAATATCACGAGGCGGTGCGCGACGTAATTCTCGCCGACCCGCAACGCTACCTGGTCTAGCGCACGCCGATGCGCGCGAAAGATTTTGGCGCCCGCGAAACATCTTGCGCATCGGGCGAGGGTTGAAGCATGAGGGGTGCGGTGTGAAACGCAAGTTGCCGGCGAGGAGTCTACTAGCCGTCGCGGCTCTGCTCGCGATCGTGATGACCGCGCCGGCCGTTTCGGACGAGGCATCCGAAAATCTGGCGCCGGACAATCTGGCCGCTCCGGAAAGTTTCGCGACAATCGGCGACAGCGCGGCGCGCTCCGCGGCTTTGTTCACTGAAGCTGGCAAAGTGCTGACCCATCCGCGCTGCGTGAATTGCCATCCCGCCGGCGATCGCCCGCGCCAGGGCGACGTCCGGCGTTTGCATCAGCCGCCGGTCGAGCGTGGCGAGGACGGATTTGGACTTCCGGCGATGCGTTGCCCGATCTGCCACCAAGCGGCCAATTTCGAACGCGCTGGAGTGCCGGGCAATCCAGGCTGGCATCTCGCGCCCCGCGACATGGGCTGGGAAGGCAAGACGCTCGGAGAGATTTGCGCGCAGATCAAGGATCCCGCCCGTAACGGCGACCGATCGCTGGATGACGTCGTGCATCACGTGGCCGAGGATCCTCTGGTCGGCTGGGCCTGGGCTCCGGGAGACAACCGCCAGCCCGCGCCCGGCACGCAGGCGCGGGCCGGTGCGCTGCTTGACGCCTGGGTGAAGACCGGCGCGGTTTGTCCGAATTAGGAAAAAGAGTTTTCGAGGCGCAGCGCAGGCCAAGGGACCGCTCCCGGATGTCACTTCTGCCTTCGCGCTCCGCGCTTCGGCAGACTCGAACCCACCGAAGCTTGCGAAGCAAGCGTAGAAGGGTCGTTTCATCCGGGTTACATCAGTAACGCCGCGGCATCGGGCGCGCTTGCCGATCACGGCATAAACAGGCAGGCTGGTTTGAACTGCCAAGCCGGCGAACGTCGCGCCAAGAAACCACGGCAAGAAACCACGGCAAAAACCGCGCCAAAAAACCGCGCCAACAAACGATTGCTAGGGGAGTGAAAGATATGCTCGAGCAGGCCGCCGCCGCATCCGCACGCGCAGCTACACGTCCGAGTCGAGGCCGCTGGTACGTCTTGCTGATGATCAGCGCGATGTACCTCATCACTTATCTCGATCGCGTCAACATTTCGACCGCGGCGCCGCTGATCAGCAAGGAATTCGGCTTCGATAAAGTCACGATGGGATTCATCTTTTCCGCCTTCGTGTGGGCCTATGCGATGTTTCAGGTTCCCGGCGGCTGGCTGTCCGACAAATTGGGCGCGCGCGGCGTGTTGGGCTCGATCGTCACTTATTGGTCGATCATGACCGCGGTCACCGCCGGCGCGTTCAACGCGGTCTCTTTCATTGTAGTGCGGTTTCTGTTCGGTGTCGGCGAAGCCGGCGCCTTTCCGGGAGCCACGCGCGCGATGCAGCTGTGGTACCCGCAGCCCGAGCGCGGCTTCGTGCAAGGCATCACCCATAGCGCGAGCCGACTCGGCGCCGCGATTGCGCCGCCGCTCGTGGTGCTGATCATGAGCCAATGGGGCTGGCGCGCGGTGTTCCTGATCTGCGGCGCGGTCGGATTTCTATGGTCGCTGTGGTGGGGGATCTCCTACCGCAACCTTCCGGAAGAGCACGGCATGGTGAACCGCGCCGAGCTCGAGCGCATCCGCGGGCTCGATGCAACCGGCGCGATCAAGCCGCCGCCAATGGAGAAGCAAACCAATGTGCCGTGGGCTACGTTATTACGTTCGCCGAACATGTGGGCGATCATGGCGGCCTATTTCACTTACGTTTACTGCCTGTGGATCTTCTTAAGCTGGCTGCCATCTTATCTGGTCGACTTCCGGCATTTCACGCTCCTTAAAGTCGGGCTATTCGCATCACTGCCGCTGTGGGCCGGCGTGATCGGCGACACCATCGGCGGTCTCGCCACCGATTACCTTCTCAAGCGCACCGGCAGCGCCAAGATCGGGCGGCGCGTCGTCGCGATCACCGGGCTCCTCGGCTGCGCGGTGTTCATCGTGCCGGCGGCTTTGACCGAGGATGCCTATGTCGCGGTCTGGTGCCTGACCGTTTCGATGTTCTTTTTGGAATGCACGATCGGCCCGTCTTGGGCGGTGCCGATGGACACCGGCGGCAAATATTCCGGCACGGTCTCGGGCATGATGAACATGGCCGGCAATATCGGCGGCGCGCTCTCCCCGATTGTGTTCGGCGTGCTCGTTCAGGTCGGCAATTGGCAGGCGCCGTTCATCGTCGCCGCTGTTTTGTTGGTCGTCGGTTCGGCAGTGTGGGCGTTCTGGCTCGATCCCGACAAGCATATTTTGATGAGCTGAAAAATTTCGGCATTTCACCTCCCCTTTGAGGGGGAGGTCGATCCGCTTCGCAGATTTGCGAAGCCGATCGGGAGGGGAGTACTTTTCTATCGCGCCGAGCAGCGACCCCCCTCCCTAACCCTCCCCGTCAAGGGGGAAGGGGACAACCTTTGTCCCGGCTCGAGTACAGGCTACGCGCGTGGCGGAATTATTCTCTCCGCCGCTCCAGCGCGATGCGGGCGAAGGTCGAGAGAATCTTGGCGCCGGCTTTCAGCGAGCCCGAGAGCGAGCCGGCGACTTTCGATTGCCCGCCGATGCGGCAGCGATAATCGACCGGCACCTCGCGCACGCGCAAATGCGCGCGCGCGGCGCGCATCTGCATTTCCAGATTCCAGCCATAGGTCATTTCACGCATGCCGAGCTTCAAGAGTGTATCACGGCGGATCGCGCGCAAGGCGCACATGTCGGTATAGCGCGCGCCGTAAAACAGCCCGATCAGCGCGCCGATGACGCGGCCGGCGACAAGCTGATGCCAGCTCATGCTGCCGGGCTCGCGCTTGCCGCGAGCGCGCGAGGCGATGACGAAGTCGCAAGTCCCCTCCTCGATCGGCGCGATCAGCGCGGCGATCGCCGCGGGATTGTCCGCGCCATCGCCGTCCATGAATACGAGAATATCGGCATCGGCGGCCTTTGCGCCGGCGAGACAAGCGAGCCCATAGCCGCGGCCGACCGCGATCACCTCCGCGCCCGCCGTTTGCGCGCGCTCGCGCGTGCCGTCGCTGCTGCCGCCATCGGCGACGATGACGCGATCGACGATGTCGCGGGGCAGCGCGGCGACCACCGCGCCGATCGATTCCGCTTCGTTAAACGTCGGGATGATGACAGCGACGGAGGGTTTGGTGCGCTCGTGATTCAATGATCCTCCACGTCATGGCCGGACTTGTTCCGGCCATCTACGTCTTTGTTTTACGAAAGCCAAGACTTACGAAGGCAAGACTTACGAAGCCAAGACGCGGATGCCCGTGACATAGGCGAGCGAAGCGACGCCGTTCTTCGAGCGGCTATGCGGGGGCATGACGGTGCCTACAAACTCCAACGCAAGCCGCAATTGGCGCAGGCTTCGGCCGGCCGGTTGGATTTGAGCGCGGCGCGGAAGGCACGATAGGCGGGCCCAGTCCAGATCTCGCGTAAGCTCTCCTGCGTGGCATCGCCGAGCGTGTAGTTCTCGTAGCCGCGCTGCGAGAATGGCGCGATGCAGCACGGCAGCGCGCGCCCATTGGCGGTGAAATACATCACCGTCCACGGCCGCCGGCACAGCGACCACGGCGAGCCTTCGTCGCTGCGCTTAAGACTCACGCCGGGCTCGGACGCGCCACCGGACGCGCTGAAGGTGATACCGAGTTCTTGCGCCAACGCGGTCGCGCGTTCGATATAGACGGCCTCCGCGGCGGAGAGCTGCTCGTAGAGCGCCTGATCCGGCCGCGCCATGCCAATGGCGTTTTCCTTGAAAAACACGAGCCGCTGCAGATGGACTTCCTTGACGCCGGTCTCGGCGGCGACGCGGACAAAATCTGGCAATTCCTCGATCGTTTCGCGCAACCCGGTGAGCCACGCGGAGACCTGCGGCTTGGCGTGGCCCTCACGCTCTTGTAGCTCGCGAAACGCGCGCACGTTTCTGAGAATGCGGTTGAAGTAATTCTTGCCGCGAATGGCGCGGTAGGATTCCGCATTGGCGGCATCGAACGAGACGCGCAGCTCGTCCAAACCGGCGGTGATCAGCGCGCGCCCGTTCTTCTCGTTGAGCACCGTGCCGTTGGTGTTGAACAGCACATAGGCGCCGCGATCCTTCAGATAGCGCACCATGCGCGGCAGGTGCTTGACCAGCATCGGCTCGCCGACGCCATGCAGGACCGCGCGCTGCAAATGCGGAATTTGATCGACAATCGAGGTGAACAGCTCCCAGCTCATATCGGCCGGGGGCTCAAGCTCCTCGTAGGTGCGCGGACACGTCGTGCACAGCAGATTGCAGCGGTTGGTGGTTTCCAGATAAAGGCAAACCGGATCCTGCCCCGGAACATCATCGTCGGTGGTTACGTTCTCGAAATACCGGGTCGGATTGACCGCCCCGTTCGTCGCTGCGCTTTGCATCAAATCATCCCCTTAAAAATCTCGAAGCCTTGTTTGAGCATGATCTTTTCCGACCTGGCTTCGCCCGCCGTAGCGTAACAAGGGAATGCCAACGCGTTGCCAAGGCTTCGCGCAGGCGGGAAACCGGTATCCACTTTTCGGGATCATGCTCCGGCCAGCTCACGCGTGGATCTTTTCGGTCGCGACAGCGCGCGCCGCGGCGCCGCCGAAATCGCGATTGCGTGCCAATCGCCGCATCAGCTTGGCGGTGTGCGCGGCGAAACGCGGCCGCTGCGCAGGCTGCCGCCGCGTTTCCACATCCGCGCCGCGCAACTCGGCATCGAGGCGCTTGAGCGCATCGACATCGTCGACGTCGTACCAGACCGGCAGCCTATGCACGTCAAGGCCGATCTCCCGCGCGCGCGCCAAGGTCTGTTCCGTCACCCGCTCGGTGCTCCAGGTAATCTGTTCGAACATGCGGGCATGCGCGTGCTTGAGACCGAGCAGGTAGTAGCCGCCGTCGGTCGAGGGACCGAGCACCGCCCGATCGCCCGGACGCGCCAGGACCTCGGCAGTCTCGACCAGCAATGCCGTCGGCAGAGTGGGGCTGTCGGAATTAAGCACCACCGCCGACTGATGCCCGCGCGCCAGGATTGCGCCGATGGTGTGGAACAGGCAATCGCCGAAATTCGGCAGCCAGGCTTCGATCAGATCGATCGAGGCTGGCAGGATGCGGCGGAAAAAATCGGTCGAACCCGGCGGGCCATAAGCCGCATAGCCGACAATCGCCGCTCTTTGGGCGGCACGGGCCTGCTGGTCGGCGAGCACAAGGTTCTCGGCCACATCCTGCAAAAACGCGGTGTTAAGGTCGGCCGCTTCGTCGAAAGTGAGCGGCGGCACCAGCCTGGTTTTGGCACGTCCGGGCGTCGAGGCCTTGGCCATAAAGGCGATGCCGCACGAGCCACGGGAACGGCTCTCGACCGCATCCGCGCGACCCGAAACTGCTTGTCCGTTGAATCGATCCGCATGGGTCACGCGGGCCCCCTCCAATTCATCCGGCAACGTCGTCGATGTTTGCTTGCCAAAACCGCGCGCAACGCGCCAATCACTAAAGGCTCACTCGGTTACAAGTCATCCGACACGGAAAAGTTATCGGCTTCACAAAGTCGTGATCAAGCATTCGCAGGTGTCAGCTCTCAACGCTGAGTATGCCTGCTTACGTTTGGCCGGTGGCGGGACCGCCTGATCTTTGCGGTAATGATCATCAATCAAGAATGCCGCGCGCGTTTGTGAAGGCGTGCGGCTTGCGAACGCCAGGCTCGCGATCATAGTGTGGCGAAACAGCCGCCGAGATGAGCTCCCCGCTTGTGAGTGTGCCGGCTGCCGCTCAAGCGCGGGGTTATTTGCAGTTTTGTGTCGGACCGGCAGCTGCGGGTAGCATCCGATGTCACAAGCGACCGCATTGTCCAGAATTACGCCACCGCAAGCCGCCTCGCCGCGCCGCCTGCATCCATTGCCGGTGCGCATCATGCATTGGATCAATGTGGTCGCGATTTTCATCATGATCGGCAGCGGCTGGAAGATCTACAACGATGACATTCTGTTCAGCTTCTTGCGGTTTCCCGATGCCGTCGTGATCGGCAAATGGGCGCAGTACGGGCTGCAATGGCATTTCTTCGGCATGTGGATTTTTGTGCTCAATGGCATTGCCTATCTCTGTTACGGCATCGTCAGCGGCCGCTTTTGGCAAAAGCTCTTTCCGATTTCGCCACGCGAGGTTTTCGTCACGATAGGCGAAGCGCTGCGATTTCGCCTCTCCCATGATGACCTGACGCACTACAAT
>DASSXN010000144.1:0-10554 GCA_035703785.1 Xanthobacteraceae bacterium
CGCTTGAATTGGCAAGTCCGTTCGGGTGCTTGTCAGTCGCCGAGCTAAGCATGATGCGCGGGTTCTGCGCCGACCACGCGGCGGTCGCCTTCGCTCCGTCAGCGCTCGTGAGAACGCGGGTCGCTGTCGCATAAGGCCGGACCTCGGCGCCCGCTTGTCTGGCCTCGGCCAGATAGGTGACCAGCGGATTAGACAGCGCGCCAATCGGACAGCCGACATGGCACCAGCCGTCATAGATGCAAGCTGGCCGGCCCTTAAAGTTCGTTGAGTTGATGCCGACAGCTGCGGGCGTAAGCCGCATGCCAAGCGCGTCAAAGCCTTTCTTCCACGCGTCGCCACCCGGAAACGTCCGCATCGGCGGCATGGGATATGGCTTTCCGGCCGGACGCCAGATTTCTTCCGCCTTGGCGTCGCCGGAGACGCCGACATCGTCGGCGACCATGTCCCAATAGGGCGCGATGTCGGCGTAATCGATCGGCCAATCCAAACCTTTGCCGTAAGTGCTTTTGACCTTGAAGTCGTTGGGCAAGAACCGGGGGAAATTGGCGAAATAATGCAGCGCCGCGCCGCCAGTGCCCCAACCGGCCTGATACACGTAGCCATAAGGATTTTTGCCTTCGAGCAAGAATGGCGGCCCGGCCGGCTTGATACGACGCCCCCAGATGTCCGAACTGATCAGATCACCGAGCTGCCAATCGGGTCCCGCTTCTAGGAGCACGACCTTCTTGCCGGCTTGGCCAGGACTGAGGCAAATACCGAGCCCGAGGCGCCGGCGCCGACGATGACGACATCGACTTTGTCGTTGTTTGCCATGTTACCGTTTGCCATCTCACCAGCTCCTCGTCGGCGCGATGTGCGGCTGATAGGGCACGCCGAGATGCGCATAACCATCCATGGTGCCGTAAACCACGTCCACGGCATCGCTGCGCAGCAAGAAATACACAAAGCCGGCAGCGGGGCCTTTCCAGCCATCAAGCTTGTTTTGTCGCATCAGATCGACGAACTCGTGCTGCTCGTTGCCGGCGAGCCGCGCAAAATTGCGGCCGCCATAGTGCGCTGAGCTGGCGCCATCGATCGCACCGAGCGCGGCACGATAGAAGTTCGCAAACGGCGGTTTCACGTTCATGATCCGCGCTTCGAGTAGCGCCTCTTGCGGCGCGATCGAGATTTGCTGATCGACGAAATGAACGATGCCGGCGTCTTTCGCGCCGGGCACCAGCGTTTCTCCCATCGCGTCGAGAATGGCGGCCTGATCCGCCGTTAGGGTGCGCAGCGCGACGCCCTGTGCGCGGGCTTGGCGTGGCGTGAGCATGACTTCGGCACCGCCAACCGTAAACGCGAGCGTGCCGATTGCCGCGCCCTTCATGAAGGCGCGCCGTTGCATGTCGTCCATGGACTATTCCTCCCGCATTCCGCCGGCGGTACGATCGCGGCGGGTGCGGGAAAATTCAACGCCGAAGCGAAACCTGATTCAAGCGGCAGACGCTGCCGGCGGCCGGATCATTCCGCCAAAGCGTGCTGGGCACCGTCGCCCGATGTCGCGACCGGCGCCCCCGGTGCGACCGGCGGCACGGGCGGCGGCGTGCGGCCCAATGAAGTGACGAAGGCGCGGAATTTCGGATTGGCGTTAAGCGCGTCGCGGCCGGCGGTGACCAGCATGTCGATCTGGTCGGGCGGCAGCTGAAACCGCGTCTCAACCCGATTGAGCGCGGCGGCGCGATCCGGGCCCAGTGCATCGAACGATATTTTGCTGATGAAAAAATCGAGGTCGCGGCAATTCCAGCCGGGCGGTGCGCCAAAACGGTGCCGGTCGGCCTCCGACAGCCCGCAGCGCCAGCTCACCAGCGTCTTGCGCCAGTCGGACATGGTGGCATCGAACGCCGAATAGCTGCCGATCGCGCCGGATTCCGTGGCGGTGTCGGACGTCGCCATGATGAGATCGACGCCTTTGGGTCCTGGCACCGTTTGCGCCCATTGCCCGGAAGGTGCGCGGCCGGAATCGACCACCAGGAAAAGCAGGCGACGCAGCTTGACCGCCTGCTGCGGAGCCAGCGGACCAAACGGCGTATTGGCCGCGAGCCGCGCCACGGTGAAACCGGCGAGCCCGTAATTGTCGACGAGCCCGCCATCGAGCAGCTTGATGTAATTGATCGCGCCGGAACGATAACGCTCCAGAGCGTCAGCATAGGATTTGATCAGCGGCGGAGCGTTCGGATCGCTGTGCACGCGCGCCACCCAGCCCGGCAGCGGTGTCGAACAGGTGCCGTGGAAATTCTGCACGACGATCGGCGCGAATACGACGGGCACCGCAGCGGAAGCCGCAACCGCAAGCGACACCGGGTAGCTGGAAAGATCACTGCACAGCGCACTGAACGTCACTGGAGCGAAGATGAAGGCGGTGCGGTCATAGATGTCCGCGGCATTGATCCACACCCGCGGGCGCTGCCGGCGAAACAGATCCCTGAACGTCGCCTGGCCATAGAGATGAGCGTCGAGCCAGACCGGGAATTTGGTCGTGTCGTTGACGCCGCCATTAAGCCCGCGCGCGATATTGCCGAGGCTCAAATCGGTTTGCAGCGACTCCTCGGCATTGACCAGGAGAAAGCGCTGGCGGAAATCGGCGATCGCCGCGCGCCCTTTCAGCCCATAGTAAGCCGCAAGGATCGATCCGCCGGACACGCCGGAGAGAAAATCAAGCCGGTCGAGCAGCGATGCGGCGCCGGTCCGCGCCGGCACCCGCGTCTGATCGAATCCTTCCAGCACGCCATAAGAAAAAGCGGCGGCGCGCATGCCGCCGCCGGAAAACGACAGCGCGACGACCATGTCGTCGTAATTGGTCTCGACGCCGGTTGCGAGTTCGGCCTCGACCTCGCGAGGGTTGGCGGCAAGGCGCTGATTGACCGGATCGTTTTGGATCGCCGAGGCGCACGCCGTCAGCAGGGCCGCGCTCGCAATGACGCGCCCCGCGCGGATCGCACCATGCAACCACGCCCCAAACATTTACAAAAGGTTAGTCGCAGCCCCTCCTGCCCCGCAAGCAAAGCTAAGCCGGCTCCAAAAGTAAGACTTCTTTAAGGTTAATGTGAATGGGCCTCATGCTCGAGACCAAAAAAGCGGCAACCAGAGCGCGCCACTCGCCACAACTTGGTTCGCTCGCACGACCGCGTTTCGGCAGCCACGAGTCGCTTTGCAGATTCAATAGCTTACAGTGAGACCCTGCGCGCCTTTAGGCAGAAGTGGCGGGATTTACGCGTTATTTCACTCAGAATCGCCGGAAAATCCCCGTGGTTACGTGACGAAGGCGTGACGGCTCTTTCGGACGCTCAGTCGGTTGAACCACCCCATCCACATTCGCATCCGCCACAGGCACGACCATCATCGCGGTACGATTCGGCTGTGTTCACGATTGAAAGCGGGATTAAGGCCGCAACGCTCTTTCGGATTCTCCGCGAATCTTCGATACTTCTGCATCCCCTCCCGATTCTTCCCCGCAATCCCCACATTTAGTAGTTGATTCAGAAATTCGTACTAAGTCTTGACGCGCGTCACCGGACTGTCTTAGCCTTCGAAAGTTCGGCGCGCGGGTACCGGAGTCCGCCGGGCTCTCCAAAAAGGGGTTTGCGGGACTGCGCCGCGCTCGGCGCGTGCGTGGATGCGTGTTGCCGGTTGCCGGTTGCGTGAGGGGGTGTCCGGCGGTGTCGGCCAAACGGCCCGCCGGACAGGGCTGGGGCAAAGCTGGTGGAAATGGCTGCGAAAGGTTGCACAGACAACACTGCCGCAACCCGAAAGCCGGACCAGCCAAGGGAAATCCCGGAAAAGAGAAAACCGGGACGAGGTGGCGTCGGGTGGAAACAGGAAACGGGGTTCGGCGCGATGGAAGATCCTCCGTCGCGTCGCGGGTAAACAGCCGGTGACCTATATTGAGCCTGTAGGCCATCGCGACCGAAAGCACCAAGATCAAGGGGCAAAAAAATGCGGATCGAGCGGCGCTACACGAAAGAGGGACAATCACCCTACGCGGACATCGCTTTTCGTCTCACTACAAGCGAGATCCGCAATCCGGACGGTTCGGTCGTGTTCCACGCCGAAAACGTCGAAGTTCCGGAACAGTGGTCGCAAGTCGCCTCCGACGTATTGGCGCAGAAATATTTCCGCAAAGCTGGCGTGCCGACTCGGCTGAAAAAAGTCGAGGAGGAGACCGTACCGTCTTGGCTGTGGCGCAGCGTCGCCGATGACGAGGCCTTGAAGGACTTGCCGGACGCCGAGCGTTTCACCGGTGAAGCGTCCTGCAAGCAGGTCTTCGACCGGCTCGCCGGCACCTGGACCTATTGGGGCTGGAAGGGCCGCTATTTTTCCTCGGAAGCCGACGCGCACGCCTTCTTCGACGAGCACCGCTACATGCTGGCGATGCAGATGGTGGCGCCGAACTCGCCGCAATGGTTCAACACCGGCCTGCATTGGGCCTATGGCATCGACGGGCCCAGCCAGGGACATTTCTACGTCGATCACACAACCGGCCAGCTCACTCAATCGGCCACGGCTTACGAACATCCACAGCCGCACGCCTGCTTCATCCAGTCGATCAATGACGACCTGGTGAACGAAGGCGGCATCATGGATTTGTGGGTGCGCGAAGCGCGCCTGTTCAAATACGGTTCCGGCACCGGCTCGAATTTCTCCAAGCTCCGCGGCGAAGGCGAAAAGCTCTCCGGCGGCGGCAGGTCGTCAGGCCTGATGAGCTTCCTCAAGATCGGCGATCGTGCCGCCGGCGCGATCAAGTCCGGCGGCACCACGCGCCGCGCCGCCAAAATGGTAATTCTGGACGTCGACCATCCCGACGTCGAGAATTTCATCGAGTGGAAAGTGATCGAGGAGCAGAAGGTCGCCAATCTCGTCACTGGCTCCAAGATCAACCAGAAGCATCTGCGCGCGATCCTCAAAGCTTGCGTGAACTGCGAGGGTTCCGGCGACGATTGCTTCGATCCGGAAAAGAATCCGGTGCTTCGCCGCGAGATCAAGGCGGCGCGCAAGAATCACGTGCCGGACAATTACATCCGCCGCGTCATCCAGTTCGCCAAGCAGGGCTACACCGATCTCCACTTCCCGATCTATGACACCGATTGGGATTCGGAAGCCTATCTGACGGTGTCCGGCCAGAACTCCAACAATACGGTACGGGTCACCGACGAGTTTCTCAAAGCGGTCGAAGCGGATCGCGACTGGGATCTGTTCTGGCGGACCAAGCCAGGCAAGATTTCCAAGACGGTCAAAGCGCGCGAATTGTGGGAGAAGATCGGCTTCGCCGCCTGGGCCAGTGCCGATCCCGGCCTGCAATTCCACACCACGATCAACGACTGGCACACTTGCGCCGCGTCGGGGCCGATCATCGCCTCCAATCCGTGCTCGGAATACATGTTTCTCGACGACACCGCCTGCAATCTCGCCTCCCTAAACCTCCTCGCCTTCCATGACGAGAAAACGCATGCCTACGACATCGAGGGCTACGAGCACGCGGTGCGGCTGTGGACTGTGGTGCTCGAAATCTCGGTGCTGATGGCGCAATTCCCCTCGCGCGAGATCGCGCAGCGCTCGTATGACTTCCGCACCCTCGGCCTGGGCTATGCCAATGTCGGCGGGCTGTTGATGTCGTCCGGCATTCCTTACGACTCCGAGGCCGGCCGCGCCATCTGCGCCGCCTTGTCGGCGATCATGACCGGCATTTCCTACGCGACGTCCGCCGAAATGGCGGCCGAGCTCGGCGCCTTCCCGCGCTTTGCCGAAAATCGCGAAGCGATGCTGCGGGTGATGCGCAATCATCGCCGCGCCGCTTACGGCGAGCGCACCGGCTACGCGCAGATGACCAATCCGCCGGTGCCGCTCGATCACAAAGCCTGCCCGGACCAGGCAATGGCCGAACACGCCAAGTGCGCCTGGGATCGCGCGCTCACGCTCGGCGAGGCGCACGGCTACCGCAACGCGCAGGCGACCGTGGTCGCCCCGACCGGCACGATCGGGCTGGTCATGGACTGCGACACCACCGGCATCGAGCCCGATTTTGCGCTGGTTAAATTCAAGAAGCTCGCCGGCGGCGGCTATTTCAAGATCATCAACCGCGCGGTGCCGGAGGCGCTACGCGTCCTCGGCTATGGCGAGAGCGAGATCGCCGAGATCGTCACCTATGCAGTCGGCCGCGGCACGCTGACCGATGCGCCGGCGATCAATCACGTCACGCTCAAGGCCAAGGGCTTCACCGATGAAGCAATCGAGAAAGTGGAAAAGGCGCTGCCGACCGCTTTCGACGTCAAGTTCGTCTTTAACAAATGGACGCTCGGCGCTGATTTCCTTCGCGAACTCGGCGTCGCGCCGGCCGACCTAGCCGCGCCGAATTTCGACCTCCTCGCGCACCTCGGCTTCACCAAGCGCGAGATCGAGGCGGCGAACATCTATGTCTGCGGCGCCATGACGGTCGAAGGCGCGCCGCATCTCAAGCCCGATCATTACGCCGTGTTCGACTGCGCCAATCCGTGCGGCCGCACCGGCAAGCGTTTCCTGTCGGTCGACAGCCACATCCGCATGCTGGCGGCGGCGCAGCCGTTCATCTCCGGCGCCATTTCCAAGACCATCAATATGCCGAACGAGGCAACGGTCGAGGATTGCAAGGCGGCTTACATTCTGTCGTGGAAGCTTGGACTGAAAGCCAATGCGCTCTATCGCGACGGCTCGAAGCTCTCGCAGCCGCTGCAGAGCCAGTTGATCGCCGACGAGAGCGAGGAAGACGACGTCCAAGATAACGTTCTTGCTGCCTTCCTCGACAAGCCGGCGGCGGCGCGCGCCTCGGGCCTCGCCGAGAAGATCGTCGAGAAAGTGGTCGAGCGCATCGTCATCATGCGCGAGCGCGAGCGCATGCCCGATCGGCGTAAAGGTTATACGCAAAAAGCCGTGGTCGGCGGTCACAAGGTCTATTTGCGCACGGGCGAATATGACGACGGCCGGATCGGCGAAATCTTCATCGACATGCACAAGGAGGGTGCGGCGCTGCGCTCGCTCCTCAACAACTTCGCCATTGCGGTGTCGCTCGGCCTGCAATACGGCGTGCCGCTCGACGAATATGTCGATGCCTTCACCTTCACGCGCTTCGAGCCGTCCGGCCCGGTGCAGGGCAACGACTCGATCAAATACGCGACGTCGATCCTGGACTACGTGTTCCGCGAGCTCGCGGTGAGCTACCTGTCGCGCTTCGATCTCGCCCATGTCGAACCGGCCGAAGGTGGCTTCGACGCGCTCGGTAAAGGCGTCGAGGAAGGCCGCCCGTCGCCGGATACACGTTATGTGTCGAAGGGCCTGACGCGCTCGCGCACCGACCGGCTCAAAGTGATGCCGGGCAACGCCGAGACGTCTTCACCCTCCTCTGGAGGGGGCGGGTCGTCCACCGGCGGCGGACGGGGTGGGGTGACCAACATCACCGCGCTGACCTCCTCCGCCCCGCGCGCGGAAATTTCCGGCGCCACCGCGCTGAAAACCGAGCCCGAGGCGAAACTCTCACCGGCGCAGGAACTGGAGCACCGCTCCGAAGCGCGCGCACATGCCAAGGCCGCGGCGGCGGAAAAACGCGCCGAAGCCAAAGCGCGCGGCTATGAAGGCGAAGCGTGCAGCGAATGCGGCAACTTCACGCTGGTGCGCAACGGCACTTGCTTAAAGTGTGATACTTGCGGCTCAACGACGGGGTGTTCGTAGTGCCGAAGGGTGTCTATCGGTTAGAGCAGTTGGTGGCACAAAGCGAAGGTCGCCAATGTCAAAGCGATTTGAGGTAGAAGAACTCAAACGTCTTGCGCTTCGCCTGCGTCAGCAACTCGGCATGGAAAACGTCCTGTACCTCGACTTACTCGCGGTACTCGAAATGATGAAAAGGGTTTTGCCGCGTTTTTCCTTGCACCTGACCATCTCGCTATCGGCTTCGGCACCATAAATGATCTTCAGACGAGATTCGGCTTGAGTCGCCCCGCCGCCGAAATCCGAAAACATGAGCTTGATGCAGACCTTCGTCGTAAGACCGGGCAGCTAAGACCCCTTCCAAAAGGGGTCGTGGATTTTCTAGAGCAGGCGAGAGCGAAGGGCTACAAGGTAACGAGCCTTAGGGATGAGCCAAAGCAACCACGCCAAACGAATCCGCCGGAGGTCGAACCGACAAAATCTTCAACGATCGTGCCCCGCAGCGAGCCTGAAATTTGCCGCAGCTGCGGAAATTGCAGCATGTCTCGGAACGGCCTTGAGATGGTATGCAGTTTCTGCGGAAGACGAGTCGCGCTCTGAGTTCGTACGAAAGTTATTAGCAAGTGTAGGGTGGCCTAAGGCGCGAAAGCGCCGAGCTCACAGGATCATCTGAGATTCTTCGTCTCAGATTCTTTGGCGGTGGGCACGCCTCGCTTTGCCCACCCTACTTATGGCTTTTTGTGCCTCGTCATGGCTTGGCGCTCGTGTCACTGCGCTTTTGTCCCACGCTGTTAGCTGCCTTCTAATCATCCCAATGTCAAAAGAAAGCTCTGCCACCCTCCCCACCGCCTCTTTCATGAGTTTCTCGTCAATGTGTTCTTGGTCTAACTCCCTTTCATCATGTCGTTTCGTGCGCTTGCTGCGTAGCACAGGAAATCCGATTCTTAGCGGTTCAAACAAATAAAGAGAGTGCACTATCCTATTCCTACGGGCATTCTCACTTTTGAGTTCATTCATTACTTCTTCGAAAGACACGACCCAAGACTTTTGCAATTCGGTACCTGCCGCTAGCTCGGATGAAGCCACTGTTGAATGCAAAAGATCGATCTTATCGCTGACAGATAGCCTAGCAGCGATCTTCGTTCCGAGGTGCCACCGTTCATGGCCTACAAGGAGCAGCAAAGTCTGATCAATCTCACTTTCAATATCCTGAAAGAACACCACATATTTTCCAATGAACTGAAAAAGCCGTTCGTATTTCTCATTGGGGATAGAAACACCGTCTTTCTTACTTTCCTGACGACCGTGAACTAAAGCATCCCTTTTTGCGTCTTTTCGAAGCTTTTCGTGGAGTAGATCTTTCAACCTCACCATTACGATCTCCCAAAGCTCGCACCATTCGGCAAGGAGCCCGCATCTCAGCATGGATTGCTGGTTCAAGCCCGACAACGACAAAATGAAGAGCGAAACCCTTCTCATCAACGCGTGTTATCCTGTCCGATATGGAAGACTTTCCGATCGTTCCGCCGCTCATCGTCAAGGACACGCCGGAGCCGCGCCGGCTTACTACGCTTTCGCAGGCGCGCGCCTATTTCGAGCGCTTTCATTGCATTTGCGAGTTCTCCGGTATGGCTCGACACAACCTTCTAGGCTAGTGTCCCGCGCTCATTTATCGGAGTGAACAAGAATGCGAGTTTTATCGCGCCGCGCCGCGCTCGTCACAGCACTTTCCGTAGCAGCAACTGGAGTCATAGCGATGTCTGAAGCGGCCGATGCCCAACCGGTCACGACCACGCCTTCCGGCCTGAAAATCATCGACGTTAAAGTCGGCACCGGTCCGTCGCCGAAGCCCGGCCAGACCTGCATGATGAATTACACCGGCTGGCTCTACGAGAACGGCAAGAAGGGCGCCAAGTTCGACAGTTCGCTCGATCGCAATCAGCCGTTCTCATTTCCGATCGGCCAGCGTCAGGTCATTGCCGGCTGGGACGAAGGCGTCGCCACAATGAAAGTCGGCGGCAAGCGCACGCTGATCATTCCGCCCGAACTCGGCTACGGCGCGCGCGGCGCCGGCGGCGTCATTCCGCCCAACGCCACGCTGATCTTCGATGTCGAACTGCTCGGCGTGAAGTGAGGGAAGCGGCGCGCTTGCGCCGGAAAGCGCGCCCCGAAGGATGACACTGGTTGATCTGCCACCCTTCGAGGCTCCCACGATCAAGTCGGGGTCGCAGCTTAAGGTGCGATTCTAATTCCCCTGCAGCACCCGGTCGCTTTGCCGTTGCGCGGCGACGAAACGCTCACCGGCGTCCTGGTACGCCTTCATCAGCGGCGCTAGCTCGTCGAGGGTGCGCTGATCCTTGGCCTGGATTTGCATTCCGGAGACGACCAGCTTGGTGCGGTGCGCGTTGATGTAATTGACCAGTGTGAGGGCCGCGTCGATTCCATTGCTGAGCGTTTTAGCGGAGTTTTCAAACGCCAATGTTGGCGCGACGACAAGCTTATCGAAGGTTTTGTCATAGACCGCTTTCAAATCGTCAGGCTGTTTCAGCGCAGTACGGTCCGCGGTGATTTTCGTTAAGCGCGTTTCGATCACCCGCTCCATTTTGTCGACGGCATCTTTCGCCGCCGCGAGGTCCGCCGGCGCCGCGGCCATCTGTTCGATGGTGCGCGGGGTTGGATTTGGTCCGTAGCCAATCTTGATCACTTGCGCGACAAAATCGTTCATCGGACTTTTCATGTCTTCGTCGAAATCGAGGATGATCGCGTATTGCTGCAAATACGGCCCGATTGCTTTCTCGTCGTTTGTTGTCGGGACGAGGAAATGAACGCCGGGCCGGTTATTGA
>DASSXN010000181.1:0-31176 GCA_035703785.1 Xanthobacteraceae bacterium
GAAGATTGAATACGACTATCTCGGCTTCGGTTCTGAGACCGTCAATCTGCCCACCGCCGGATTCTCTACGTACAGCACCAGCGCGTCGCTGAACGTTCAAGAAGTCAAAGCCGGCATCAATTTCAAGTTCGGGCCGTGAGATAGAAAGCGAGTAGCGAGCGCGTTCCCCTCCCCCTTGTGGGGAGGGGTTAGGGGTGGGGGTAGTAGTGCACGATTGCAGGCGTCAACGCTGAGAAGTTTCTTCGCTACCCCCCTCCCAACCCTCCCCCACAAGGGGGGAGGGACCGTGCTTACTACCGTTCATTTGCTATTCTCCGCTCACTCGATCTTGATCTTCGCTGCCGCGATCACCGGCGACCAGCGCGCAATATCGCCGTCGATGCGAGCGCGGAATTCGGCCGCGCTGCCGGGTATCGGCGTCATGAATTGCGCGGCGAGTTTGTCGCGAACAACAGGCGTGGTGACGGCCTGGGCGACGAACTGACCGATCCGCGCCGTCATCGGTTTCGAGATTCCGGCGGGCGCGATCAAGCCGCTCCAGGCATCGGCCTCAACATCGATGCCGGCTTCCTTCAGGGTGGGGATGTCGCGCAATAGCGGCGAGCGTTCGGCGGTCGATACGGCAAGCACTTTGATCGCGCCGGAGCGCAGCTGCGGCATGATCGAAATCGCCGGCAAGCAGACCATCTGCACATCGTTGCGCAGGAGCGCGGTCACCGCTTGCGGCGACGACGCATAGGGCACATGGACGAGCTGCGTGCCGCTTTTAAGCGCAATCGCTTCCATCGCGAGATGCGAGAGCGAGCCCGCGCCAATCGAACCGAAAGCGTATTTGCCCGGGGCACGCCTGATCACATCAACCAGAGCGCGCGCGTCGGCCACGCCGAGCGCGGCATTGACGGCAAGCACGCTCGGTTGGGTGACGAGAAGAGTAATAAGCGTGAGGTCCGTGCGCGGATCGTAGGGCAGGTTGGGAAAGAGCAGCGTGTTGATCGCGAGCGGGCCGCCGATGCTCACGCCGATCGTGGATCCGTCCGGCTCGGCCTTGGCGACGGCATCCGTCCCGGTATTGCCGCTGGCGCCCGGCCGGTTCTCGACAATGAAAGCCTGGTTGAGCCTGGTCTGGAGGTCATCGGCGATCAGCCGTGCGACCACGTCCGGCGTGGCGCCGGCGGCGAACGGCACCACGATCTTCACGAGCTTGGTCGGCCAATCCTGAGCGGCGGCGAAAATCGTGCCCAAAAGAATGACCGTTGCGGCGATGACGGCCCGCCTCATTTCCATTCCTTCACGTTTCCTGCGCTTCGTCCAAGACGTATCATGCCGATAACATAAGACGAAGCGAGAGGATGTCGTGCGAGCTACAGTGAAATTGAGGGCGCTGCTGAATTCCGGTCAAATAACGGTGGCGCCGGGCGCCTATGATGGGCTCTCGGCGCGGCTGGTGGAGCAAGCCGGATTTCCGGCGATCTATGCCAGCGGCGGCGCGATTGCGCGTTCGGCTGGCATCCCCGATCTCGGGCTCTTGTCCGTAAGCGCTATTGCCGACCGTTTCGCCTCCATGGCCGATGTCACCGACGCGCCGATCATCGCCGATGCCGATACCGGCTATGGCAATGCACTCAATGCGCAGGCTGCGGCGCGCGCCTTCGAGCGCGCCGGGATCGCCGCGTTTCATCTGGAGGACCAGACCTTTCCGAAGAAGTGCGGCCATTACGACGACAAGAGTCTGGTGCCGACAACGGAGATGGCGCAGAAACTGAAAGCTGTCCGCGATGCGCTGCACGACGCCGATTTCGTCGTGATCGCGCGGACCGATGCGATCGCCGTCGAAGGCTTTTCCGCCGCGCTCGACCGGGCCGCGGCCTATCTCGAGGCCGGCGCCGATGTGAGCTTTGTCGAAGCGCCGACCTCGGAAGCCGAAATCGCTGAAATCGCCAAGCGCCTGCCAGGATGGAAGCTCATCAACATGTTCGAGGGCGGCAACACGCCGCTGTTGCCGGTGCCGCGATTGCAGGCACTCGGCTATCAGCTTGTGATCATACCGAGCGATACGCAGCGCGCCGCGATCAGGGCCATGCAGCGCGTGCTCGCCGCCATCTTGCGCGACGGCAGCGCCGCCGCGATGCGCAGCGATATGGTGTCCTTCGCCGAACGTGAGGCGATCGTCGATACCGCGGCTTATCTTGCGCGCGGCAAAGAATACGCGCCGTGAGCGGCCGATACTGTCATTGACAATCGGCAGGCGGCGGCCATGATCCCGCCCCGGACTGAGACCGCGGCGCCGGGCGCCGGGGACTCGATGTGGAGCAGTGCTGCCGGATGGGTCTTACACTCGAAATTCTTGGCCTGGTCATTTTCCTCGGCACGCATGTGTTTGTGACCATGCGCGACCGCCGCGCCGCGCTTGTGGCGCGGATCGGCGAATGGCCGTATCGCGGATTGTTTTCGCTGGTCTCGATCGCCGGCATCGTTCTCATCGGATATGGATTTGCCGCTTATCGGGGGGCCGGTCCGATCACGGTGTGGTATCCGCCGGCCTGGACCCGCCACATCGTCGTTGCGCTGATGTGGCCCGCCAGCATCATGGTCGCGGCGGCTTACATTCCCGGCAATATCAAGCGCGTGCTCAAGCACCCGATGCTGGTCGGGGTGAAGACCTGGGCGTTTGCGCATTTGTGCGCCAACGGCGATCTCGGCGGCATGATCCTGTTCGGATCGGTGCTGGCCTGGGCGGTGTACGATCGGATCACGCTCAAACACCGTAAAGATGCCGGCGCACCGCCAATTCCGGTCGGCGGCGCCAAAAACGACATCATCGCCATTGTCGTCGGCACGATCATCTATTTGGCGCTCGGCTTTGTCTTCCATCCAGTTGTGATTGGCGTCCCGGCATTCGGAACGCCGGCGCTCGGGCACTGATCGTGTCGGTACAAAATGCAATCCGGCGTTTGACCGCGCCCGATATCCGCGCCCGTAAGGGCGGCGAGCCCATCGTGTCGTTGACGTCCTATCACGCGCACACCGCGCGGATTGTCGACGCCTATTGCGATGTCATCCTGGTTGGCGATTCTCTCGGCATGGTGATGCATGGCCTCGAGACCACCATTCCGGTGACGCTCGAAATGATGATCTTGCAAGGGCTCGCGGTGATGCGCGGCTCCAAGCGAGCGCTGGTCATAGTGGATTTGCCGTTCGGCAGTTATGAAGCGTCGAAGGAGCAGGCGTTTGCGTCGGCTGCGCGGGTGCTCAAGGAAACCGGTTGCGGTGCGATCAAGCTCGAAGGCGGACGCCGCATGGCGGAAACCATCGCTTTTCTGGTCGAGCGTGGCGTGCCGGTCATGGGCCATGTCGGCCTCACCCCGCAGGCGATCAATGCGCTGGGCTCGTTCCGGGCACAGGGCCGCGAAGAGGCGGACTGGGCGCCGATCGAGGCGGACGCGCGCGCGGTGGCCGATGCCGGCGCCTTTGCCGTCGTGCTGGAAGCCATCGCCGAACCGCTGGCCCGCCGCATCACCGCCCAAGTTCCCATCCCGACCATCGGGATCGGCGCCAGCGTTGCCTGTGACGGCCAGATTCTGGTGCTCGAAGATATGCTCGGCCTGTCGCCGCGCGTGCCAAAATTCGTCAAGCGCTTCGGTGAGCTCGGACCCTCAATCGAAAATGCGGTCAAAAGCTATGCGGCGGAGGTGAGGGCGCGCAGCTTTCCAGGTAACGAGCATGTCTATCCCATGCGTGAGGCTGCGGTCACCAAATTGGCGGATCGTGGCAAGGGGCCGTCGCGGGCCTAGCGTGCGGACCGGCTAGCCAGGCTCAGCCACGGCCGAACGGGGCCATTTTGCCTTGCTCGCGCCACAAGATTACACTAGTTCCGCCAAGGGCTTCCGTGAAGGACTTGATTTTATTCGGGCTTGCCGCGGTCAGGGGCCAACTGGGCCGCGTGACGCCGAGCGGAACAGCGCCTCGGCGATCGATCCGTTCGGCGGGGGTTAAGGCGATACCGTGACCGACATATTTCAAGAGGTCGATGAAGAAGTACGCCGCGAACAGCTGAAAAAGCTGTGGGAGCGTTACGGCACTTATTTCATTGCCGCCTGCATCGTCATCGTGATCGGCGTCGGCGCCTGGCGTGGCTACGAGTGGTGGCAAGCGAAACAGGCGGCGCAATCCGGCGCGGCGTTTGAGCAAGCGGTCAAGCTCGCGGAATCGGGCAAGCATCAGGCTGCTGCTGCTGCTTTTACCAAGCTTTCGGCCGACGGTACGCCGGGATACCGAGTGCTGGCCCGTTTGCGCGAAGCTGCCGAGCTTGCGACGACCGACCGCAAAACCGCGGTTGCCGCTTACGATGCTATCGCCGCGGACACTCGCGCCGGCCAGGTCGTCCAAGACCTCGCGGCGGTGCGCGCCGGTTACCTGCTGGTCGACACTGCGCCATATTCGGAAATCTTGCAGCGGCTCGAACCTGCAACCGCCGCAGATCGCGCGTTCCGGCATAGCGCCCGGGAGATTTTGGCGCTTTCGGCATGGAAGGCCGGGGACATGTCGGCTGCCCGGCGATGGACGGAGATGATCATGGGCGATCCGCAGACGCCTCCGGGTCCGCGCAGCCGCGCGGAAATGTTGAGCGAGCTGATCGCGGCGAGCGCGAAAGGCTGACACCATGGCTCAGTGCGCGCGCAGCTATTTCTTTCGTGCCGCTTCGGCGCTCGCGCTTGCGCTCCTGATTGCCGGCTGCACCAAGGGCGGCCAATTCGATCCTACCGAGATTTTCACTTCCGACGTGTTCGACAGCAAAAAGAAACTCAAGGGCGAGCGAGCGCCGGTATTTCCCGAAGGCGTGCCGGGCGCCAGCAGCGGCGTGCCTGCTGACCTGGTGAAGGGGTACGAACCACCTCCTGAACAACCCGATCCCGACGCCGCGGTCCCCGGACCGACACCGCCCGCGGCGGCGGAAGCAACCAAACCCAAGCCGAAGCCGAAACCAAAGCCGAAGCTTGCTGCGCAGAAACCGCCTGCTTCTCCGGGTGCGGCGGCGCCCGCAGCCGGTCCGACTCGCATCACGGTCGGTCCAACACAGAAGCCGGCGACGCAACAACCCGACGCGTCGGTTTGGCCTGCGCCACCGCAGACCGCATCGTCACCGTCCGCACAGCCCTCGCAATCGATCTGGCCTGATCCGCCGTCTGCGGGATCTTCGCGATAGGCGGTCTATCCTCGCGGCTCCTGATTGCGCGTAGGGTCACCGCCATCAGCTTTTAAAGTGGTATAGAGCCTAATTGCGGAGCCGTTGGCTTATCCGAGCCGCTTGTCATCGTCTTTTTTCATCGTTGCCCACGTCCTTTACCGTGTCCTTTACCATGTCCTTTACCGTCGTGATCGTTGGTCGGCCGAACGTTGGCAAATCGACGCTGTTCAACCGGCTCGTTGGCCGCCGGCTCGCGCTGGTCGACGATCGGCCGGGCGTGACACGGGATCGCCGTGAAGGCGACGCGCAGCTCGGCGATCTCGCGTTCAAGGTGATCGATACGGCCGGCTTGGAAAAAGCCGAGCGCGATAGCCTCTCGGCACGAATGCAGGCGCACACGGCGGCGGCGATCGCGAAGGCCGATGCCGTTTTGTTTTTGATCGACGCGCGAGCCGGCGCCACGGGTCCGGATCAGGTGTTCGCGGACCTAGTTCGCAAGTCGGGCAAGCGCGCCATTCTCGTTGCCAATAAAAGCGAGGGCCGCGCCGGCGAGGCTGGTGCACTTGATGCCTATGTGCTCGGTCTTGGCGATCCGGTTGCGATCAGTGCCGAACACGGCGAAGGCCTGGCGGAGCTCTACGAGGCGCTACGCGCAGCTTTGCCTCAGCCGATTGTCGAACAGAAAGACGAGCGGGATCTGCACGCCGCGCCGGATAAGGCTTCCATTCGCATCGCCATTGTCGGCCGGCCGAATACCGGCAAATCCACGCTGATCAACCGGCTCCTCGGCGAGGAGCGGCTGTTGACCGGCCCGGAAGCTGGGATCACGCGCGACGCCATTGCGGTCGAGCTCAACTGGCGCGGGCGTCATTTTCGCGTTCACGACACCGCCGGCTTGCGTCGCCGCTCGCGCATAAACGAGAAGCTGGAAAAGCTCTCGGTCGCCGATGCGCTCAACGCGATTCGTTTCGCCGAGGTCGTGATCGTGCTGGTCGACGCTCAAGCGCCGTTCGAGGAGCAGGACATTCGCATTGCCGATCTGATCGAGCGGGAAGGCCGCGCGATCGTGATTGCGGTTAACAAATGGGACTTGGTCACCGCAGAGCCCGGCGCAATGGGCCACTTGCGCAATGCGGTCGATCGCCTGTTGCCGCAGATCAAGGGCGTTGGCATTGCCGCCTTGGCGGCGAAGACCGGCCAGGGCTTGGACCGTCTCATGCAGGCGGTCGTTGAGGCGCATGCGGTCTGGAATCGCCGCGTGCCGACGGCGGCGTTGAACCGGTTCCTGGCCGAGTCAACGAGCGCGCATCCGCCACCGGCGTTGCGCGGCCGGCGATTGCGGCTCGACTATATGACGCAACCGAAGTCGCGGCCGCCAACTTTTGTTTTATTCGGCTCGCGCACCAGCGCACTACCGGACGCGTATCGCCGCTACCTTGTTAATGGACTGCGCGAACGGTTCGATCTGCCAGGTACGCCAATCAGGCTGACGCTACGCACAAAGTCCAATCCTTATGCGGGGCGCAAGCGCCGGTGAGCTGTACGCGTTTGAACCGTCAGCCAGGCTGAACGAACTGCAAAAACTTGCCGGCTGGAAAGTCATAAAGTTTGCCGGCTTCGGCGCAGCTCGGCAGGCAAAGCGGCAGGATCTTTTCGGCCACCGCTTCGGGCGTCGGCAGCGTCATCGGGTCTTCTCCGGGCATCACCCGCGCTCGCATCCGGGTCCGCGTCGGTCCCGGATTAAACAAGTTTACTTTGACCGCGGTCGACTCGGTTTCCGCTGCATAGACACGTGCGAGCGCGTCGAGCGCGGCCTTCGATACCGAATACGCGCCACTATAGGCGCGCGCATGGGTGGCGGCTCCTGAGGTGATGAAAATCGCGCGTCCGGCGGCGGAGCGCTTAAGCAAGGCATCCATGGCGCGGATCAGATGCCAATTGGCGGTGACATTCACCGCCATGACCTCATCCCAGTTCTGCGGCTCAATGTGATCGAGCGGGGAGCGTTGCCCCACCACCCCGGCATTGCCGATCATCACATCAAGCCGCTGATAACGTTCGTTGAGCGCCGCAGCCAGCCGATAGATGCCGGCGTAGTCGCGCATGTCGAGCGGGGCCAAGGTCGCCGAACTGCCGGCCGCGCGTGCCGCATCGTCGATTTCCTCGAGCGCGCCTACGGTGCGCGCAACCGCGACGATGTGAGCGCCGGCGCGCGCGAGCACAAGCGCCGTCGCCCGGCCGATGCCGCGCGACGCGCCGGTGACGAGCGCAATGCTCCCGGCCAGCGGTTGCGGCATTGATCAGCTCGCTTCCGCGAGCAAGGAGAGCTGACGCGGCGTCGCGTCTTGGGCGGTCCGGTCCGTAAGCGGCGTCGGATATTCGCCGGTGAAACAATGATCGGTGAATTGCGGACGAGCCGGATCGCGGCCCTTTTCGCCCATGGCGCGATAGATGCCGTCGACCGAAAGGAACGCGAGCGAATCGGCGCCGATGAATTTCCGCATGCCCTCGAGATCGTGCGTCGCCGCGAGCAGTTTGTCGCGCTCGGGCGTGTCGATGCCGTAATAGTCTGGATGCGTGATCGGCGGAGAGGCAACCCGCATGTGCACCTCGGTGGCGCCCGCATCGCGCATCATCTGCACGATCTTCACCGAAGTCGTGCCGCGCACGATGGAATCGTCGATCAAGACGATGCGCTTGCCGGCCACCACCGCGCGATTGGCATTGTGTTTGAGGCGAACGCCGAGCTGGCGGATGTGCTGGGTCGGCTCGATGAAGGTGCGGCCGACATAATGATTGCGGATGATGCCGAGCTCGTAGGGAAGCCGGGATTCCTGCGCATAGCCAACGGCGGCCGGAACGCCGGAGTCCGGCACCGGCACGACCACGTCCGCGGCCGCCGGCGCCTCACGCGCCAATTCCGCGCCGCATGCCTTGCGCACGCTGTAAATACTGCGGCCGGCCAATATCGAGTCGGGCCGGGCGAAATAAATGTATTCGAAAATGCACGGCCGCGGCGGCATTGGCGGGAACGGCTTGTGCGTATGCGCGCCGTCCTCGTCGAAGACGAGGACCTCGCCGTTTTCAACGTCGCGCACATATTGCGCACCGATGATGTCCAGCGCGCAGGTTTCCGATGCCAGAATCGGGCAGCCATCCAGTTTGCCGAGCACGAGTGGACGAATGCCGAGCGGATCGCGAGCGCCGATCAGTTTCTTGTTGGTCAGGCCGACGAAGGAGTAGGAGCCTTCCAGCATGCGCAAGCCTTCGACCAGGCGGTCGACAAAGCGATTGCGATGCGAGCGGGCCACCAGATGCAGAATCACTTCCGTATCGGTGGTGGATTGCATCATCGCGCCGTCGCGCACCAGCTGGCGCCGCAGCGTCAGACCGTTGGTGAGATTGCCGTTGTGGCCAACGGCGAAGCCGCCCGCGTTCAGTTCCGCGAACAGCGGCTGAACGTTGCGCAAAATGGTCTCGCCGGTTGTCGAATATCGCACATGGCCGATCGCTGCATTGCCGGGGAGCCGATCGATCACGTCACGCCGGGAGAAGGCATCGCCGACCAGTCCAAGCCGGCGTTCCGAATGGAACCGTTTGCCATCGAATGTGACAATCCCAGCTGCCTCCTGACCGCGGTGCTGCAAAGCATGGAGGCCGAGCGCGGTAATCGCGGCTGCGTCGGGATGGCCGAATATGCCGAATACGCCGCATTCCTCGCGAAGCCGATCTGCGTCGGGGTCGAAGGCGGCAGGCACGGTCATGATCTCGGTACCTCCACCCGGTCGAGCCCGCTCCGCCGCTGGTCCGGCGCGGCGGGAGGATTGTCGGTGTCCTCGGGCTTGGCGCGCTTGAGCTTATTTAAAATGGTGCTTTCGGGGTCATCCGGCAACATCGACATCAGCCATTGTCCGGTGCCGGCAAGAACCACTTTGGATTTGGCGCCCTTGACCCATTGCGGCTGGCTGCGGTCGGGAACGAGCCAAATGAAGAACTGAAACGCTATGACCACGATGATCAGGCCGCGGGTAAGGCCGAACAAAAACCCGAGCGTGCGGTCGAGCGCGCCGACGCGGCTATCGAGCACCATGTCGGAAACTCTGATGGTGAAGACCGATACGATGAGCAGCGTCAGCAGGAACACGCTGCCTACCACGGCGACCGCGGCGACAATGTCGCTGTTGAAGTACTGTTTGGCGTAAGGCAGGAGCTTGCCGTAGGAATAAAGGGTGGCCACAGCCGCCAATATCCACGCCGTGATGGAGAGGACCTCACGCATGAAGCCGCGCACCATGGCGAGCAGGCCCGAAACCAGCATGACCAGGATCAGGACAATATCGAGCAACGTGATCGGCATTTCAGTTTCCGAGCAGGGCTGCGATTCGGACTAGCGCTTTCGGCGTTCCGCCGCGTGTATAGCGGGGCCGCGCCATGCCGTCACCCGTCTTCTCGCGTTGAAATGCGTTCAATAGCGGTACAAAACCGCCCCATTGCCCGAAAACCGATAATTAACCTCATCGGGGGGCCGATCAGGCCTCCTGCCGTCCGACCCGGCGCAGCGCAGGGGTGCCCTCGCGCGCGATATCGGCGACCAAGTTATCGAGGCTAGCAAGGGCGGAGACCGCGAATCCGTCCGGGGCCTCGTTGCGGGCGGCTTCCGGAGCGATCGCCTTGGTGAAGCCGAGCTTTTGCGCCTCGCGCAATCGCGCGGCGCTCTGCGGCACCGGCCGCACCGCGCCAGACAGCGAGATCTCGCCAAAATAGACGGCATGAGCGGGCAGGGAAGCGTGGGTCAGCGACGACACCAGCGCCGCTGCCGCTGCCACATCGGCGGCCGGATCCTGGATGCGCAAGCCTCCGGCGACGTTGAGGTAGACGTCATGTCCCGATAGGCGCACGCCGCAATGCGCCTCGAGCACGGCCAAGACCATCGATAGTCGATTCGGGTCCCAGCCGACCACCGCGCGGCGCGGGGTTCCGAGCGTCGTGGGCGCCACCAGGGCCTGGATCTCCACCAATAGCGGCCGCGTCCCCTCCATTCCCGCAAACACGGCGGTTCCCGGGCTACCGAGATCGCGTTCCGACAAGAACAGCGCGGAGGGGTTGGCGACCTCGCGCAGGCCGGCGCCGGTCATTTCGAACACGCCGATCTCGTCGGTCGGACCAAACCGATTCTTGATCGCGCGCAGGATGCGAAACTGCTGAGAACCTTCGCCTTCGAACGATAAGACCGCGTCGACCATATGTTCGACCACACGCGGGCCGGCGATCTGGCCGTCCTTGGTGACGTGGCCAACCAGAATCACGGCCGCACCGCTGCGTTTGGCGAAGCGGATCAGCTCAGCGGCCGAGCCTCGGACTTGCGTTACTGTCCCGGGTGCTGATTCGATCGTTTGCGTCCACATGGTCTGGATGGAATCGATGACCAGGAGGCGCGGGACAGCGCCATGCGAAACCGTGGCCACGATGTCTTCCACCGAGGTCTCCGCCGCAACTTCGACCATTGCCTCGGCAAGGCCGAGCCGTTCGGCACGCAACCGCACCTGCGCCACCGCTTCCTCGCCTGAAATGTAGATGGCGCGATGCCGGCCACGCGCGAATGCTGCGGCGACCTCGAGGAGCAGCGTCGATTTGCCGATTCCGGGATCGCCGCCAAGGAGCAACACCGATCCGCGGACCAGCCCGCCGCCCGTGACCCGATCGAACTCGGCGATGCCGGAGGCAAGGCGCGGCGCCTCATGCGTCGCGCCCTTCAATGGCTCGATGGCGAAGGGACGGCCTTTGCGCATGGGCCGCCGCAGACCCTCGGCGCTTTCCTCGACCAATGTATTCCATTCGCCGCAAGCGTCGCATTTACCCGCCCAGCGCGCGAAGGCGGCGCCGCAGTTCTGGCAAATAAAATTTTGCGCGCGCGCCGCCATCTACCCGCCCCGGTAATTCAGATGGCAGCGCATGCCGAGCCGGGTGAGGACCTCGTAACCGATTGTGCCCGCGGCCGCTGCTACCTCGTCAATGCTCAGTTCGCCGCCGATCAGGGTGGCAAAATCGCCGCGGCGGGCGGCACCGTCGGCAAGGTCGGTAATATCGAGCATGAGCAGATCCATCGAGATCCGGCCCACTATAGGGCATCTTTTGCCGGCCACGATTGCCGCGCCACCTGGATGCTCGTCGCCGGCACTGCCAGCGCGCAGGAGCCCGTTCGCATAGCCCAGCCCCGCCACTGCGATGCGCGAGTTTCGCCGCGCCGTCCAGGTGGCGCCGTAACCGATGGTCTGCTCGCGCGCGACAGCGCGGATTTGCACGATGCGGCCGGTCAGTTCGACGACGCTCTTCATGGGATTGGGCCGGCCGGGCGTCGGATTGATGCCGTATAGCGCAGCGCCCGGCCGCGCCAGGTCGAAATAGGTAGCGTCGCCGAGAAAGATTCCGGAAGAATTCGCGAGCGACGCCGGAATGCCGGAATAGAGCGCGCGCAGTTCGCGAAACAGCTGTAGCTGTCTCGCATTGAGCGGGTGATCAGGGATATCGGCGCAGGCAAGATGGCTTAACAGCAGCGCGACGCCATGGTTTTGGGTCTGCACGCGCGGCGCAAGCGCTGCCGCCTCCTCCGGCGAAACGCCGAGCCGATTCATGCCGGTATCGACATGAAGCGCGGCGCCGCCTTGCCAGGCGCGATCGGCGACGAACGTGTCCCATTCGGCGAGTTCGGTCATCGAGTTGATGACCGGCCGCGCGGCAAGTTCGATGAAGGCCTCCGCGCATTGCAGCGTGAAGCCGTGCAGTACATAGATCGTGGCGTCTTTCGCGCGCGCGCGGACAGTTCGCGCCTCGTCGATATCGGCGACAAAGAATGTCTTGCAGCCGGCGTCTGCCAGCGCTGCAACCACCGGCGTGAGGCCAAGCCCATAGGCGTTGGCTTTGACGACCGCCGCGCATTCCACGGTGAGGAGTTGGCGCGTCAGCGCCTGCCAATTCGCCACGATCGCGGCAAGATCGATGGTGAGCGTGCCGCCGGTTTCAGCGGCGGCCGGACCTGATTCCGCCGGCGAAGTGCGTTTTGCGCGTGCCATGGACACTTTATGACCGCCGACATCCAGGCGGTAAAGCGCAGACCTTGCGGCGGCCTAGAAATCGCGCCGGTGGGCGGTATCGAGATTGGCAAAGCGGGTCACCGCGCCGTCGAACTGCAATTCGACCGTTCCTGTGGGGCCGTGACGCTGCTTGCCGATAATCACCTCGGCCTTGCCGTCAACGCGTTCGCCTTCGGCGAGCCACTCCGCGAATTTCTCACGATTGGCCTCGGTGGGCTTGCGCATCTGATGATAGTATTCTTCGCGGAATATGAAGAGCACGACGTCGGCGTCCTGTTCGATCGATCCTGACTCCCGCAGATCCGACAATTGCGGCCGCTTGTCTTCACGGCCCTCGACCTGGCGCGACAATTGCGAGAGCGCAAGAATCGGAATGTTGAGCTCTTTCGCCAGCGCCTTGAGCCGGGTGGTAATTTCAGTGATTTCCTGCACGCGGCCTTCGGCCGCCCGGCGGGTCGATCCCTGCAAGAGCTGAAGGTAATCGACAACCAACAGATCAAGCCCCCGCTGGCGTTTCAGCCGACGGGCGCGCGCCGCCAATTGGCCGACGCTGAGGCCGCCAGTCTCGTCGACGTAAAACGGCAGGTTCTGCAACTCGATCGAAACGTCTCTGATCTTCTCGAAATCGCCTTCATCGATATCGCCGCGGCGGATTTTGTTCGACGGGATTGCGGTCTGTTCCGAGATGATGCGCGTGGCCAGCTGTTCGGCCGACATTTCCAGCGAAAAGAAGCCGATAATGCCGCCGTTGACCGTCGCCATGTGGCCATCGGGCCGGACCTCGCCAGACCATGCCTTGGCAACGTTGTAGGCGATGTTGGTGGCGAGCGCGCTTTTGCCCATGCCGGGCCGGCCGGCAAGAATGACCAGGTCCGAGGGCTGCAAGCCGCCCATCTTGCTGTCGAGATCGGTCAGACCGGTTGCCAGACCGGATAGGCGGCCGTCACGCTGGTAAGCACGCGCGGCCATGTCGACCGCTGTCGTCAGCGCCTGCGCGAAACGCTGGAAACCCGCGTCATAACGGCCGGTCTCGGCGATTTCGTAAAGTCTCCGCTCGGCTTCTTCGATGTGCTGCAGCGGGGTCGAATCGACCGGCGCATCGTAAGCGAGGTTCACCATATCCTCGCCGATCGTGATCAGATCGCGCCGGACGGAAAGGTCGTAGATCGTGCGGCCGTAGTCCTCGGCGTTGATGATCGTGGTCGCCTCGGCGGCGAGCCGGGCCAGATATTGATTGACGGAAAGGCCGGCAATATCAGCGTCGCCGGGCAAGAAGGTTTTGAGTGTGACCGGCGTAGCGGTCTTGCTGGCGCGGATGAGTCCGCTGGCCAGTTCGAAAATACGCTGGTGAATGGGCTCGAAGAAGTGCTTGGCTTCGAGAAAGTCGGACACCCGGTAAAACGCCTCGTTGTTGACGAGGATGGCGCCGAGCAAAGCCTGTTCGGCCTCAATATTGTGCGGTGCCGCGCGGAACGTCGGCTCCGGGGCAACTTGCTTGCGGGCGGTCGAATCGAAAACTGCCATGGTCCCGGTCAGAGCAATCGCGCGCTGTGGCCGATTTGCGGCGGGGCGCCGCAATCCGGCGATAGTTCGCTCCAATTTCGCTACGCAATAACGCGCTACTCAACATGGCGCTCACTCAACGACAGCGGTTACGCGTATAGCCGCCGCTTCTTTCGATAGTCGAGCCGGCGAACAATGGAAGCGTCGATTGGAGCTTTCCCCCGTTACCCACCGCACGGTTACGAAGTTTGAAAAATGCGACGCGGCTCTTGACGCGGCAGCGCGATGGATGGCGGACGCCTATTCGCCCGCGAGTCGCAGCGGCGGCCTGTAGGCCGTCTCGATCGCGCGCAATCGCGCCTCTTCCCGCATAATATAATCGCGGGTGGGGGGAGTGAGGCCCTTCCGTTTCGCCATCTGGATCTGGAACACGACCATCTCGCCCAGCCGAAACGCCATTTCCGAGCAAGCGAGGTAAAACTCCCACATCCGCACGAAGCGCTGATCGTAGAGGCGCACTGCTTGGTCGCGGTGGGCCAGAAAGCGCTCGCGCCAGGCCTTGAGCGTCTCCGCGTAGTGCAGCTGCAAGATCTCGACGTCGGTGACGATCAGGCCTGCCCGCTCGATCGCGCGAAGGACTTCCGACAGGGCCGGAATGTAGCCGCCGGGGAAGATGTACTTGGCGATCCAGGGATTGGTGATGCCGGGCGGGCTATAGCGACCGATTGTGTGCAGGAGCGCAATGCCGTCTTCGGCGAGAAGCTTCGCGCACTGGCTGAAGAAGGCGTCGTAAAAGCCGACCCCGACATGTTCGAACATGCCGACCGATACGATTCGATCGAATCGGCCGTCCAAATCACGATAGTCCAAAAGCTTGAATTCGACGTCTCGGCGGCCGCACTCCTGCGCCCGGTTCCGGGCGCGCTGGTGTTGTTCCTGCGACAGCGTAATGCCGGTGACCTGCGCGCCGGCGATCTCGGCTAAATAGAGCGCCAGTCCGCCCCAGCCGCAGCCGATGTCGAGCACCTTGGCGCCGGGCACGATCCGCAGCTTGGCGGCGAGGTGACGCTTCTTTGCCAGCTGCGCGTCATCAAGCGACTGATCGGGCCGCTCAAAATAGCCGCAGCTATATTGCTGGTCACCGTCGAGGAATAACGAATAGAGCCGACCGTCGAGGTCATAGTGATGCGCGACATTGGTCCGCGAGCGCGAGCGCAAATTGAGTTGCTGCAGACGGCGGAACAGATAGCGCAGCGCACGAGGCAGCGCCCAATTGCCGGCGTCGAGACGCTCTTGGCCCAACAGCAGTGCCAGCACATCGGCTATGGAGCCCTGCTCGACGATCAGCGTGCCGTCCATATAGGCTTCACCGAGCTTGAGCTCGGGATCGAACAGCACCGCGCGCTCGGCCGCAGCGTTGTTAAACCGGACAGCGACAGGGCGCCCAGTTCCGTCACCGAACGTGCATATGCGCCCCCGCGCGGTCGTGACGGTAAACGACCCGCGGCGGATGAAATGACGCAAAAATATGAACAGTAAACGATCCACGGCCGTTTCCGCTCACACCGCCTGTTGTGCAGCCTCCTCCGATTGGGCGCTCGATCAAGTCTTTGCCGCTTGGGCCGTTCGATCACGCCTTTACGCGGCTGGAGTCCTGTTATTGCCGTTATTAAAACAAAATCCTCCTTGACCAGCAATGGCGTAGAGGGCGCAGAAAGCCGGGCGAGGATGCCGGCTACGTGACTGTCGTACCGGTTCGGTATTGGGGTAAGTATGCTTGCTGAGCGGGAGAGAATTCAGGGGGTCAGCGTGTTTCGGCGTCTTATGCCTTTGATCGGGCTCGCCTCGATCGCGGTGGTTGCCGTGATTTCCGCGGGACCGAGCCTGGGCCAGACCAATATCGATCAGGGCAAGCCTGCCTCCGAATTGTTCGCGAACTATTGCGCGGTGTGCCACAAGAGCACACGCGGGCTCGCGAACGGCCGCAGCAACCTCACGCTTTCCCTGTTTTTGCGCGAGCACTACGCGGCCAGCCGCGAGCAGGCGGCTGCGCTCGCCGCCTACGTGATTAGTGCTGGCGGGAATGCGCCGGCGGCAAAACCGGAACGGGCCAAGTCAGAGGAACCAAAAGGGCAGGAGGCCAAGGGGCAGGAGGCCAAAGGTCAGGAAGCCAAAGGGCAGGAAAGCAAAGGTCACGAGACCAAACCTCGCGCGGCATCGGCCAAATCCGAACCGGAAAAACCGGCCCGTGGAGGCCAGCCGGGACATGAAGAACCAGCGCCTGCCGAGCAAGAGCCTACTTCTGTCGTTGCCGCACCTGCCGCCAGCCCGTCGCCGATTTCTGGCGAAGCTCCGGAGCTCAGACCAACGACAAGTGCTGGAGTGTCGGCCGAATCGCAGTCGGACGACAACGCGCCCGTGCCGCGCGACAATATTCCTGACTGATCACCGAATTCCTGACTGATCACCGAACGGGGGCCTAGTTCTGGCCCTCGGCGCGATCCGCTCACGCGGTTTCGTCCTGCGGCGGCGTTTCGGGTTGTTCGGCACTTTCCGCCGTTTGCGCCGCCTCGCCAGCTCCCGGTTCGAAGAATGCTTCCGCCGCGATCACGGCCGCCTCCTGTTCGGTCAGTTCGCGCAGTTGGGTGACGTCCTCGCCCCGCGCGATGCGCCCCGCCTCATCTTCGTTGCGCGCGACGATCACACTGATCGAAACTTCCACCTCCGGATGGAGCGCGATCGGCACTTTGTGCTGGCCGATGGTCTTGATCGGTGCGTTGAGCGCGACTTGGTTGCGATTGACGCGAAAGCCGCCCTCGCCAAGTAGCGCCACGAGGTCACGCGGCGACACCGAGCCGAACAATTGACCGGATTCAGAGGCTTGGCGCAAAACGGTGATGCTCTTGCCGTCGAGTTTCCCGGCCACTTGGTCCGCTTCAGTCTTGAGCGTGAGCGAGCGTGCTTCGAGCTCGCTTTTCATCTTTTCAAAGCGCGTGCGATTTTCGTCCGTGGCGCGCAGCGCTTTGCCGCGCGGCAGCAAAAAATTGCGGGCGAATCCGTCCTTCACGCGCACGACATCGCCCATCTGGCCAAGCCGGGCGATACGTTCGAGCAGAATGACTTCCATGGCGACCTCGCTTAGCGGATCACGTAGGGCAACAAGCCGAGAAACCGCGCGCGCTTGATCGCTTTGGCGAGTTCACGCTGCTTCTTCGCTGAAACTGCCGTTATGCGGCTGGGAACGATTTTTCCGCGCTCCGAAACAAACCGCTGCAGCAGCTTGACGTCTTTATAATCGATCTTGGGCGCATTGGCGCCGGAGAACGGGCAGCTCTTGCGGCGGCGGAAGAACGGGCGACGGCCGCCGGCGGCCTGCGGTGACATTGCCATCGGTCACTCCTCCCCTTCGCTTTCGATTACATCGGAATCGTCGCGGCCGCGCCGGTCGCGATCCCGGGGGCGGTCACCGCGCTCACCGCGATCGCCGCGATCGCCACGATCACCCCGGCGATCGTCGCGATCGCGATCGCGTTCGGCGCGCCGCATCATCGCCGACGGGCCCTCCTCATGGGCATCGACCCTGATCGTGAGATAGCGAACTACATCTTCGTGGAGCCGTTCGAGGCGTTCAATTTCGTTGATTGCCGGCGGCGGCGCATCGATATCCATCAGCGTGAAATGTGCCTTGCGGTTCTTGCGCAGGCGGTAGGAGAGCGACTTGACGCCCCAATATTCGGTCTTCTTGACCGATCCGCCGAGCCCTTCGATGACGCCCTTCAATTGCGCAGTCAATTCATCGACCTGCTGCGCACTGGCGTCCTGGCGCGCAAGATAGACGTGTTCATAGAGCGGCATAGCTGCCCTTTCCTGTCTGCCATGCTCGCCCGGGCGCGAAGCCCCTCGAACCCTTCGGGAAAGGCTCGAATGCTCTGAAGGCGGGAACACCGGACGCCGGACCCGAAAGCCCTACCGTGCAGAAACGAGGTCTGCGCGGCCGTCCGTTCAGCCCCCGGCCGGGGTCGAGCGGAAACGGGCCTTATACGCGGCCTATCTGGAAAGGCAAGGCCGCACCAAACAGCATCCCGCAGAGCAAGCCCGGGCCGCTTTGTTGCTTGCCGGCGGACCGTGATCGCCTTGACATCAGTGAATTGGCGGTATTTTTCGCGAGCCTGCCTTGCGCGCGTCGTGATCTCTGAGGGGCAAATAACAGCCGATGACAATTGCGTTGGTTTTCCCGGGCCAGGGCAGCCAGGCCGTCGGAATGGGCAAGGCTTTGGCCGACGCATTTGCTCCGGCCCGCCAAGTATTCGATGACGTCGATGCCGCTTTGGGCGAGAGGCTCAGCGACACGATCTGGAGCGGTCCGGCCGATACTCTCACGCTGACTGAAAACGCCCAGCCGGCGCTGATGACGGTTTCGATTGCGGTTTTGCGGGTTCTAGAACACGAAGCCGGTCTCGATATCGGGCACGATGTCGCCTTCGTTGCCGGCCATTCGCTTGGCGAATATTCTGCGCTCGCCGCGGCGCGCGCAATTTCGGTTGCCGACGCGGCGCGCCTATTGCGCATCCGCGGCCGCGCCATGCAAAAAGCTGTTCCGGTCGGGGTCGGCGCCATGGCTGCGCTCATCGGGCTTGAGCTGGAGGAGGCGAGGGCAATCGCCGCAGAGGCCTCGAGCGCGGGTGTGTGCGCGGCCGCCAACGACAATGGCGGCGGCCAAGTTGTTTTGTCGGGGGCGAAGGCCGCTGTCGAACGCGCCGTCGAGCTTGCAAAGGCGCGCGGCGTGAAGCGAGCGATGATGCTGCCCGTATCCGCACCCTTTCATTGCCCCTTGATGCAGCCGGCCGCCGACGTCATGGCGGACGCCTTGGCCAAAGTCTCGGTGCATGCACCGCTCGCGCCGGTCGTCGCCAATGTGCCGGCACGGCCGATCAAAGAGCCCGCAGAGATCGTGCAAAATCTGGTCGAACAGATTACCGCTACGGTGCGGTGGCGAGAATCGGTGCTGTTCATGGCGCAGTCCGGCGTGTCCTCGTTTTTCGAGATCGGCGCCGGAAGGGTGCTGACCGGTCTGATCAAGCGTATTGCCGAGGGCGCATCGGCCGCTCCGGTCGGATTGCCCGAAGATATTGCTAAGTTCAAAGCCTCGCGTGCCTGAGCTATTGCTGAGCCGGCCGAAGGCCAGGGAGTCAAAATGTTCGAACTCAGCGGAAAGACCGCGCTCGTGACCGGAGCGACCGGGACGATCGGCGCCACGATCGCGCGTAGCCTTCATGGTCAGGGTGCCACCGTTGCAATCTCAGGAACGCGGCGCGAGGTGCTCGATCGGCTCGCCGCCGAACTTGGCGGCCGCGTGCATATCCTGCCTGCCAATCTCGCCGATGCTGCCGAGACCGAAGCGTTGGTGCCGCGCGCGGAGGAGGCGATGGGGCAGCTCGATATTCTCGTCGCCAATGCCGGGGTCACGCGGGACAATCTGCTCGTTCAATTGCGCGACGAAGATTGGGAGCAGGTCATCGCCATCAATCTGTCCGCTACGTTCCGGCTGTCGCGCGCCGCGGTTCGTGGAATGATGCGTCGGCGCTTCGGGCGCGTTATCGCGATCACGTCGGTGGTCGGCACAACCGGCAATCCCGGCCAGGCCAACTATGTCGCGGCCAAAGCCGGCATCACCGGCATGATCAAAGCCATGGCACAGGAATATGCCAAGCGGGGCGTCACCGCCAATTGCGTCGCGCCCGGATTCATTGTCACCCCGATGACCGACAGACTGAACGACAAGCAGCGGGAAACCATCGTTGCAAAAATTCCAGCGAGCCGCGCCGGGACCCCTGCCGAGGTGGCTGCAGCGGTCGTTTTTCTCGCTTCAAACGAGGCTGGTTACATGACGGGCCAGACATTGCATGTGAATGGCGGAATGGCCATGATTTGAACGCGATAACAGATAGTGAGGACGATGTGCCGGCGCGCTGGCCAACCGTTTTGAAGTGTGGTAACCGAACCGAACTCGGGCTGGGGGAGCCGGAATCCCGGAGCGCCGGGCGCAACGTCCGCCTCTGACTCAGGTGTCGACCCACGGCTGTCGGCAAGTTCAATGAAGCGGTTTGACAGATTCAAAGCGAGCTTGACGGGTCGCGTTGCAAGATGAGGTTGGAACGATGAGTGATATTGGCGAGCGCGTGAAGAAAATCGTTGTGGAACATCTCGGCGTCGAGCCCGATAAGGTGACCGAGAACGCCAGCTTCATCGACGACCTCGGCGCCGACAGTCTCGATACTGTCGAGCTGGTCATGGCTTTTGAGGAAGAATTCGGGTGCGAAATTCCCGACGATGCCGCCGAGACCATTTTGACGGTCGGCGACGCCATTAAATTTCTCGAAAAGAACGCAAAGAGCTAACCGGTCACCGGCTGGCATTTTTGCATGGGGGACGTGGACTGTCGTGACCGACGCATATGTCCATATGCGGCCGGACGATATTCGGGCTGCGTTCGCCGGGAGTATCCGCGATGAGACGCGTGGTGGTCACGGGACTTGGGATGGTGACGCCGCTCGCCTGCGGGACTGAACAAACTTGGCAGCGGCTGCGATCCGGCGAGAGCGGCATCAAACGCATCGAGAAGTTCGACGTTTCCGATATTTCCTGCAAGATTGCCGGCCAAGTGCCGCGCGGCGACGGCTCAGACGGAAGCTTCAATCCTGACGACTGGATGGAGCCGAAGGAGCAGCGCAAGGTCGACGATTTCATCCTCTTTGCCATGGCTGCGGCAGCGCAGGCTCTTAACGACGCCGGCTGGCATCCCCGCCAATACGAGGACCAGATCGCGAGCGGCGTTCTGATCGGCTCGGGGATCGGTGGTGTGGAGGGAATTGCTGAAACGGCGCTGTTATTGCGCGACCGCGGCCCGCGGCGAGTCTCACCGTTCTTCATACCGGGCCGGCTGATCAATCTCGCCTCCGGTTATGTATCGATCGCGCATTCGCTCAAAGGCCCCAATCACGCCGTGGTCACGGCCTGTTCGACCGGCGCACACGCGATTGGCGATGCCGGCCGGCTGATTGCGCTTGGCGACGCCGACGTGATGCTGGCCGGGGGCACGGAGTCGCCCGTCAACAGGATTTCGCTCGCCGGTTTCGCGGCCTGCCGCGCGCTCTCGACCGGGTTTAACGATACGCCTGAGCGCGCATCGCGGCCGTACGATCGCGATCGCGACGGCTTTGTCATGGGGGAGGGCGCCGGCGCCGTCGTGCTCGAGGAATACGAGCATGCGCAACGACGCGGCGCGCGCATCTACGGCGAACTTATCGGATACGGTCTCTCGGGCGATGCCTATCACATTACCGCGCCGGCCGAGGATGGCGATGGCGCGTTTCGCTGCATGAGCGCCGCAATTCGCCGCGCCGGCATCTCGCCCGCCGACATCGATTACATCAATGCGCATGGCACCTCGACGCCGCTCGGCGACGAGATCGAGCTCAAAGCCGTCGAACGCCTTGTCGGCAATGCCGCCGGCAATATTGCGATGTCCTCCACCAAATCTTCGATCGGCCACCTTCTCGGCGCTGCTGGAGCAGTCGAGGCCATTTTCTGTCTGCTGGCGCTCCGCGATGGCGTAGTGCCGCCGACCCTCAATCTCGATAATCCGTCGGTCGCGACATCGATTGATCTTGTGCCGCATACGGCGCGTCAGCGCGCGGTCGAAGTCGCGCTTTCCAATTCGTTCGGATTCGGCGGTACGAACGCCTCGCTGATCTTCCGCAAACTGGCGCAATGATGCCATGCTTTTGCGGACCGCCACATTTGTTCCGCACTCCCCTGCGATTCACGGGCGATCTTGGCTGTCGTGGCGCCAGGCCGGAGGCGGCGGGATTGCCGAAAAAGCTGCAAGCGATCTTCGTGCTGTCATCACAAAGTCGGTCATGCGAATCGTGGGACTGGATGTGCGGCAGTGACAGGAATTAACCCCCCGCAAGATGGCGGAGAGCGCGGCGGTCCGGCTTTGCGGCCCACTTCGGCGGATATTGGCAAGAGCAATCCGGCAGCTCGCGCGAGTGCGGAGAAATCGTCGTCGCCGTCTTCAATCCCCGGCAGTTCGGGAAATGGATGGCGAACCGCGAGCGCCGACAACACGGCAGGTGCCGGCCCCAATAGAAGCGAGCCCAAACGCATGCCCCGCAGTCCACGAGCGGCGATCGAGCCCGACAGGGTGGATCTACCGGCGCGCCGTTCGGCGAGCGCGCGGCATCCACTGGTCGTTATCGGCAATGCCGTCATCAGCGCCTTTGTTCTTGCGGCTTTGGCAGCCGGTATCGCGCTGTTTTTCGGCAAGCAGCGTTTCGAGGCGCCGGGCCCCCTTGCGGCGGACCACATCGTCAACATTCCGCGTGGTTCTGGGATGCGCGACATCGCCGATATCCTGTCGCGCGAAGGCGTCATCGATCAGCCGTGGCTGTTCATCGGTGGCGTGCTCGTGCTCAAGGCCCGCGAGGATCTCAAGGCCGGCGAGTACGAATTTAAGGCGCGTTCCAGTATGCGCGACGTGGTCGCCACGATCGTCGAAGGCAAGGTAGTCGCCCACCAGGTCAGCATTCCGGAGGGACTGACGTCGGAGCAGATCGTCGCGCGCTTGTTGCAGGACGATGTATTGGCCGGCGACATCAAGCAAATTCCGCGCGAGGGCAGCTTGCTGCCGGACACCTATAACTTCGCGCGTGGCATAACCCGCGAGCAGATGGTTCAGCGCATGCAGCAAGCGGAGCAGCGCTTGTTGCGCGAGATCTGGGAGCATCGCGCTCCCGATCTGCCCCTCAAAACTCCGGAGCAGCTCGTCGTTCTGGCATCGCTGGTCGAGAAAGAGACCGGCAAACCGGAGGAGCGTACGCGCGTTGCCGCTGTGTTCGTCAACCGGCTCAAGCAAAAGATGAAATTGCAGTCGGATCCGACGATCATTTACGGGCTTGTCGGCGGCAAGGGCACGCTCGCGCGCCCGATCATGAAAAACGAAATTGAACAGCCGACGCCTTACAACACCTACATCATCGACGGATTACCACCCGGACCGATCGCCAATCCGGGCCGCGCCTCGCTCGAGGCGGCCGCAAATCCGGCGCGCACCCGCGAATTGTATTTCGTCGCGGACGGCACCGGCGGCCATGCCTTCGCGGAGACATATGAGCAGCATCAGAAAAACGTGACCCGGCTGCGATCGATCGAATCCGATCAGAAGGATCAGGTCCCGGTCGGCGACCAGATGGCGCCGCCCGCAGCGCAGCCGGCGCCGGCGCCTGCGGCTACTACTCCGGCAGCTCCACAACCGCGCCCCGGCGCCTCGAAGCCTCGCGCGACCACACCCCATTGACCACACGCGTTTTCGATCGAGCTGCAAGCTTGTGACCGGCAATCGCCGCCGGTAAGTTCGGGCGCATTTCTCGCTGGCGGGGTCCCATGGCACTTTCGAGCATGACCGGATTTGCTCGCGACCATGGCGTCTGCGGACCTTACGCCTGGACCTGGGAAATTAAATCGGTCAACGGTAAGGGGCTGGACGTGCGGGTGCGCACGCCTGCCGGCTGGGACGGGGTTGAGCTGCCGGTTCGCGCTCGCACCGCTGAAACGCTCAGCCGCGGCTCGGTGCAGGCCAACCTCACCGTCGAACGCAGCGGCGCGGCGCCGACCGTGCGCGTCAATGCGCCGGTCCTCGACGCCATCTTGTCGGCGGTGCGCGACTTCGGGACCAAGATCAAGGCATCGCCGCCGTCGCTCGACGGGCTGTTGGGGCTCAAAGGCGTCATCGAAATCACCGATGCCGAAGAGGACGAAGCCGAGCGGCGCGCCGCGGAAGCGGCAGTGGCTGCCGGTTTTGCCGTGGCGCTCGTATCGCTTGCCGAAATGCGCCGCGGTGAGGGCGCAGTCCTCGGTCGAGTTTTGGCGGCCCGTCTCGACGAGATCGCCGCGCTGGTCGAACGCGCCGAGCAGGCTCCGGGCCGTCGCCCCGAGGCCATTCGCGCCCGGCTTGCCGAGCAAGTTGCAGCGCTGCTCGAGCAATCGGAACGTTTCGATCCCGACCGGCTGCACCAGGAAGCGATCATGATCGCGACCAGGGCCGACGTGCGCGAGGAACTTGATCGCCTAACTGCCCATGTGGCGCAGGCGCGGCGGCTGATCGAGGAAGGCGGTCCGATCGGCCGGCGACTCGATTTTCTCGCCCAGGAGTTCAACCGCGAAGCCAATACACTGTGCGCCAAAGCCAACGATGTCGAACTCACGAATATCGGCCTGGAGCTTAAGGCAGCAGTCGAGCAATTTCGCGAACAGGTTCAGAACGTGGAATAGCGATGGCGCAGGCGCGGCGAACCCACCACAACATCGCCCGTCGCGGCCTGATGTTGGTCCTGTCTTCACCGTCGGGCGCGGGTAAAACCACCCTGTCACGCTTGTTGTTACGATCGGATAGCAATGTCGAGCTTTCGATATCGGTGACGACGCGCCCAAAGCGCCGCGGTGAGATCAATGGCCGCGATTATCATTTCATTGATCACGCCCGCTTTGACACCATGATAGCGAAGGGTGAACTCCTGGAATGGGCAGAAGTGTTTGGGCATCGCTATGGAACGCCGCGCCAGCCGGTGACCAAGGCACTGCAGGCGGGCCGCGACGTTCTGTTCGACATCGATTGGCAGGGCACGCAGCAGCTGCGTGAGAAAGCGCGCACCGACCTGGTCAGCGTTTTCATTCTGCCGCCGACGGCAAAGGAGCTCGAGCGCCGCCTCAGGCGGCGGGCGCAGGACAGCAAGTCGGTCATTGGGTCGCGGATGGCGAAAGCCGCCGGCGAAATGAGTCATTGGCCGGAATACGATTACGTTATCGTCAATCGCGACAAACGCGCGGCCTTTGCCGAATTGCGCGCCATTCTTGCAGCGGAACGGCTCAAACGCGAACGTCAGATCGGCCTATCGGATTTCGTGCGCCGGCTGCAAGCGAAACTTTAGGCAGCACTGAGCGCGAATTTCTAACCCTTCTGTCGAACTCACATTTGCCCACGATTGGGTGTAGATTAGTTGGGCCGGATTCCTCTGGCGAATGGCCCTTTCGAAGCATCGAGACGCATGAAGCGGGGCTCCAAAGCAGGCGGCAAATCACACAAAGCGCGCCGCCGCGAGGCCGCGGCAAAGCGGAGCAATGCCAAGGGGGCGCGGCGCCGTCCGTCAGCCGTCAATCAGAAAGCCGGGATCGCGCGGTTTAGGCGCGAGCTTTACGATGCGCACGAGCAACAGGCGGCCACAGCGGAGGTGCTTCGCATCATCGCAAGCTCGGCAGGCGACCTGCCGGCAGTGCTCGACACGCTGGTCGAATCGGCGACCCGACTCTGCGAAGCCGAAAGAGCAGCCATATTCTTTCCAAGGGGCCAGGACTATGAACTGGCCGCCAGCTATGGACACACAGAGGAGTCCAGAAAGTATTTGGGAGGGAGATCGATTAACCCTAGAGGGTCGCTCGTCGGCCGCGTCTTGCTGCACGGCAAAACTGTCCATATTCCAGATGTTGCGACTGATGCGGAATACGCAATGGGCAAGAGCCGGCGAACTCTACTCGGTGTCCCGCTCTTGCGCCAGCAAACCGTGGTCGGCGTGTTTGCGTTGGCGCGGTCCGTCGTAAGACCGTTCAATAGCAGTCAGATTGATCTCGTTACGACGTTCGCCAATCAGGCGGTCATCGCCATCGAGAACGCGCGGCTGCTCAACGAATTGCACGAGTCGCTGCAGCAGCAGACGGCGACTGCTGATGTCCTCAAAGTCATCAGCCGCTCGACCTTCGATCTGCAGACCGTGCTCGACACACTCGTCGAGTCAGCGACCCGTTCGTGCGAAGCATACGATACCGTTATCTTCATGTGCGAAGGCGAACGGCTCCACGCCAAGGCACATCACGGACCGATCCCGATGGATCTTGTCGACTGGCCGATCGGACCTGGCTGGGTCACTGGCCGTGCAGTATGGGGTCGGCAGACGGTCCATATCGAAGATCTGCAAGCGTCTGCCGACGAGTTTCCTGACGGCGCCGCGATGGCCCGGCGCATGGGTCACCGCACGATTCTCTCGATCCCGCTTATGAGAGAAGATAACGCTATCGGCGCCATCACAATCCGCCGTACTGACGTCAGACCCTTCAGTAACAAGCAGGTCGAACTCGTAAAAACTTTTGCTGACCAGGCAGTCATTGCCATCGAGAACGCGCGGCTGCTCAACGAACTGCGGCAATCGTTGGAGCGGCAAACGGCCACCGCCGAAGTATTGCAGGTCATCAATTCGTCCGCCGGCTCGCTTACGCCGGTATTTGAGGCGATGCTCGACAAAGCCATGCAGCTCTGCGAAGCGGCATTTGGCGGCATCTGGACCCTGGACGGGGACCGTTATACCGCCGTCGCCTTGCAGGGCGTTCCGGAACCTTATGCCGCATTCCTTGCTGGAACCACGCTTGTCCCCGGCCCTGGTACTGCGCCGTATCGGCTTATGCGCGGCGAGTCATTTGTCCACAACGTCGATCTCAAATCTGAAGAGCCATATCAGCGAGGCGATCCACAACGTCGCGCCTTGGTCGATCTCGGGGGCGCACGCACGGCGCTGCAAGCCGCATTGCGGAAGGATGATACCGTACTTGGCATCATCACAATTTATCGCCAGGAGGTTCGACCCTATAGCGAAAAGCAAATCGAACTCCTGCAAAACTTCGCTAGCCAAGCGGTCATCGCCATCGAGAATGCACGGCTGCTGAGCGAACTGCGGGAAGCCCTTCAGCAGCAAACGGCAACGTCGGAAGTATTGCGCGTTATCTCCAGTTCGCCGAGCGACCTTGCTCCTGTATTTCAGACTATGTTGGCGAACGCTAACCGACTTTGCGACGCCACCTTTGGATTGTTACTGCTTTACGAAGGCGGTTGGCGCTTTCGCGTCGTCGCAATGAGTAATGTGCCGCCTGCTTTTGCTGAGCTTCGCCAGCGCGAACCGATATTTGAAGTAAGCCGGGAAACCGGTCTGGGGCGCGCAGTTGCTACTAAAGATGTTGTCCACATCGCCGATTACGCGGAGGAGGCGATTTACAAGAAGCAGCAACATCCGGCAGCGATCGCTCTCGGCAAACTCGGAAGGGCGAGGACGTACCTCGTGGTTCCGATGCTCAAAGACAAAGAAATAGCCGGGGCCATCGCCATTTATCGACAACAGGTACGGCCGTTCGCCGACAAGCAGATCGAACTGGTAAAGAGCTTCGCCGCTCAAGCCGTCATCGCCATCGAGAACACGCGGCTGCTCAACGAATTGCGCCAGCGGACAGATGATTTAACTGAATCGCTGGAACAGCAGACCGCGACCTCCAAGGTGCTCGAAGTCATCAGCTCCTCCCCCGGTGATTTGAAACCTGTCTTCGAAGCAATTTTGGCGAATGCCGTACGCCTCTGCGGGGCCAAGTTCGGCAATCTTTATCTACGCGAGGGCGACGGCCTACGCGCCGCGGCGATGCACAATGCGCCGCCTGCCTATGCCGAACAGCGCGCGGGAATCCTGCATCCCAGTCCAAATACTACGAGTTACCGGGCGATACAGACGAAGCAGCCGGCGCAGATCGCGGATATAACAAAGTTACAAGCGTATGTGGAAGGCGATCCGTGGCTGACCTCCGCGGTTTCGCTAGGAGGACACCGCGGCGCGCTCAGCGTGCCGATGTTGCGTGATGACGACTTGATAGGCGTGATTACCATTTTCCGTCAGGAGGCAGAGGCATTCGCAGATAAACAAATCGAGTTACTCGCCAACTTTGCGAAACAGGCTGTCATCGCTATCGAAAACGCGCGGCTGCTCAACGAACTGCGGCAATCGTTGGAGCAGCAGACGGCGACATCGGAGGTGCTGCGCGTTATTTCCAGCTCGCCGACGAATGTTCAGCCGGTGTTCGATTCAATCGCGGAAAGTGCGGTGAGGCTGTGCGGCGGTCAATTTTCGTTCGTGGTGCGGTATGATGGCAAGCTGATGCACTTTGCCAGCTCTTTTGGTTTAAGCGCGGAAGGGCTGGATGTTTTTCGCAGCATGATGCCGATGCCGGCGAGCGAGGAGACGGCGGCCGGCCGCGCGATATTTCACCGCGCGGTTGTGGAAGTAGCGGACGTCAAGGCTGATCATGCCTATGGCACGCAAGCTCAAGATCTTGCCCGAGCAAACACTTATCGAAGCATTGCGGCGGTGCCGCTGTTGCACGAAGGCAGTCCAATCGGCGCAGTCGCCGTTGCCCGTGCCAATGCCGGGTCTTTCCCCGAGCGCCAGATCGCGCTGCTGCAGGCTTTCGCCGATCAAGCCGTGATCGCGATCCGGAATGTGCGCTTATTCGACGAGGTACGGGCGCGCACGGAGGAGCTATCCGAATCGCTGCAGCAGCAAACGGCGACCGCCGACGTTCTGAAGGTGATCAGCCGTTCGGCATTCGACCTGCAAATCGTGCTGCACACACTTGTTGAATCAGCCACCCGGCTTTGCGAGGCCGACAAGGGTACCATCACGCGGCAACGCGGCAACGCGTTCTATCGTGCCGAAGCTTACGGCTTTTCCGCCGAATTCATGGATTATGTGAAAGATATTCCGATCACACCCGACCGCGGCACGGCGTCGGGACGCGCACTGCTCGAAGGCCGGGTGATCCATATCGCGGATGTGAAGAACGATCCGGACTATATGTGGGTAGAAGCTCAGAAATTGGGCGATTACCGCACGATCCTTGCCGTCCCTATGCTGCGCGAGGGCATGCCGATCGGGGTCCTGGTTTTGACCCGCTCCGAAGTACGGCCTTTCACCGACAAGCAGATCGAACTCGTCACTACGTTCGCTGACCAAGCTTCGATCGCCATTGAGAACGTACGCCTGTTCGACGAAATCCAGGAGAAGAGCAAACAGCTTGAAGAGGCAAGCCAGCATAAATCGCAGTTCCTTGCGAATATGAGCCATGAGCTGCGCACGCCGCTCAACGCCATCCTGGGCTATACCGAATTGATGGCGGACGGCGCCTATGGCGAGCCGTCGGAAAAGATGAGCGCCGTGCTCAAGCGGCTGGAAAGCAACGGCCGGCATCTCCTCGGGCTGATCAATGACGTGCTCGATCTCTCCAAAATCGAAGCCGGCCAACTTGCGCTCGAACTGTCCGAGTATTCCATCCAGGATATTGCTCAGACCGTCCGCAGCACGCTTGAGTCATTAGCCGCCGACAAGAAACTCGGATTCAAAGTCGAGGTCGCGTCTCGGCTACCCTCGGGTCGCGGTGACGGCCGCCGTTTGACGCAGGTCCTGATCAATCTGGTGGGCAACGCGATCAAGTTCACCGATACTGGCGAAGTCGCGATCAAAGCCGAAGCGAGTAATGGCTCATTCTACGTCTCGGTGCGCGATACCGGACCCGGCATCTCCGCCGCCGATCAGGCCAAGCTTTTTCAGGAATTCCAGCAGGCCGATAATGCGATCACCAAGAAGAAGGGCGGTACCGGCTTGGGCCTTGCGATCTCAAAGCGCATCGTTGAAATGCACGGCGGACGGATTTGGATTGATTCGACCGTCGGCGAAGGTTCGACGTTTTCATTCACGGTGCCGGTTCGGGTTGAACGGCAGGTGGAGGCCGCAATGGGGGCACAATGAGCAAGCGCATCCTGGTGGTCGAGGACCAGCCGGATAATCGCCAGATCATTCGCGACATGCTGGCCCACACCGGATATGAAATCGTCGAGGCCGAGAACGGCGAGGAGGCGCTCGCCGCCATCGCCAAGCAGCGGCCCGACCTGATCCTGATGGACATTCAACTGCCGGTCATGGACGGCTATGCGGCGACGCGCCGGATCAAGACCGATCCGGCCTTGAAATCGATACCGGTTATCGCGGTCACGTCTTACGCGCTCAGCGGCGAAGAGAAGAAAGCGCGGGAGGCCGGCTGCGACGATTACGTGCCGAAACCATATAGCCCGCGCCAATTGCTGGCGAAGATTCGGCAATATCTGAGCTAGATCGCCAGCACCGTGCGGCCTACGACGCGGCCGGCGCGGAGGTCCTCAAGCGCCGCCTGCGCCTCATCGAGCGGCCGCGCCTGCATCGGTATCGGGGCGATCTTGCCCGAACGCGCCAGCGCGAGGAGTTCGCGCGCCTGCGCCAAGGTGCCGGTCAAAGTGCCCTCGATGGTAATTGCCTTGATCGCGATCATGGCCGCGGGGATCGAGAAGCTGCCGCCAAGAAGGCCGGTGACAACGACCTTGCCACCGCGCGCCAGAATTCCGGTCGAGAATTGCAGCGATTTATCCGAGCCGACAAAGTCGCAGACTGCGCATAAACCGCCGCTGGTCGCCGCCATCACCGCTCTGCGTGCCCCGGGATCGGCTGGATCGAAGGCCTGGGCGGCGCCGGCGGCGAGCGCGGCCTGCCGCTTTTGCGGATCGATGTCGGCGACGAGCGGAGCTTGGCGAAACAAGGCGCGGGCGAGGGCGAGCCCCATCATGCCGACGCCGCCGAGGCCAACGAGCAGGACCGGTCCACGCTCCGCATGGCTTCCCAGTCGCTTGAGCGCGCCATAGGCGGTAAGCCCGGAGCACATCAATGGACCGGCGAAAGTCGCCGGCAGCGGCGCATGGTCGAGCAGATAACGCGGGTGCGGCACCAGCACATAAGTTGCGAAACCGCCATCGACGGCGATGCCAAGATGATGATGCGCGGAGCACATGTTCTCCTCGCCGGCGCGACAGGCCGGGCAGGCCCCGCAGCCAATCCACGGATAGACCGCGACTTCGGAGCCGACAACGGCGCCGTCGGCGCTTTCACCTGCGGCTTCGACTACTCCAGCGATTTCATGTCCAAGCGTAAATGGTAAAGCGCGGTCTTTCGTGATGTCGAGCCGCTTATCGCCGCCCAGCACGAAATAGCCGTCCTGCACGTGCAGATCCGAATGGCACACCCCGCAGCAGGTCACGCGGATCAGAACTTCGGTGCCGCGCGGCACCGGGCGATCCGCAACCGTTTCGCGCAGCGGCTGCCCGTAGGCAATAAGCGACTGGCGGCGAAATCTGCTCATGCGGTTTTATCGCCCGAGGAGCCTGCCTTTTCAATTGCTCTAAAGCATGATCCCGAAAAGTGGATACCGGTTTCCCGCCTGCGCGAAGCCTCGCCAGCCGCTTGCTCTTTCGTTCGACGCTTCGGCGGGCGAAGCCAGGTCGGAAAAGATCATGCTCAAACAACAAGCTAACAGTTTGCGGAAAAACGAGGAAATTGAGTCATTGTTCTGTCCTGTAAGGCTCGGCGATTGTGAGAGTGATATCAGCCGAGCCTTGAAGTATGGCGGGTGATGCGTGATTGGTCGCATGCCTATGCCGCGACCAGTTTGGGG
>DASSXN010000002.1:0-26603 GCA_035703785.1 Xanthobacteraceae bacterium
CGCAAGCGTCTGACGTGGTTTCGGTTTTACGTTTTTTGCGCGACGACCCGCGCTGCCTGTTCTGGTGCCTGATCGACATCACTGCCGTCGACTGGCCGAGCCGCGAGCGGCGGTTCGACGTCGTCTATCATTTGCTGTCGCCCAAACACAACGCGCGCATTCGGGTCAAAATCGAAACCGACGAGGCGACGCCCGTGCCTTCGGTGATCGAGGTGTTTCCCAGTGCCGATTGGTACGAGCGTGAAACCTACGATCTCTATGGCGTGGTGTTCACCGGGCATCCCGATATGCGGAGGATCCTCACCGATTACGGCTTCGAGGGTCATCCGCTGCGCAAGGATTTTCCGCTGACCGGCTTTGTCGAGGTGCGTTACGACGACGAACTCAAGCGTGTCGTTTACGAACCGGTCCGGCTCACGCAGGAATTCCGTAACTTCGATTTTCTCTCGCCCTGGGAAGGCACCGAGTACGCGCTGCCGGGCGACGAGAAAGCGAGCGGGAAGGGCTCCTGACATGAAGCCGACGCTCAAGCCCGGAATGACGCATCGCTTCGCTTACAAGGTGCCGGAGAACAAAACCGTTCCGCACACCTATCCGGAATCGCCCGAGATTTCCGCGATGCCCAAGGTCTTTGCCACCGGCTTCATGATCGTATTGATGGAATGGGCGTGCACACAGTTACTGGCGCCGCACCTCGATCCCGGCGAAGGCAGCCTTGGCGTGCATGTCGATGTCAGTCATCTGGCGGCGACGCCGCCCGGTATGACCGTGACCGTTGACGTGGAATGCGTCGAGGTGGCCGGGTCGCGGGTCACGTTTAAGGTCAAGGCGCATGACGGCCTCGATTTGATCGGCGAAGGCCGTCACGAGCGCTTCGTCGTCATGTGGGACAAGTTCAATGCGCGGCTCGCGGCGAAGATTGCAAAAGTGGCCGAGGTGGCGTGATGGCTGAGACCGCACCGCGCAACTTCACGATCAATTTCGGGCCGCAACATCCGGCAGCGCACGGCGTTTTGCGTCTGGTTCTGGAGCTCGATGGCGAAGTGGTCGAGCGGGTCGATCCGCATATCGGGCTTCTGCACCGTGGCACGGAAAAGCTGATCGAGTACAAAACCTATTTGCAGGCGGTGCCTTATTTCGACCGGCTGGATTACGTGGCGCCGATCGCGCAGGAGCACGCTTTCTGTCTCGCTATCGAGCGCCTGCTCGGCCTTGAAGTGCCAAGACGCGGGCAGATCGTTCGCGTGCTCTATCATGAGATCAGCCGCCTGCTCTCGCACCTTCTCAACGTCACCACGCAAGCGCTGGACGTCGGCGCGCTTACTCCGCCGCTGTGGGGCTTCGAAGAGCGCGAAAAGCTGATGATGTTCTACGAGCGTGCATCCGGCAGCCGCATGCATGCGAATTATTATCGGCCGGGCGGCGTGCATCAGGATTTGCCGCAAAAACTCATCGACGATATCGGCGCGTTTTGCGATCCGTTTCTCAAAGTATGCGACGATCTGGAAGAGCTTCTTACCGAAAACCGTATCTTCAAGCAGCGTAACGTCGATATCGGCGTGGTGAGCCTCGCCGACGCGTGGGCACGTGGATTTTCTGGCGTGATGGTGCGCGGCTCGGGCGCGGTCTGGGATCTGCGCAAGGCGCAGCCCTACGAATGTTACGCTGAACTCGATTTCGACATTCCGATCGGCAAGAACGGCGACAATTACGATCGCTACTGCATCCGCATGGAAGAGATGCGCCAATCCATTCGGATCATGAAGCAGTGCCTGGAAAAACTAAATTCGCGCGAAGGGCAGGGGCCAATCGCGGTCGCCGATCACAAGATCGTGGCGCCGCGGCGGGAGGAAATGAAGCGCTCGATGGAAGCCCTGATCCATCATTTCAAGCTCTATACCGAGGGCTTCAAAGTGCCGCCAGGTGAGGTCTATGCCGCGGTCGAAGCGCCGAAGGGCGAGTTTGGCGTTTATCTGATCGCCGACGGCACCAACAAGCCGTACAAATGCAAGATCCGTGCGCCCAGCTTTCCGCATTTGCAGGCCATGGACTTTCTCTGCCGCGGCCACATGCTGGCCGATGTCTCGGCCGTGCTCGGTTCGATCGATATTGTGTTTGGCGAGGTCGATCGATGAGCGTGCGACGACTGGCCGAAAAACAGCCCGCGAGCTTCGCCTTTACAGCCGATAATCTGTCCTGGGCAAAAGCGCAGATCGCCAAATATCCGGAAGGCCGCCAGCAATCCGCGGTGATCCCGATCCTGTGGCGGGCGCAAGAGCAATGCGGCGGCTGGCTGCCGCAAAAGGCGATCGAGGTTACGGCGGATCTGCTCGGTATGGCCAGGATCCGCGTGCTCGAAGTCGCGACCTTTTACACGATGTTCAATCTCGCGCCGGTCGGCCGTTTTCACGTCCAGCTCTGCGGCACCACGCCGTGCATGCTGCGCGGCTCGGAAGATCTGAAAAAAGTTTGCCGCCGCATGATCGGCGACGAGAACCACGTCACCGCCGACGGCGCATTTTCCTGGATCGAAGTGGAGTGTCTTGGCGCCTGTGTAAATGCGCCGATGGTCCAGATCAACGCCGATTATTACGAGGACCTGACGCCGGAATTATTGACGCGGATCATCAACGATCTTTCGGCCGGGCGAATGCCGAAGCCGGGCCCGCAGATCGATCGCATCAATTCTGCCCCGATCGGCGGACCGACGACGCTCACCGATCCGGCGCTGTTCGCTGCCAACGGCAAGAGCGCGCAGGGCGGCGCTTCGTCCAGTCCCGATGACCAGGCGAAAAAGCCGGCGCAGGCCGCCAATCTTCGCGACGCGCCGATGCCCAAACCGCCGGAAGGCGACGCAACCGATCCGAGGCGCAACTGATGCTCGCCGACAAGGACCGCATCTTCAAGAATCTCTACGGCCAGCACGATTGGGGCCTCGACGGCGCGCGCCGCCGCGGCGCCTGGGACGGCACCAAAGATATTCTGGCGCGCGGCCGCGATACCATCATCAATGAAGTCAAGGCGTCGGGGCAGCGCGGGCGCGGCGGCGCGGGATTTGCGACCGGACTGAAATGGTCGTTCATGCCCAAGCAGTCCGATGGCCGTCCGCATTATCTCGTGATCAATGCCGACGAGTCGGAGCCCGGCACCTGCAAAGATCGCGAGATTATGCGGCACGATCCGCATCTTCTCGTCGAAGGCTGCCTGATCGCCGGCTGCGCCATGGCGGCCAAGACTTGTTACATCTATGTGCGCGGCGAATTCATTCGCGAACGCGAGCGGCTCGAAGCCGCAATCCAGCAAGCCTATGACGCCAAGCTTATCGGCAAGAACAACATCCACGGCTTCGACTTGGACATCATCGTGCATCACGGCGCTGGCGCCTATATCTGCGGCGAGGAAACCGCGCTCTTGGAGAGTCTCGAAGGCAAAAAGGGAATGCCGCGGCTAAAGCCGCCGTTTCCGGCCAATATGGGACTCTACGGCTGCCCAACTACGGTGAACAATGTCGAGACCATTGCGCAGGTGCCGGACATCATGCGCCGCGGCGCCGCTTGGTTCGCCGGCATCGGGAGAGCGAACAATACCGGCACGAAGCTCTACTGCATTTCCGGTCACGTCGCGCGGCCCTGCAATGTCGAAGAGACAATGGGCATTCCGTTGCGCGAATTGATCGAGCGGCACGCCGGCGGCGTGCACGGCGGCTGGGACAATTTGCTCGCGGTGATCCCGGGCGGCTCCTCGATGCCGATGGTTCCGGCGGGCGCCGACCAAGCCGATACATTATTGATGGATTTTGACGGCTGCCGTGAAAAGAAATCCGCGCTCGGCACCGCCGCCGTCATCGTCATGGACAAGACGGCGGACATCGTGCGCGCGATGGCGCGCATCTCATATTTCTATAAGCACGAGAGCTGCGGCCAATGCACGCCATGCCGCGAGGGCATGGGCTGGATGTGGCGCGTACTCACGCGCATGGCCGAGGGCCGCGCGCATAAGCGCGAGATCGACTTGCTGTGGGACGTCACCACCCAGATTGAGGGCCACACCATCTGCGCGTTCGGCGACGGCGCGGCGTGGCCGGTGCAAGGGCTGTTGCGGCATTTTCGTCCCGAGATCGAAAAGCGCATCGATCAATATACGGCGAATGCCGATTCAACCGGCGCGCTCGACCCGGCGGTTGCAGAGGCTGCGGAGTAGAACGTCAATGGCCAAGCTGATCGTCGACAATAAGGAAATCGACGTTCCGCCGGAGTACACGCTGCTGCAGGCCTGCGAGGCCGCGGGCGTGGAAATCCCGCGCTTCTGCTATCACGAACGGCTCTCGATCGCCGGCAATTGCCGCATGTGCCTGGTCGAATTGGTCGGCTCGCCGAAGCCGGTGGCGAGCTGCGCCTGGGGCGTGCGCGATTGCCGCCCCGGACCCAAAGGCGAGCCGCCGGAGGTGCGGACCCGCTCGCCGATGGTGCGCAAGGCGCGCGAAGGCGTCATGGAGTTTCTGCTGATCAATCACCCGCTCGATTGCCCGATCTGCGATCAGGGCGGGGAATGCGATTTGCAGGATCAGTCCATGGCCTATGGGATCGATTCGACCCGCTTCATCGAGAACAAGCGCGCGGTCGAGGACAAATATCTCGGTCCCTTAGTCAAGACGTCGATGAACCGCTGCATCCAGTGTACCCGCTGCGTGCGCTTTGCCACGGAGGTCGCAGGCGTGCCGGAGCTTGGCGCAATCGGCCGTGGCGAAGACATGGAGATCACGACCTATCTGGAAACCGCCATGCGCTCCGAGCTGCAAGGCAATGTCGTCGATATTTGCCCGGTCGGCGCGCTGACCTCCAAGCCTTACGCCTTTGTTGCTCGCCCCTGGGAGCTGGCCAAGACCGAAACAATCGATGTGATGGATGCGCTCGGTTGCGCCATTCGCGTCGACACGCGCGGCCGCGAGGTCATGCGCATCCTGCCGCGCATTAATGAGGACATCAACGAAGAGTGGATTTCCGACAAGACGCGCCATGTCGTCGATGGCTTGCGCATGCAGCGCCTCGATCAGCCCTATCTGCGCGACAACGGCCGGCTGCGTCCGGCGAGCTGGAGTAAGGCTTTCCAGGCCATCGCTGCCAAGGTTGCAAAAGCCAATCCGAAGCGCATCGGCGCGCTCGCCGGCGATCTCGCCGCGGTCGAGGAGATCTTCGCGCTCAAGGATCTGATGACGCGCCTGCAAGTTGCCAATCTTGATTGCCGGCAAGACGGCTCGGCGCTCGATCCGACCTGGGGCCGTGCCAGCTACTTGTTCAATACTGCAATTGCCGGGATCGACAGCGCCGACGCATTGTTGATCGTCGGCTCCAATCCGCGCAAAGAAGCCGCGATCCTCAATGCGCGCATCCGCAAGCGCTGGCGCGCCGGAAAATTTCCGATCGGCGTCATTGGGCCGAAGGCTGACCTGACTTACGCATACGACTATGTCGGCGCCGGACCCGAGACGCTGGCCGCGATCGGCCGGCATTCTTTTGCGGAAACGATAGGCAAGGCCGAGCGGCCCATGATCATCGTCGGCGCGGGAGCGTTCGCGCGCGGCGACGGCGCTGCGGTGGCTTCGCTCGCCGCCAAAGCTGCAGTCGATCTCGGCGCGGTGAAAGACGGCTGGAATGGCTATTGCGTCTTGCACAGCGCGGCAGCGCGCGTCGGCGCGCTCGATGTCGGTTTTGTGCCCGGACCGGGCGGCCTTGGCACGAGGCAGATGGCAGCCTACGGAACGCTGGATGTTGTGTTCCTGCTCGGCGTCGACGAGATCGAGATCGCGCCTGGCGCTTTTGTCATCTATATCGGTGCCCACGGCGATCGCGGCGCTGCGCGGGCCGATGTGGTGCTGCCGGGTGCCGCTTATCCCGAGAAATCTGCGATCTACGTCAACACCGAGGGCCGCGTGCAGATGGCGACGCGCGCCTCGTTCCCGCCGGGCGACGCGCGCGAAGACTGGGCGATCCTGCGCGCACTGTCGGATGTGCTCAAGCATCGGCTGCCGTACGATTCGCTGCGGGTGCTGCGGCAGACCTTATTCGAGGCCCATCCGCATTTGATGCGGCTTGGCCAGATCACGCCGGCCGATCCCGCCGATATCCGCAAACTCGCGGCGCTCGGCGGCAATGCCGACAAGACGCCGTTCAAATCGAGTATCGAGGATTTCTATTTGACCAATCCGATCACCCGCGCCTCGCCGGTGATGGCCGAATGCTCGGCGCTGGCGCTAGGCCGTGCGGCGGCCACGGCGGCGGAGTAGGCTCGAATGGCTGCATTTATCTCCGATTACGTTTGGCCGCTGGTCGTGATGGTAGCGGAGAGCATTCTTCTGCTCGTCGTCCTGCTCATCGTCGTGGCCTACGTGCTCTTGGCCGATCGGAAAATCTGGGCGGCCGTACAAATCCGGCGCGGACCCAACGTGGTCGGGCCATGGGGTCTGTTTCAGTCGTTTGCCGACCTGCTCAAATTCGTGCTCAAGGAGCCGGTCATTCCCGCCGGCGCCAACAAGGGCGTCTTTCTGCTGGCGCCGTTCGTCACCTGCGTGCTCGCGCTCGCCGCCTGGGCCGTCATTCCGGTGAACCCCGGCTGGGTCATCTCCAATATCAATGTCGGCATACTTTATATCTTCGCGATCTCCTCGCTCGGCGTGTACGGCGTCATCATGTCCGGCTGGGCGTCGAACTCGAAATATCCGTTTCTCGCCGCGCTGCGCTCGGCGGCGCAGATGGTCTCTTACGAAGTCTCGATCGGCTTTGTGATCATTACCGTGCTGCTCTGCGTCGGCTCGCTCAATCTTTCCGCCATCGTCGAAGCGCAGAATTCGCGGTGGGGCCTGCTCGGCTGGTACTGGCTGCCGCTGTTTCCGATGCTGATCATCTTCTTCGTCTCGGCGCTGGCCGAAACCAATCGGCCGCCGTTTGATCTAGTCGAGGCGGAATCGGAATTGGTCGCCGGTTACATGGTTGAATATGGCTCGACGCCTTACATGATGCTGATGCTCGGCGAATATGTCGCGATCTGCACCATGTGTGCCATGTGCACGATCCTGTTTCTCGGCGGCTGGTTGCCGCCGTTCCCGGTGGCGCCATTCACCTGGGTGCCCGGGATCGTCTGGTTCGTGCTCAAGGCCGGGTTCGTGTTCTTTATGTTCGCGATGGTGAAAGCCTTCGTGCCGCGCTATCGCTACGACCAGTTGATGCGGCTCGGCTGGAAGGTATTTTTGCCGATCTCGCTGGCCATGGTTGCGATTGTGGCCGGGGTGTTGCAGGTCGCCGGATGGGCGCCGAAATGAAGCGAGGAGGACGGCATGGAATTATCGCTGCCGGCCTGGCTCGGCGCGCTCTGCGGAATGATCGCGGCGGCGGCAATTTACGTTCCGGGAATCCGGCTTGTGGAGCGGCATCTGCGCGGCTCGAGCGGTGTCAAAACGCCCGAGCAGGGCGCCGCATTCGAGGACAGGCTCTCGGTTGTGCGGCGTCTGATTTTGGCTTTCGACCTCGCAATTCTGGCGGCGGCGGGGTATTGGATCGGCAACATGTTTGGCGGCGCGAGGGGTTGATATGAGATTGGACCAGGCCGCGCGCTCCATATTCCTCACCGAATTCTGGCAAGCGCTGTTGCTGTCGATGCGCTACTTCTTCAAGCCGAAGGCGACGATCAACTATCCGTTCGAGAAGAACCCGATTTCGCCCCGCTTCCGCGGCGAACATGCGCTGCGCCGCTATCCGAACGGCGAAGAGCGCTGCATCGCCTGCAAGCTGTGCGAAGCGATTTGCCCGGCGCAGGCGATCACCATCGAGGCCGGACCGCGGCGGAACGACGGCACGCGGCGCGCGACCCGCTACGACATCGATATGGTCAAGTGCATCTATTGCGGCATGTGCCAGGAGGCGTGCCCGGTTGATGCCATCGTTGAGGGTCCGAATTTCGAATTTGCCACCGAGACCCGCGAAGAACTTTATTACGACAAAGAACGCCTGCTTGCGAACGGCGATCGCTGGGAGCGCGAAATCGCCAAGAGCCTAGCGCTCGACGCGCAGTATCGGTGAGATCCATTCGACAATGATCTTGCAGGCCATTTTCTTTTATCTCTTTGGCGGCATCACGGTCGCCTCGGCCGTTATGGTCATCGCCGCGCGCAATCCGGTGCACTCGGTGCTGTTTCTTATTCTCGCTTTCGTCAATGCCGCCGGACTGTTCATGCTGATGGGCGCCGAGTTTCTGGCGATGATCCTCATTGTCGTCTATGTCGGCGCGGTCGCCGTGCTGTTTTTGTTCGTCGTGATGATGCTCGACGTCGACTTCGCCGAGTTACGGCGCGGCGTGCTGTCCTATTTGCCGATCGGGGGGCTGATCGGCGCCGTGCTCTTGGTCGAGCTTCTTACGATTGTCGGCGCCTGGGCGATCGGGCCGGACGTCAGCAAGGCGATCACCGCGCCAATACCGGCGCCCAACGATATTCCCAATACGCAGGCGCTGGGGCTCGTTCTGTACACACAATACGTCTATTTCTTCCAGGCCGCCGGCGTCATTCTGCTCGTGGCAATGATCGGGGCCGTCGTGCTCACGCTTCATCACAAGCCGAACGTGCGCCGCCAGATGATCGCCGAGCAGGTGGGTCGCCATAAAGCGACTGCGATCGAAATCGTCAAAGTGAAATCGGGGCAGGGGCTGCCATGATCATCGGGCTCGGCCACTATCTCTCGGTCGCGGCGATCGTGTTTACGCTTGGCGTTCTCGGAATTTTTCTCAACCGCAAGAACGTCATCATCATCCTGATGTCGATCGAGCTCATTCTGCTTTCGGTCAATATCAACCTGGTCGCGTTCTCGACTTTTCTCGGCGACATTGTGGGCCAGGTCTACGCGCTGATCGTGCTGACGGTCGCGGCCGCGGAAGCGGCAATCGGCTTGGCCATCCTTGTCGCCTATTACCGCAACCGTGGTTCGATCGCGGTTGACGACGTCGATTTGTTGAAAGGTTAGGGGCGGTAGGAGTTAGCGGGGATGTACCAGGCCATCGTTCTCTTGCCGCTCTTAGGCGCGGTCATCGCCGGCATCGTGTGCCTGGTCGGCGCGCGCAACCGTTTCCCGGGCGAGGATCCGCCGCCGCCGGCCGATGATCATGGCGCCGCGCCGGTCAGCGAGGATCATCCGCGCGCCGCGCCGGTGCCGCACGGCGAACACGCCGCCTTCGCCAATTCCCATGCCGCAGCGCCCGAGCACGCGCCCTCGGCCGCCGGTTCGCTGCTTGCGGAGCTCACCACGTCGACCTTTCTGGTGATTTCCTGCGTGCTGTCTTGGTTCGCTCTGTTCGATGTCGGCATTGCCGGCCACGAAGCGCGTGTCGCGATGTTTTCATTTATCTCCTTCGCCGACCTTCATTCCGAATGGATGCTGCGCATCGACGCCTTGACGGCGGTGATGCTGGTCGTGGTGACGACCATTTCCTCGCTCGTGCACATCTATTCCATCGGCTACATGGAAGAGGACCCGTACAAGCCGCGTTTCTTTTCGTATCTGTCGTTTTTCACCTTCGCCATGCTGATGCTGGCGACGGCGGATAACCTCGTGCAGCTTTTCTTCGGCTGGGAAGGGGTCGGCCTCGCAAGCTATCTCTTGATCGGGTTCTGGTATCACAAGCCGGAGGCCAATGCCGCCGCGATCAAGGCCTTCATCGTCAATCGCGTCGGCGATTTCGGTTTTTCGCTCGGAATTTTTGCAGTCTTCTATCTCACCGGTGCGGTCGACTTCGACACCATATTTGCCCAAGCGCCGGCGCTCGTCGGCAAAAGCTTTCATTTCCTCAGCTGGAATGTCGATGCGCTCACGGCGGTCTGTCTACTGCTGTTCATGGGCGCGATGGGCAAATCCGCGCAATTTCTGCTGCACACCTGGCTGCCCGACGCGATGGAGGGACCAACTCCGGTCTCGGCGCTGATCCATGCCGCCACGATGGTGACGGCGGGGGTCTTCATGGTGGCGCGGCTGTCGCCGCTATTCTCGTTATCGCCGGGCGCTTCCGGCTTTGTCACCTTCATCGGCGCGACCACGGCGATATTCGCCGCCACAGTCGGCTTGGTCCAGAACGACATCAAGCGCATCATTGCCTATTCGACCTGTTCGCAGCTCGGCTACATGTTCGTGGCCATGGGCGTCGGCGCCTATTCGGTCGGCATGTTTCATCTGTTCACGCATGCGTTCTTCAAGGCGCTGCTGTTTCTCGGTTCCGGCTCGGTGATCATCGCCATGCATCACGAGCAGGACACGCGCAAAATGGGCGGGCTCTGGCGCAAGCTGCCGTTTACCTATGCGACGATGGTGATCGGCACGCTGGCACTGACCGGTTTTCCGTTCACCGCGGGCTATTTCTCCAAGGACGCGATCATCGAGTCCGCCCTGGTCAGCAACGGTCCAATGGCGAGCTACGGCTTTGCCATGACGCTCGGCGCCGCGGCGCTCACAGCGTTTTATTCCTGGCGCCTGATTTTCAAGACATTCCACGGCGAACCGCACGATCGCGAGCACTACGAGGCCGCGCATGAGACGGCGAAGACGATGCTGGTGCCGCTTGGACTTTTGGCGTTCGGCTCGATCGCGGCCGGCTATCCGGCGCTGGCGCTGTTCACCGGCCATGGCGCCAGTGAATTCTTCCGCCAAGCGCTGACTTTGGGACCGGCGGAGAAATTGTTCGAAAGCGCCGAGGATCTGCCGCTCACTCTGTCGCTGTTGCCGACGGTGATGATGATCGGCGGATTTCTGGTGGCGTACCAGTTCTATATCCGCCGGCCCGATATCCCCGAAGCTTTGGCGCGCGATCAAAACCTGCTCTACCGGTTCCTGCTGAACAAATGGTACTTCGACGAGATTTACGACTTCCTCCTGGTGCGGCCGACGCTGTGGCTCGGACGTCTGTTCTGGAAGGGCGGCGACGGCTTCATCATCGACGGTTTCGGACCTGACGGGGTGTCCACGCGCGTGCTCGACGTGACGCGCAACGTCATCCGCCTGCAGACCGGTTACCTCTATCACTACGCTTTCGCCATGCTGATCGGCGTCGCGGCGGCGATTACCTGGTTCATGTTCGCAGGACCGCACTGATGACGAGCTGGCCGATCCTTTCTGTCGTCACCTTCCTGCCTCTGGCGGGCGCCTTATTCATCGCGCTGTTGCCCGAGGACGAGGCCGGCTTTCGCAACGCGCGCTGGGCGGCGCTGTGGACCACGCTCGTCACTTTCCTCATTTCGCTGATTCTGATCTGGCGCTTCGATCCGGCCTCGGCGGATTTTCAATTCGTCGAGAAGCGGCCATGGCTCGGCGGCGCCATTACCTATGCGATGGGCGTCGACGGCATTTCGCTGCCGTTTGTGATTTTGACCACGGGCCTGATGCCGATCTGCATCCTGGCGAGTTGGACCGCGATCCAGACCCGGGTGCGCGATTACATGATCGCGTTTCTGGTGCTTGAGACCTTGATGGTCGGCACCTTTTGCGCGCTCGACCTCGTGCTGTTCTATCTGTTCTTCGAAGGCGGGCTGATCCCGATGTTCCTGATCATCGGGGTCTGGGGCGGGCCGCGCCGCGTCTATGCCAGCTTCAAGTTCTTCCTCTACACGCTGCTTGGCTCGGTGCTGATGCTGCTCGCCATCATGGCGATGTATTGGCAGGCCGGCACTACCGATATCGCCGCGCTGTTGCATCATTCGTTCCCGTTGAGCTTACAGAAATGGGCGTGGTTTGCGTTCCTCGCTTCGTTCGCGGTCAAGCTGCCGATGTGGCCGGTCCATACTTGGCTGCCCGATGCTCATGTCGAGGCGCCCACCGCCGGGTCGGTGATCCTCGCCGCGATCCTGTTGAAAATGGGCGGCTACGGATTCTTGCGTTTCTCGTTGCCGATGTTCCCCGAGGCGTCGGCGCAGCTCGCGCCCTTGATCTACGCGCTCTCGGTCGTGGCGATTGTCTACACCTCGCTGGTTGCGCTGGTGCAGGAGGACATGAAGAAGCTCATCGCCTATTCGTCCGTGGCGCATATGGGCTTCGTCACCATGGGACTGTTCGCGGTGACCGCGCAGGGCGTCGCCGGCGGCATTTTCCAGATGGTTTCGCACGGCATCGTCTCTGCCGCTTTGTTCCTTTGCGTCGGCATTGTCTATGACCGCATGCATACGCGCGAGATCGCCGCCTATGGCGGCCTCGTCAATCGCATGCCGCTTTACGCCTTCGTGTTCATGGTTTTCACGCTGGCCAATGTCGGCCTGCCCGGCACCTCGGGCTTCGTCGGCGAGTTCTTGAGTCTGATCGGCACTTTCCGGGTCAACAACTGGGTGGCGACGCTGGCAACGCTCGGCACCATCCTCTCGGCAGCTTACGCGCTCTGGCTTTATCGCAAGATCATCTTCGGCACGCTGGAAAAGCCTGCGCTCTTCGACATCAGGGACATCGGCTGGCGCGAAATCGCGATTATGACGCCGCTGATCGTTCTCACCATCGTTCTTGGCGTCTATCCGAGGCTCGTGCTCGATATTTCCTCGGCTTCGGTGGCGCAATTGATCGACAATTATCAGCACGCGGTCGGCACCGTGCACGCCGCGGGCCTTGGCGCGGGCCTTGGCGCGGTGACGCGATGAACGCCGCGCAGCTTCCCAACCTGATTCCACTGCTTCCGGAATTTGTGCTCGGCATTGGCGCCATGGCGCTACTGCTTGTCGGCGTGTATCGGCCCGCCGCGACCACGAGCCGATTCATCGACGGCGCCGCGATCGTGCTGCTTGCGCTCGCCGGCGTGATCCTTGCGGTGCTGCCGCCCGGCAAGCTGGTCACTTTCGGCGGCAGCTTCATCGTCGACGAATTCGCGCGGTTCCTGAAAATTCTGGCGCTGCTCGGCTCGGCGGCCTCGATCGCCATGTCGATCGATTATGCCAGACGCGAGGCGCAAGAGCGTTTTGAATATTCGGTGCTGATCCTGCTTTCGACGCTCGGCATGCTGATGCTGATTTCGGCTGCCGATCTCATCGCGCTTTACCTCGGCCTCGAATTGATGAGCCTGCCGCTCTATGTCGTCGCGGCAAGCCATCGCAGCTCGCTGCGCTCAACCGAGGCCGGCTTGAAATATTTCGTTCTCGGGGCGCTGTCGTCGGGCATGCTGCTTTACGGCGCTTCGCTGATCTACGGCTTTACCGGAACCGTCAGCTTCGCCGGCATCGCGCAGGCGGCGGGGCAGGGCGGGATCGGACTGATCTTCGGCATCGTCTTTCTGTTCGCCGGCTTCTGTTTCAAGATCTCGGCGGTGCCGTTTCACATGTGGACGCCGGACGTCTATGAAGGCGCGCCAACCCCGGTCACGGCATTCTTCGCCGCCGCGCCCAAAGTGGCCGGCATCGCCATGTTCGTGCGCGCCGCGGTGATGGCGTTCCCGGGCATCACCTCGCAATGGCAGCAGATCGTCGTGTTCGTTTCGATCGCCTCGATGGCGCTCGGCTCGTTCGCCGCGATTGGGCAGCGCAATTTCAAACGGCTGATGGCCTATTCGTCGATCGGCCATATGGGTTTCGCGCTGGTCGGGCTTGCCGCCGGGACCAGCGAGGGCGTCCAGGGCGTGCTTGTTTATATCGCTATTTACGTCACCATGACGCTCGGCGTGTTTGCCGTGATCCTGTCGATGCGGCGGGCCACCGGTATGGTGGAATCGATCGACCAGCTTGCCGGGCTGGCGCGCACGCACCCGACCATGGCGTTCTTTTTGGCGATGCTGTTGTTCTCGATGGCCGGCGTGCCGCCGCTCGCCGGCTTCTTCGCCAAGTTCTATGTCTTTCTCGCCGCCATCAAAGCGGGCCTGTATCTGCTCGCGGTGCTCGGCGTGGTGACCAGCGTCGTTGGCGCTTATTATTATCTCTACATCGTCAAATTGATGTATTTCGACGAGCCGGTCGGCAAGTTCGAGCAGATGCCCTATGAGCTGCGCGTGGTGCTGGGGATTTGCGGCTTGTTCAACATTCTCTTCTTCCTGTATCCGGCGCCGCTCGTCGGCATAGCCAGCGCCGCCGCGCATTCCTTGTTCTGATGCAGCTTGATCCCATTGCGGTGAACGCCGGGGTGCGGCTCGAGAGCCTTGGGACCACAGGATCGACCAATGCCGAGGCGCGCTTACGAGCGCAACAGGGCGAAGGCGGGCCGCTCTGGATCACCGCGACGGCGCAAACGCAAGGGCGCGGGCGCAACGGCCGCACCTGGATTTCGCCGCCGGGCAATCTCTACGCAAGCCTCTTGCTCAGCGATCCATCGCCGTTCGAATATGCGCCGCAACTTGCTTTCGTCGCTGCACTGGCGCTGCGCGACGCCGTCGCGTTCGAAGCAAAGGCGCTTGCGCCGCAATTGAAATTCAAATGGCCGAATGACCTATTGCTGGACGGGCGCAAATGCGCCGGCATTCTCATCGAGGGCGAGGCGACCCCTGACGGCGAAGCGGGAAAACGCTTCATTGTCGTCATCGGCATCGGCGTCAATTGCAACAGTCATCCGGCCGCGAGTGACGGCAGCATTGGTTTCCCGGCAACCGACCTAGGGGCGCATGGCGCGGCAATAGCGCCGGACCAATTGTTTGCGCGGTTGTCCGCCACAATGTGCGGCCACCTGCGGCAGTGGGATCGCGGCCGTGGTTTCCCGGTCATTCTCGACGATTGGCTGACCCATGTCCGTGGCATCGGCGAGCCGATCGTTGTCCGCAATGGCGATGCCGAAATGCAAGGCCGTTTCGTCGGTCTCGATCATTCGGGCCGGCTGGTGCTCGAGCGACCCGACGGCGGCATTGCCAAAATTGCTGCCGGAGACGTGTTCCCCTTCACAGTGCGCGGCCAGGCGGGCCCGCTCGGCCGGCCGGGCTGATCCATGGCGCAAAACGAACTCGTATTCGCAGCCCTTGGCGGCATCGGCGAGATCGGGATGAACCTCTCGATCTACGGCTTCGGCGACGATCGGCGGCGGCAGTGGATCATCGTCGATTGCGGCGTGTCATTTGCGTCGGAAGAACATCTCCCGGGCGTCGATCTCATCCTCCCCGACATCCGCTATCTGATCGAAGAACGCAGAAACATCCTCGCGCTGGTGCTCACCCACGGCCACGAGGACCACATGGGCGCGCTGATCGACCTGTGGCCACGCCTGAAAGTGCCGATCCATGCCACGCCGTTTACGGCAGCCCTGTTCGAAGCGCGGCGCGCGTCCGAGACCGGCGCGCCGGAAATTCCGGTGCAGGTCGTGCCGGTCGGCGGACATTTGTCGATCGGCCCCTTTGCCATCGATTTCATCAATGTCGCCCATTCGATTCCGGAATCGAATGCGCTTGCGATCCGCACGCCGGCCGGAACGGTGCTGCACACCGGAGACTGGAAAATCGATCCGACCCCCTTAATCGGCGGCCCGACCGACGCCGCCAAACTGTCGGCGCTCGGCGACGAAGGCGTGCTGGCGCTCGTCGGCGATTCCACCAATGCAGTCCGCGACGGCCGCTCGCCGTCGGAATCAGACGTTGCCAAAACGCTTGCCGACCTCATCCGCACCGCGCCGCGCCGGGTCGCGGTGACGACCTTTGCCTCCCATGTCGGCCGCCTGCGCGCCGTGGCCGATGCCGCACGCGTCGCAGAACGCGAAGTCGTGGTGGTCGGCCGCGCCATGGAGCGGGTCGTCCAAGTCGCGCGCGAGACCGGTTACCTCGACGGCGTCCAGGATTTTCGCAGCGTCGAAAGTTACGGCTACTTGCCGCCGGAGAAGGTCGTTGCGCTTTGCACCGGCAGCCAGGGCGAGCCGCGCGCGGCGCTGGCGCGCATTGCCGAAGACGAGCATCCTGACGTCGCGCTGTCGCGCGGCGATCGGGTGATTTTCTCGGCGCGTCCCATTCCCGGCAACGAAAAGGCGATCGCGCGCGTGATCAATGGCCTGGTGGCGCAAGGGGTCGAAGTCATTACCGACCGCACCCATCTTGTCCATGTTTCGGGTCATCCCAGGCGCGACGAACTACGTGACATGATCGGCTGGGTGCGGCCGAAAATCCTGATCCCGGCCCATGGCGAGGCGCTCCATCTCGCCGAACATGCGGCGCTCGCTCGCCGTGCCGGCGTGCCGCAAGTCTTGGTTTGCGGCAACGGCGATCTGGTCCGCTTGGCGCCGGGCCCGGCTGAAATCGTCGACCAGCTTCCCTCCGGCCGCCTGTACAAGGACGGTTCGCTGCTGATCGAGGCCGAGGCGCGCACCATCGCCGCGCGCCGCCGGCTCTCTTTCTCCGGAATTGTCTCGGTCGCGATCGCGATCAACGACAAGGGCGCGCTCGTGACTTACCCCGAGGTCGAGCTCGTTGGGCTGCCGGAAACCGATGCCGCCGGCGCGCCGTTGCTTGAGGTCGCCCGCCGCGCGGTCGAGGAGACATTCGAGGCGCTGCCGAAGCCACACCGCCGCGATCCGGACCAAGTGGCCGAGAGCTTACGCCGTGCGGTGCGCGCCGCCCTCGCCGAGCGTTGGGGCAAAAAGCCGATTTGCCATGTGCACGTTCTCGTCGTGTAGCGCATGATCCGGAAAAGTGGGAACCGGTTTCCCGGATCATGCGCAAATAAAACGTTATGGACGCTTGGTGATCTACCTAATCGGATCACGCTATAGGATCCGAGGCGAAGGAGACTAGGATTTGATCGGTCGGCTCAATCACGTTGCCATTGCCGTGCGCGATCTTGGCAAGGCCGCCGCGATCTACCGCGACGTGTTGGGGGCCGACGTCTCGCCCGCCGTGCCACAGCCCGACCACGGCGTGACCACAGTGTTCGTCACGCTTCCCAACACCAAGATAGAACTGCTCGCGCCGCTTGGGGACGCCTCGCCGATCGCAAAGTTTCTCGACCGCAATCCGGACGGCGGCATCCACCACATCTGCTACGAGGTTGGCGATATTCGCGCGGCGCGCGATGCGCTCAAAGCGGGCGGAGCCCGGGTTCTGGGCGATGGCGAGCCCAAAATCGGGGCGCATGGCAAGCCGGTGCTGTTTCTCCACCCCAAAGACTTTGCCGGCACGCTGGTCGAGCTCGAACAGGCCTAGGGTCAAAATCCATTATTTGCGTGGCCGCGACGCTGAGCATTTTGGCCGTTGGCTAGGCGCGAGGAGCGATGTGATCTATACGATCATGAGCGACGAGCAACGACGCCAGCGGGCCAAAAGGCCCGCGTCCCTTCAGGTTGCGGCGAAAATCGCGACCGGGTTCGTCGAAAGGCTCGACCGTATTGCCGATACGCTCTTCGCCTTTCTCCTGCCCGGGCCGCGATTTTGGCCGCAACGCGGCTCACGGAAATAATGGATTTTGATCCTAATGCCGGTCGCCACCGCGCTCGCTATCTTCTTCCTGATCTGGTGGGTGGTGCTGTTTGCGGTTTTGCCCTGGGGCATCAAGAGCCAGCACGAAGGGGACGATATTGCGCCAGGCACCGACCCCGGCGCCCCGGCCAAAGCCAGGATCGGATGGAAGCTCGTCTGGACCACCGTGGTCGCCGCCGCGATCTATGCCGTCTGCTACGTCGCCTATGTGCAGCATTGGGTGACGGTCGATGGTCTCCTGAACGCCTTCGTTAAATCACGTTGATTCAATGTGTTACATCAAGTCATTGAAGGACTGGATGATCTGAAAAGGCGGTTTGAGGCAAAGAAAAAGCAGGGCCGCTGCCCTGCTTCGAGGATCCTTGGAAACCCGAACTCCGCTTGTTCTCTATCGAGGCGCGGCTGGCGACACTTTGGGTCGCGGGTGGCCCTCCCGAGACTTGGACCTTTGATTGAGATCTTGATTGAGATCGATGACTTGAACCTACAAAAGACCGGCCAGTTTGCCCGCGTTACTTCGCGACCAACCGACCGGATACTCTCCTTCCTAATTGATGTCGGGGCGCTTGTCATCAGATTGTGGCGGGCAATATCGGCCTATCCTCAGCCGCGCCCGAGCCTGGCGAAACTCTTGTCTTTTCAGCCGGCTTGCGGCTTGTGTGCGTGGCGCGATACCAAAAGACCGAGAATTCATGCGCCGCTCCCGCTACTTCCTTCCGATTTTGCGTGAAACGCCGAAAGAAGCGGAAATCGCTTCGCACCGGCTGATGCTGCGCGCCGGCATGATGCGCCAGGAGGCCGCCGGCATATACGCCTTCCTGCCGCTCGGCTTTCGCGTCTTGCAAAAGATCTGCGCCATCGTCCGCGAAGAACAGGATCGCTCGGGCGCCATCGAACTTTTAATGCCGACCATCCAACCCGCCGAGCTGTGGCGGGAGAGCGGGCGTTATGAGGCTTACGGCAAAGAGATGCTGCGGATCCGCGACCGCCATGACCGCGAAATGCTCTACGGTCCGACCAACGAAGAAATGATCACCGAGATCTTCCGCAGCTATGTGCGGTCATACAAGGATTTGCCGCTCAATCTCTACCACATCCAATGGAAATTCCGCGACGAGGTGCGGCCGCGGTTCGGACTGATGCGCGGGCGCGAATTCCTGATGAAAGATGCGTATTCCTTCGACCTCGACTTCGACGGCGCCAAGCACGCCTATAACCGCATGTTTGTCGCTTACCTGCGCACCTTCGCTCGCATGGGTCTGCGGTCGATTCCGATGGTGGCCGAGAGCGGACCGATCGGCGGCAACCTTTCGCATGAGTTCATCGTTCTTGCCGAGACCGGCGAGAGCGAAGTGTTCTGCCACAGTGACTATCTCGATTTCGAAGTGCCGGGCGCCGATGTGGATTTCAACGATGTCGCGGGGCTACAGGCGATCGCGGCCAAATGGACCTCACTTTACGCCGCCACTTCCGAAAAGCACGATGCCGGCGCCTTCGCCAAGCTCGCCGGCAAGGGCATTTCCGCCCGCGGCATCGAAGTGGGCCACATTTTTTATTTCGGCACCAAATATTCGGAGCCGATGAAGGCCGTGGTTACCGGGCCCGACGGGATCGAACGCCCGGTCCATATGGGCTCCTACGGGATCGGCCCGAGCCGCCTCGTCGCCGCGGTCATCGAAGCCTTTCACGACGAGGCCGGCATCAAATGGCCGGAACCGGTGGCGCCGTTCCGCGCGACCATTCTCAACCTCAAGCAAGGCGGCAGCGACACCGACGCCGCGTGCGAGCGGCTTTATGCCGAGCTGACCGCCAAGGGGATCGATACGCTTTATGACGATCTCGACGAGCGGCCTGGCGCGAAATTCGCAACCGCGGACCTGATCGGCATTCCCTGGCAGATTCTGGTGGGCCCGCGCAGCCTTGGTGAAGGCAAAGTGGAAATAAAACGCCGCGCCGACGGAAAGCGGGAACTGTTATCCCCGGCCGATGCGGTCGAGCGGCTTGTCGCATGAAACTGTGTGTGGTGCGGTTTTGACGCGATTTTCTGCGGCTTGAAACCGCCAGAATCGTGTGAAACTCCGAGCATTCACGGGGAACGCATCTCGATGGCCGAGTCGACCGGCACCCATCCCTTTGCGCCTTTCGAATGGATGCTGTCGCTGCGCTACTTAAGGGCGCGGCGCCGGGAAGGCTTTATTTCCGTGATCGCCGGCTTCTCCTTCCTCGGCATCATGCTCGGTGTCGCCACGCTGATCATCGTGATGGCGGTGATGAACGGCTTCCGCCAGGAACTGTTGTCCAAAATTCTCGGGCTGAATGGCCATCTGTTGATCCAGCCGCTCGAATCCCCGCTCACCGACTATGCCGCGGTCGCCGATCGCATATCCAAGGTCGACGGCATCTATCTCGCAGCGCCCCTGGTCGAAGGCCAGGCGCTCGCTTCGTCGCCGTTTAACGCGTCCGGCGTCGTGGTGCGCGGCATGCTTGGCGCCGACCTGGCGAAGCTGTCGCAGATCTCGAGCAACATCAAACAAGGCACGCTGGATGGTTTCGACAATGGTCAGGGCCTGGCCATCGGCCGCCGCTTGGCCGAGCAGCTTTCGGTGCGGGCCGGTGACAACATTACGCTTGTTTCGCCGCGCGGGGCGGTGACGCCGATGGGCACCACGCCGCGGATCAAAGCCTACAAGATCGGCGCGGTGTTCGAGATCGGCATGTCGGAATACGATTCCGCTTTCGTGTTCATGCCGCTGACCGAGGCGCAGGCCTATTTCAATCGCGCCGGCGACGTGACCGCAATCGAGATTTATACCGACGATCCGGATCGCATCGACCGCTTTCGCCAATCAGTCACCGATGCCGCCGCGCGCCCGATCTACATGATCGATTGGCGGCAGCGAAACGCCACCTTCTTCAACGCGCTTCAGGTCGAGCGCAACGTGATGTTCCTCATCCTCACGCTGATCGTGCTGGTCGCGGCGCTCAATATCGTCTCCGGCCTGATCATGCTGGTCAAAGACAAGGGCAGCGACATCGCGATCTTGCGCACGATGGGCGCAACGCAGGGCGCGATGATGCGGGTCTTTCTCATCACCGGCGCCTCGATCGGGGTGGTCGGCACCGTTGTCGGCTTCCTGCTCGGCACCATCGTCTGTCTCAACATCGAGGAAATCCGCCACTTCTTGTCGTGGCTGACCAATACCGAGCTGTTTTCGCCGGAGCTTTATTTCCTCTCCAAGCTCCCGGCCGACATGAACTTGAAGGAAACTTTGGCTGTCCTCGTGATGGCGCTCGGCCTATCATTGCTGGCGACGCTGTATCCGTCTTGGCGAGCGGCGCGGCTCGATCCTGTCGAAGCGCTACGCTACGAGTGACCAAAGACGCGATGGACGACACCACCACCATACGCGAACCGAAGACCGCTTCAGCGGATAGCGAAGAGCATCCGCTCGTCTTCCTGCACGGCATCAGCCGGCAATTCCATCAGGGCGATTCAACGCTGGACGTGCTCAAGGGCGCCGAGCTCGCGGTCTGGCCCGGTCAGTCGGTCGCGCTGGTGGCGCCGTCGGGCGCCGGCAAATCGACGCTTCTGCATATTGCCGGATTGCTCGAACAGCCGGACGCCGGCGAAGTCTATATCGATGCGGTCGCGACCTCGCATTTGTCCGACATTGCCCGCACCCGCATCAGGCGGACCGACATTGGCTTTGTCTACCAATTCCACCATCTGTTGCCGGAGTTTTCCGCACTGGAAAACGTCATGCTGCCGCAGATGATCCGCGGGCTGTCGCGCAGCGAAGCAACCAGCCGCGGCATCGAACTGTTAAGCTATCTCGGTCTCAAAGATCGTCTGATGCATCGGCCGGCCGAGCTTTCCGGCGGCGAGCAGCAGCGCGTCGCGATTGCGCGTGCGGTCGCCAACGCGCCGCGCATTTTGCTGGCCGACGAGCCGACCGGTAACCTCGACGTGCACACGGCGGATCACGTCTTCGCCACGCTCAATCAGCTGGTACGGGCCTCCGGTCTCGCCGCCATCATCGCGACGCATAACCTCGACATTGCGGCGCAGATGGACCGCCGCGTCACGCTTCGCGACGGCCAGATCGTCGAACTGTCCTAAAGCGGCGCGTCTCAGTACGGATAGGCGCGGTAATGCCGATGCCGCCCGGGTGGCGGCACATACATCGTGTTCGGCTGGCACCATCCGCCGACGCCGCTCACCGTCGCGAGACATTGATCATAGGTGTAGAAGCCGCAATTGGAGGCACCGCCGAAGCGACCGCTGTAAAAAGCACACCAGGGACCATCGGCGTGCGCCGGCGTGCCGATCGCAGCCGCCACGACCAGGGCGCCGAGAAGGCTGAGCGCGAATTTCATCGTTTTTCCTTTCGCATCACTCTCAGCCGAGCAACGTCCCACCGTCAATTGAGTTCATCGGCTACCGGGTGCAAACTTTTCACACGTCAATTCCACCTAAAGCATGATCCCGAAAAGTGGACGCCGGTTTCCCGCCTGCGAAGCCATGCTAGCCACTAGTACTCTCGTGTCATGTGCTTCGGCGGGCGAAGCGAGGTCGGAAAAGATCATGCTCAAACGACAAGCTAAAGCGAAATACCGAATCAACCAAAAATCATTTCGCATTAGCCGCGCGCTCCGAGAGCGTCGGGTTGCAGCGAGCACCGAACCACGCGGCCGCCTAAATTGGAAATTCCAAACGGCGGCCGCTTGGCTTCAAAGACGCCCCGCAATGGATCGATTTGGAAATTCGTCGACAGGTTGCCGCGCAATTCTTCGACCGTGTACGGCTTCGCAAGCGTCGCGGAGCCCGGCACGAAGCGCGCTTTCATTCCGTCGGTGATCGCTCGCCCGGTCGTATAAAGCACCCGCAGTTGCGGGCACAGCTTGACCGCCGCTTTTGCCAATTCGATGCCGGCCTGGATGTCGCCTTTGAGGTCGAGATCGGTGAACAAGAGATCGACCCCGTCCGATTTTTCCAGGATGGCAAGCGCGCCAGTGGGCGTGTCGGCCGAGAGCACCTCGTGACCTTGTTCTTCCAAATAGGATTGCGCCAGGACGCGGACCTGATCCTCATCCTCGACAACCAGGACAACCGCCATGCGCGAGCCTTTGCCTATGTCAAACGGCGCGCATCCAAGGGGTTCCCGGCCCTGCCGGAATAGGTCCAATGCAGATGGAAAACGTGTGGTCGCTTGCACCCAAGGGTACCCGGCGCGCCGAGACGTTAAGCTCCGATTAACCGGGCTGTCCTGCGGCCGGGTCGCGGGTCAGTGCCCATGCTTGACCGTGAACAATAAGGGAACTATGTTCTCTTTACGTTCTCAGATTAGGGTGCAATCATGATCCGGTCAGTCTTGGAAGAAGCGGTCGCGCTGGCCTCTTTGAGCCTGTTTCTCGCCACCGTGGCGGTATGGGCGCAAGTGCTTGGGATGCTCTAAGCGCCCCCGATTCGCGCAGTGGGGGTGCTGGCGCCCGCCGGGTTGAGGCGACGGTGGGGTCCAGCGCACGGCTTGCCTCTGGTCGGGCAGCAAGAGGTTAAGGCCGGGCATATTGGGGAAAACCCGTCGCCTATGGGCGCATCGCGTGCGTGGCGATGGACAGCGTCGTTTCCGATCCCGCATGGTTGATCGGGCGAGAATCGCAATCGCCGTTCTCATCATGGGTGAGTTTTCGGAACGATGAGGGCGTTAGCCCACGGACGGAAATGTGATGTCTGCTGAACCGGCTTTCGTGCATCTGCACATTCATTCGTCCTACTCGCTGCTTGAAGGCGCGTTACCGATTGCACGCCTGGCCGAGCTCGCGAAGAACGATCGGCAACCGGCGCTCGCCTTGACCGATACCGACAACATGTTCGGCGCGCTGGAGTTCTCGGAAAAGCTGGCGAGCTCCGGGATTCAGCCGATCGTCGGCTGCGCCATGGCGGTCGATTTCGGCGACATCGAAAACCGCAACACCGAACAAAACTGGCCGCGCCTGGTTTTGCTCGCGGCCGATGAGAGCGGCTACCGCAGCCTGATGCGGCTGTGTTCGCGCGCGTATCTTGAGACCGCAGCGCAGGAGCGGCCGCACATCAACGTATCCTGGCTTGATGAAGCCACTTGCGGGTTGATTGCGCTGTCCGGCGGCCCCAACGGACCGCTCGACGGCGCGATCGTCGCCGGACAGCATCCAGTCGCGTTGTCGCGCTGCCAGGTGCTGCGACGGCTGTTCGGCGACCGCCTCTACATTGAATTGCAGCGCCACGGCATGGCCGGCGAGCGGCTCGCCGAGCCGCAGCTGATTGATCTTGCTTATGCACATGGTCTGCCGCTCGTCGCCGCCAACGAGCCCTTCTTTGCCACACGCGAGGATTACGAAGCGCACGATGCGCTTCTTTGCATCGCCGAGGGCAAGCTGATCGCCGACGGTGAGCGCCGTCAGCTCACGCCTGAGCATCGCTTCAAGACCCGCGCCGAGATGGCCGCTTTGTTCGCCGATTTGCCCGAAGCGCTCGTGACGACGATCGAAATTGCGCAGCGTTGTGTATTTCGCCCGCGCACGCTGGCGCCGATCTTGCCGCGCTTTGCCGCTGGCCGAAATGATCGCGCCGGCGTGGCGGGCGAAGACAAAGAGCAGCCGGGCCAGCCGCGGCCACCGGTGCAAGAAGCTGAAGACGCGGAAGAGGCGCAAGAGCTGCGCCGTGCCGCACGGTCGGGATTGGAGCGGCGCTTGCAACGCTACGGCACCGCGCCAGGTCATAGTGTCGAGGATTACAACGAGCGGCTCGAATTCGAACTCGGCGTCATCGTCAACATGCACTATGCCGGCTATTTTCTGATCGTCGCCGATTTCATCCAATGGGCGAAGGCGCAAGACATTCCGGTCGGTCCCGGGCGCGGCTCGGGAGCGGGCTCGCTGGTCGCCTACGCGCTCACCATCACCGATCTCGATCCGATCCGCTTCGGTCTTTTGTTCGAGCGCTTCCTCAATCCGGAACGCATCTCGATGCCGGATTTCGACGTCGATTTCTGCCAGGACCGGCGTGACGAAGTCATCCGCTACGTGCAGGAGAAATACGGGCGCGACCAGGTCGCGCAGATCATCACTTTCGGCACGCTCCAGGCGCGCGGCGTGTTACGCGATGTCGGCCGCGTGTTGCAGATGCCCTACGGCCAGGTCGATCGCTTGTGCAAGCTGGTGCCGCAGAATCCGGCGAATCCGATTTCACTCGGCCGAGCCATCGAAGACGAGCCGCGATTACAAGCCGAACGGGATCGCGATCCCGTGACGCGCCGAGCCTTCGATATCGCGCAAAAGCTCGAAGGGCTCACCCGCCATGCCTCGACCCACGCCGCCGGCATCGTCATCGGCGACCGGCCGCTCACCGAACTTGTGCCGCTCTACCGCGATCCGAAATCGCTGATGCCGGTGACCCAGTTCAACATGAAATGGGTCGAGCCTGCGGGGCTGGTGAAGTTCGATTTCCTCGGCTTGAAAACGCTCACTGTGCTCGATCGCGCCGTCAAGCTCGTGCGCCGGCGCGGCATCGAGATCGATCTATCCAATCTGCCGCTCGATGACGCGCAAACCTATCAGATGCTGGCGCGCGGCGAGACGGTCGGGGTGTTCCAGGTGGAAAGCGCCGGCATGCGCCGCGCGCTCATCGACATGCGCCCCGACCGATTCGAGGATCTGATTGTGCTGGTGGCGCTTTATCGGCCCGGCCCGATGGCGAACATTCCGACGTATTGCGCGCGCAAGCTCGGCCACGAGCGCACTGATTATTTGCATCCCAAGCTCGAGCCGATCCTGAGGGCGACCTACGGAATCATTACCTATCAGGAGCAAGTGCAGCAGATCGCGCGCGATCTTGCCGGCTACAGTCTAGGCAGGGCCGACATTCTGCGCCGCGCCATGGGCAAGAAGGACAGGAAGGAAATGGCGGCGCAACGCGACAGTTTCGTTGCTGGCGCGGTCGCGCGCAGTATCGGACGCGCGGATGCGGAGGCCATTTTCGATACGTGTGCGAAATTCGCGGAATACGGCTTCAACAAGTCCCATTCGGCGCCCTACGCGCTACTCACGTATCAGACCGCCTATATGAAGGCCAATTACCCGGTCGAGTTCATGGCCGCTTCCATGACGCTCGATATGGGCAATACCGACAAGCTCGCCGAATTTCGCGATGAGGCCGAGCGGCTCGGCATCAAGGTCGAGCCGCCATCGGTCAACCGCTCGGACGTCGAATTCGAGGTCGAAGGCAACACCATCCATTACGCTTTGGCCGCGCTGCGCGGGGTGGGCCGGCAGGCGGTCGAGAGCATCGTCGCCGCGCGCGGCGAGCGCGCGTTCGCCGACCTTTCCGATTTCGGCCGGCGCATCAATCCGCGCGCCGTCAACAAGCGGGTGCTGGAGAGCTTCGCCGCCGCCGGCGCGTTCGATTGCATCGAAGGAAACCGCGCGCGCGCCTATGCGGCGGTGGACGCGATCTTGGCAACCGCGCAGCGCACCCAAGACGACGTAGCGCGCGGCCAATCCGAGCTGTTCGCCGGCGCCGCAGCGCATTCATCCATCGCCGTGCCGGCGCTCGAGCCATGGCTGCCGGCAGAGCGCCTGCAGCGCGAATACGAGGCGGTCGGCTTCTTTTTGAGCGGCCATCCACTCGACGATTATGCCGCCGCCCTCAAACGCCTGCGGGTGCAGTCGTGGGCGGAATTCGCCCGCGCGGTCAAAACCGGGGTCGGCGCCGGCCGCGTCGCCGGCACGGTGGTGTCGCGGACCGAACGGCGCACCAAGAGCGGCAGCAAGATGGGCATTATCGGGCTGTCGGATCCGAGCGGACACTATGAGGCAGTGCTATTCGCCGAAGGGCTCGCCCAATATCGCGATTTGCTGGAGCCCGGCACCGCCGTACTGTTGTTTCTCACCGCCGAGGTGCAGGGCGACGAGGTCCGCGCCCGCATTCAGTCGGTCGAGCCGCTCGACGAGGCGGCGGCCCCGATGCATCGCGGCTTACGGGTTTTCCTGCGCGAGGCTGCGCCGCTCGCCGGCGTGGCGCGCCGGCTCGACGCGTCGCAGAAGGGTGGGAACGGCAACGGCGCCGAGGCCGCCGAGGGCGAGGTCAGCATGGTGCTGCTGTTGCGAAACGGCAGCGAGGTCGAGGTCAAGCTGCCCGGACGGTTCAAGGTCTCGCCGCAGATCGCCGGCGCCATCAAGGCGGTTTCCGGCGT